>NZ_JBEOWK010000005.1:63620-463704 GCF_040295985.1 Streptosporangium sp. NPDC002524 | reverse complement strand
ATCGTGCCCTCCAGGTCGATCGCGCCGTGCTGGTAGAAGCGGTAGTCCTCGATCGAGATGATCGCCGTCTTCATGATCTCGGAGATCTGGTCGAGGGCGACGACCTCGCGATACTCCTCGTAAAACCGCGCGATCTCCTTGCCGCGGGCGTCCTGGACGATCGAGACCTCCGCGGGCGGGGGCTCGACGAGGTCGGCGGGTTTGAGGTTCAGCTCGTTGGTCGCCGACACGAAGCCCAGGCCCGCGCCTCCCACGGCCGGCAACGCGATCCCCGCGACCAGCAGCCCCGCCGCCGCCCCGATCGCGACCAGCCGCCCGACCTTGGACGCGACCCCTGACTGTCCCTCACCCCGTTCAGACATAAGCCATAGATTATGGGGTTTTCCAGGTGCTCATCGCACGTATGCCCGACGCCCGGTGATCCTCTGCCTGACGCCCGGTGATCCTCCGGGACGGCTCAGGCGCTCCGGCGGGCGCGAAAAACCGGGTTTCCACCGATCGGTTCGCGACGAACCGCGAGTCGGATCGCGCGGGAAGCCCGGCCCCACAGGAGAAACCCTGTTCTCCGAGGAGAGGCCCCGTTCCCCGAAGTGGGACGAGCCGCGCACAGGCCGAAGGATCTGCAGCTCCTTCGACCCTCATCCGGACTGGTTCCTCGAAGGACCGGCCCGAATCCTCGAAGGATCAGCTCAGCCGGGCGTGCGCGTACGCGGTCATGGCGTCACGCATGTACGCGGCCAGACCCTCGGCGATCCGTTCGTAGTTCGCCCGGAACACCTCGTCGTCGGCCTGCATCCGGCCCAGGTGCGCGTACTCCGCCGCGGTCGGCGTCCAGGACCGGGTCATGTGCCGGTAGTGGGTGTCGAGCTCGGCGAGAACGGCGGGGTCGTCGGCGGGGGTGCCGGCGGCCATGAGCTCGGCCATCCTGATCATTCCCGCCGTGGCCTCCCGCCCCATGCGGTCGATCTCCTGCGGGGTCGCGGTGTCCAGGAGCTCCTGCTGCCCGGACCGCTCCCAGTGCCCCGGCCACCGCTCGCGGGCCTCCGCGCCGTACCGCGCCCCGTCGAACCCCTCGAACAGGTTCTCCGGCCTGCTGATTTTGGACATGTCACCCTTCCCTTCGCTCTCCTGGAGTTCGGTGATGGTGCGGGCGACCACGCGAGCGACCGCGTCCAGCCGGTCGCGCTCCCCCAGCAGCCGCCGGTGGTGCTCGCGCAGTGCCGCCACCGGGTCGGTGTGCCGGTCGACGATCTCCTTGATCTCGGCGAGACCGAGGTCGAGCTCCCGCAGGACCAGGATCTGCTGCAGCCGCAGCAGCTGGTCCTCCTCGTAGTGGCGGTAGCCGTTCCCGCCGACCCAGGCGGGTGCCAGCAGCCCGATCTCGTCGTAGTGACGCAGGGTCCTCGACGTCACCCCCGACATCCGCGCCACCTGTGCGATCGACCACGCCATGGCCCGCCCATCCGTTCCACCATCACCGAGCCGGATCTTCCGGCTCGTCCACGACGGTAGATGTTGACGCGACGGCAGAGTCAAGCAGGGATCAGCCGGTCAGGGGACGCGCGAACGCCATGCCCAGGCCGCGTCGACGGCACCTCGGAGAGGCCTTCGACCGCGAACTTCGCCACCACGTCGAGCCCGCCGGACTCGTCTACGACCGGCCGCGCGGCGACGATGTCCGGCTCACGTGGAGGTGGAGCCGAGTTTCGTCAGGCCGTAGCCGAGCTGGTTGTACAGCTCCAGCTGGTCGAAGTACTCCCGATGCGATTTGATCTTGCCGTCCTCGATGAAGGCGGAACATGTCGAGCGGATGGTGATACGAGATCCGGTTCCTTCTATTTCCCCTCCGCCCGGCAGAAGGAAAGGGCCGGAATGCGTCCCGGTAATCGTCCATTCCGTGACGGCCGGATTGTCGTGGTCACCGATCTCGAACCACGGCGTCAGGTGAAGGTCCGGAAATCCGGTGAACAACTGCTCGTAGAACCAGGCGATCTGCTCATGGCCCTCCTCCACGCCCGACGGCGAGACGTGGACAGCGTCCGGGGCGTAGCAGTCGAGCACTCCTTGCAGGTCATGAGCGTTGATCGCCTCGCACAACCGGTGTTTGAGGTCCCAGAAAACAGACATGGGTCGCGCCTCACTGCTCTCGGGGCCGCCCAACGCCCCCGGACGGATCGAGATGACAACACCCCGGCTTCTCAATCGACGAATGAGCCTCGGCGGATGAGCCCAGCCGAACTCAACCATCAACCCTTTAGAATATCCACCGAGAAGTCAGCCACTCGCTAATCCGACGTCACCCGCACACCAAGAAAAACGCCCCGGCTCCTACCGGCAGCAACAAAAGCGAAAACGCCTGTCGCGGGGCCGACGGCGCCCATGAGATCGAACCCCGCGATGCCACCCCGGCGAAAGCCGCGGCCACCCGCCTCACCGGCCGTGACCTCCTCGGAGGAACCGTGACCCCTCGGAGAAGCCGCGACACCCGGTAGAACATCACGCAAAGGCGCTCAGTGCCCGTTACGGACGGGCTCGGGCTTATTGCCGCGGTGAGGCCCAGCATGGCTGGCGTCCGAGTGCGGCAGCCTCCCGCGCCGGTACGCGGCGATCGGCGGGGGCGACGACGAACCGCTCGTCCTGCCGTCTTCTCAACCGGCGGCGGACGGGTACCGGGCCGCCGTGAGGTCGGCGGCGAGGTCGGTCATGGTGAGGTCGGCGTTCAGCGCGGTGACCACCGCCTGCGTCAACGGGCGAAGGGCGTAGACGTGCCGTACCGCGTCAAGGTCCACGGGGACCTCGTAGTAGCCCTCGGCGAACCGCTGGAACACCTCCGCAGACGGATCGACGAGCCGCCCGAACAGGTACGCCGCACCGTCGGGATCGCCGGCACCGTCCGGATAGTCGATCTCACCCACCCGCCAGCGGTCGTCGCCGCTCTCGCGCCACAGGCAGGCGGTCACGACCGGCATGCCGTCCTCGCCGCAGAACGCGGGCTCGGTCACGCAGTGGCGGAAGACCCCGGGAACGGAGTCGAGCACCCCCGGCCACGGCCCGTCGTTGCCGTACGGGCTCATCACCGCCTCGTGGTCGAAACCGCGGACGTAGGCGCCCGCCGCCGAGAAGACGATGGAGTACTCGTCTCCCGCCCCGTTCCGCATCGAAGCCATCTCCTCCCCAGGAGCCCAGTCCGCGTCGAAGGAGTGGTAACGGCTGGACCATTCCGGGCTGATGACGGCCTCCAGCACCGCCATGGAACGGCACACGTCGCGAAGCACCGGAATGTCGGGCAGCAGCCCGGCCACGTCATGAGCGGTCATGAGCCCCATCCAACCGGACGCCGGTGACATCCTCCCAGCGCGTCCTTTCCCCACGCTCAGGGACTACCGGCACTTCAGCAGGGGCGGCGGCCGAGACCCGGGCCGACGTCGCGGGGGGCTTCCAACCCGCGGCCCGGCCTCCCATCAGTTCTCGATGCTTCCGGCCGTCTCACATGTCAGCGTGCCCTGCCCACGCAGATCCGGGTGTTCTCCGACCCTCATCCCAGTGACCTGTGAGGACAGCTCGATCATGCTGACGAGCAGCGCTCACGGGCGTCTCGCATCATTCACCCGGGGGCGGATCTCAACTCTTGACGGCCTCCGCGATCCGCAGGGCAGCCTGGGCGGGCGTGAGGTGCGTGGTGTCGATGACCTCGGCCTCGCCGTGCAGCCACGTGCGGGCCGCCTCGACGTAGGACTCAAGGTATTTGAGACGGAAGGGGGAGGGGCCAAGAAGAGTGTCCCCCTCAATGCGCTCGCGGAGGGTGTCTTGGTCGGCGTGGAGGACGAAGTGCCGTACCGGAATGGCATGTCGGGCGAGGCCCGCGCTGATCTCGCGCCAGTACTGCTCGACCAGGACAGTCATGGGCACCACCAGAGTGCCGCCGGTGTAGTCGAGTACGCGGCGGGCGGTCTCGACGACGAGTGGCCGCCAAGGCGGCCAGTGCTGGAAGTTGTCCGTCGCGGGCAACCCCGGTGTGATGTCCATGAGTGTCTCGCCGACCTTCTCGGCGTCGAACACCCGTGAATCCGGGATCAGTCGCTGCACGAGTGGACTGGTCGTCGTCTTGCCCGCGCCGTGGGTGCCGTTGAGCCATACGATCACAGGACCCGATGCTAGCGCCGTGCGAGCCGCGGGAACGGGCGCCGAGAAACAGATTCCGGTGCCGTGACGGACGGCATGGGCCACCTCCGGTGAACGTTTCCAGTCACGGCTAGTGCTCTGACCACATACGTTCACCGGATTGGGCGACCGTCAGGTGGTGGGGGCCATGCTCGTGGCTAAGGCGTCCGCTTATGCTCAGCTCGTGCAGCCGCCTTCCAACAGCAGTGATCCGTTGACCTTGGCGTTCCCAGCCGAGCTGGCAGGCGATGCCGAGGCGGTTCTGGCGGTCATGCCCGCTTCCCGCCTCCGGCCGCTTGAGCCGTTTTCGGTCGTTGTAGAGGGCCAACAGGTGGCCATTCCTGGGCGTCTCTACAACGACGAGCCGCCGACAGAAGCGGTAGCGTCGCTCTCGTCGCGTCAACGTCAACTTCTGCACTGCTTGTACTCAAGGCACTGCGACGGGATGGTTAGGCAGCGCCACCTGGCGAAGGTCGTGGGCTCCGCGGACCCGTGGGTCGTCCCGTTCGTCGTGCAGTTGGTTGGCGAGTACGTCTTGGAAATCCTGGTCGTCATCCGCGATGAGCTTCGTGATCTCGCCACGCCGGGCAGCCGAAGCCACCTCGCTTACGGGCAGTTCATCGTAGACAACCCGGCCTTCTTCGCACGCACTCAGCGACGGGTCGTGAGCTACTGGAGCTGCTACTACCGTTCCTCCTATTCGAGTTTCCGCGGCTACCCGGGATGTAGTCTTCTTGATCTTTTAAGGTCCGCAGCCTCGGACAGAGCAGGGCACCCCTGGCCCAACCTCGCTCCTGCTGGAACCAGACTGGACGGTTACTGCTAGGGCTGGTCGGGCAAGGTTCGCCAGGTAGATCAGGCTGCGGCAGCGAGAGGCCGTCCGCCCCATCGGATGCTTTTCTCGCTACGGATCCGGGCGCGCTCGTGGCGTTGAGATGCGAGGACGTCGGGGTGTCGGGCGTTCTTGTTGCGCCAGCGGAGGTAGGCGTGCAGGGCCCAGGTCTGGATGGTGTGGTTGCGGTGGTTGGAGTTGGCGATGGTGAACTGCCGCAACGGCCCGAAGTGGGCCTCGATCGGATTCGCCCAGGATGCGTAGGTCGGCGTGAAGCACAGCTCGACCCGGTGCTTCTTCGCCCAGCGACGGATCTTCTCGCCCTTGTGAGCGGAAAGGTTGTCCAGGATCACGTAGATCGGGGCACCGTCGGGGCGGGCGTCCCGGACCGACTTCAGCGCGGCCAAGGTGTTCGCAGCACCCTTCTTGCGGCGGTTGACGCCCCAGAGGGTGTCGTCGCCGACCGAATAGCAGCCGTGGAAGTACCGGACACCGTGGGTGCGATGGTACGTGGCCGGGTGCCGCTCGGGGTGGCCGGCAGCGGCCCAGCCCGCCCCTTCAATGGGGCGGATACCGAGCGGGCCGAACTCGTCGAAGGCGAAGACCCGATCCGGGAAGCGGTCCAGGACCTCCTCGATCCGGTCCAGCTTGGCGTCGCGGTCCGGATCTGGAGACTCCTTCCAAGTCTTGGTGCGCTGAAAGGTGACGCCGCGGTGGGCGAGCAGGCGGCGTAACGTCTCGCGACCGATGCGGATGCCCCGGCCATGGGCTTTGCGCAAGTAGGCGAGCAGTTTGCGGATAGACCAGCGGGTGAAGGGCTGGCCGAGCGTGGTCGGTCGGGTGGTGGCCGTCTTGATGACGAAGTCCTCGTCGTCAGAGCTGAGCAGGCGGGGACGGCCTCCCGCCCACTGAGGGTCCAGGCAGGCAAGGCCGATCTCGTTGAACCGGTGGATCACGTCGCGGACGGTGTCCTCATCGGCCTGCACCAGCTGGGCGATCACCGGGACCCGGTTCCCGCCAGCCGAGGCCAGTAGCATCATCGCGCGCCGCAACCGCACCGAGCTGGTGCTGCCTCGGCGCACGATCTGCTGCAGTTTCTGCCCCTCCTGGTCGGTCAGTCTGCGCACACGGACAGGCTCAGCCACCGCACCTCCAGCGGTCGGATTGGACGTCCTTGCACATCCAACCGCCCCGACCGCCACCTCGGCGAACCTTCCCAGTCAGAGGTCTACTTTGTCGCGCAAGGTATCGATCTCGGCGGCCAGCACGGCCATGTCGCGCACGTGCGTGTAGTACTTGACCGCGTACTCGTCGTCGATCGCCGGGAGAACCTTCTCGAACGCCGCCGTGAGCTTCAGCAAGGCCGCGCGGCGCTGCTCATCGAGTGGGCCTTTGAGGACATCGGAGGCATAGCCGTAGGCGTCCGCGTCGAGCAGCACCATCTCCTGGCCTTCGATATCCAGGCCGCGAAAGCCCGGAGGGAACGGCGCGGCCATGTGCTCGGCCATCAACTGCGAGAGCGCGTTGAGTTTCTCTTTGAACATGTGCAAGATCCTGCCAGGGGCACACGGGCGACGAGGGCCGGTTCGACTTCAACCCGATGAACCTATGCGGTCACGGCACTAGATCGCTACGCCGGAGCGACGCGCCAGGGCGTGCAGGCCGGAAAGCTTGCCGCAGTGGTCGCGGTGGAGCAGGTCGGTGATCACCTGCCGGAGGCCGGTTCGCCGTACCCCGGCAGGAGCGATCTTCTCGGCGGCCAGGAGCACACGCATGGCACGGTCGGTTTTCTCCCAGAACGTGTAAGCCTCGGCGATACCCGCGTAATTGTCGGTGCGACGTTTCGGCGAGGCCGCTGTCGCGTCGCCGTCTAATACAGCTGGACGCGGATGATGATGCAGTGCGGTTCGGCCGCGTCTGCAACGACGACGACGTACTCGGTGACGCCCAAGATCCCATCCTTGCCGAGCGGAACCCTGCGCTGCCGCGGCCACTGGACGGAAGCGGTGTGACCGGAGACATCACCTTTCGTTTCGTTGATCTCAACGGACAGTGCGACAACCGCTGAGAACAACATCGAGCTGACCTGAGGATCGGCCAGAAGCTCCGCGACCCCTTCGGAGAAATAGCAAGGCCATCCCTCCGTTTCGGGTTCAATCAGGGGATGGCCCTTGCCGCCCTTGGCGAGCAAGGACGTCATCGAGCGTGGCGACGGGCAAGGTGCCTTCCAGCGCGGCATCACGGATCTGGTCGGCCTCGGGATCTGTGTCGAGCATCGCCTCACACCCCAGCGACGCAGGATCGTCTCGGCCTGATCCAGAGGTGCTGCGCCCAGCTCCCGGTAGAACTCCATCCGCCGACCACCCTGCAGTGTCCCAGCGATCCCATCAACGGTGCGCGGCACCCGGGGCTCCCCAGGGGCGTGTGAATGGACAGGCTGAGCACTCACATCGTGAGAATAGCCGGAGGGGAGGCCTCCCATCGGGAAGGGAAAGAACGAATCCCAGAACCAAGCATGCCCCTGACCGTGAAATATCTATTCAGAGATCGTTCAGGCGTCAGATCCGATGAGGAGACCCGGCTCGCGTGGAAACGCCTCGCTCGTGATCATCCAGGCTTGTACGGGCCTCCTGGCCGACATCCCCGTTCATATGGTCGCGGCTCGACGTGGCCCCGCAGACCCAGCAGTCACCCCGCGCGTATACACCCACGTGATCCGCTCAGCGGAAACAGCCGCCGCCGATGTCTTCGCCAAAGCTCTCGAACAAGAGATGATTCGACCTCTTACAAAGTCCCTGATCCTGCCCAGTGCAGGCTCAGGGATTTTACGTTGAGGTGTGCACATACGAACTGACCGCTCGATATCGCCTCGTCTCCACACTTTCCTTTACGAAAACGCGCGCTGGTATGAACCGACGCCTGTGGACTGGATCGAACGGACTGCCCGTGCCGTTGATCATGACGGGGCCGAGGTCGGGGTTCCCGCTGAAGCCGTTGAGGCGATGATCGCTTTCGAGCAGAGGTACGGCGGGCTGTGGTGCCCGGCTTTGGGGCCCAATGGAATGGAATACGGGCTGGATGGCGATGCGAGGGTCTACTGGACGCCCCACGGATGGGCGTTTTACGGAATCGTGGACGGTGACTGGACGTGGGGTGTGGAGGTTCTCCTGGACGGCCGTGCCGGGATGACCCTCGCCGACAAGCCGCTCAGGATCCTCAACCGGACCGTCGAGCAGCGGCTTGAGGCGCACGCGCTGCTTGTGGCCGTTCACCGCTGGCCACATCTGACGCTGGAACTGACCACTACACGGGGAACGGCCCCGGTTCTGGCGGGTGCGGGCTTTCCTCCGCGAGTCGATGAGGCTTCAGGGCCAGCAGACCTGTGGTGGTTCGACGGAGCATCCGCTGTGCACCTTCACCTCGACAACTGGTGGACATACGATCATGACGTCTGGGTCGCCCGCTGCTTCAGCAAAGACGCGACAGCCCTGAGTCAGATCAAAAGATCGTTACTGAACGAAGTAACCGGCCTGCTGGAGCCGGACGAGGTGTGGTGCTCCCTGTGCGAGCGGCGCACCGTCTCAGGGAGACCATGTTCGTAGACGGCCGCAATATCGGCGCGTTAAAGGCGACCGACGCTCATCCCTGTCGCGGGGAAAGCCACCCGATCCGCGGCCCTGTTAGCAGGGGTATTGGCAAAAGGCCCCCACCGGAACCCGGTGGGGGCCTTCTGACCTGGAGCCGCCTTGGGGAATCGAACCCCAGACCCCTTCATTACGAGTGAAGTGCTCTGGCCGACTGAGCTAAGGCGGCGTGCCGTGTTTCACCACGGCCTACGGCAGTCTACAGGCTCCCGGGGCCTTCCCGCGCCCTGGAATCAGCTGATCTTGGGACAGTGGGTTCCGTCCTTGGGAACGGTCAGATCGATCAGGTAGTCGTCCACCAGGCGGTCCACGCACGTCGACCCCGTCAGGTAGGCGGTGTGCCCGTCGCCGTCGAAGCCGACGAGGACGCCGGAGGAGAGCTGGGAGGCGAGGGCCTCGGACCACTGGTAGGGGGTGGCCGGGTCGCGTTCGGTGCCGACGACCATGATGGGCGGGGCCCCGGGCGCGTCGATCTTCGCCCGGGGGCCTCCCCTGGCCGGCCAGTAGGCGCAGGGCAGCGAGCTCCACATGACGTACGCGCCGAAGAGCGGGGCGTCCTTGGCCGACTCGCGGGCCGCGGCGGCGTAGGCGGCGGAGTCGCGGGGGTAGGGGGCGTCGACGCAGTTGACGGCCAGGTTGGACTCGGTCTGGTTGGTGTACTCGCCGTTCGCCTCGCGGTCGATCAGCAGGTCGGCCAGGCGGAGCAGGACGGTACCGTCGCCCTTCAGTGCCCGGCCGAGCGCCTGGCGGAGAACCGGCCAGGCCTGCCGGTCGTAGAGCGGGGTGATCAGGCCGAGGGTGGTCCAGGCCTCGGTCACCGTACGGCCGTCGCCCGTCCCGTTGGTCAGGGGAGTCGTGTCCGCGCGGCGGAGCAGGGCGGCGATCTCCGCGCGGGCGGAGCCGACGGAGCCGCGGAAAGGGCAGTCGGTGGCGGTGAGACAGTCCCCGAGGAACGCGTCGAGGGCGACCTCGAAACCGCGGGCCTGCGCGGTGTTCAGCTCCAGCGGGTCGAGCGAGGGGTCCACGGCGCCGTCCAGCACGAGGGCGCGTACGTGGCCGGGGAAGAGGTCCGCGTAGGCGGCGCCCAGCTGGGTGCCGTACGACTTGCCGAGGTAGGTGAGGCGGGAGTCACCGACCGCGGCGCGCAGCAGGTCCATGTCCCGGGCGGCGTCGGCCGTGCCGACGTGCGGCAGGAGCCTGCCCGAGCGGGCCTGGCAGCCGGAGGCGAACCGCCGCGAGCCCTCCTCCAGCATGGTGACCTCCCCCGGCGAGTCGGGCGAGCTGTCGAGACCGACGTAGGTGTCCAGCTCGCTCGTCGACAGGCACCGGACGGGCGCGGACTCGCCGACCCCGCGCGGGTCGAAGCCCACGACGTCGAAGCGGTCCCGTACGGCCTCGCTCACCGCCGTGCGGGCACCTCGCGCGTACTTGACCCCGGAGGCGCCGGGTCCGCCGGGATTGAGGAGGATCGAGCCGATCCGGTCACCCGAGGCGGGCAGCCGGATCACGCTGAGCTCGATCTTCTCGCCGTCCGGCTTGGCGTGGTCGAGGGGCACGGAGAGCTTCGCGCACTCGAAACCGTCGCCGCACTCCTCCCAGCCGAGCGACGACCTCCCCGACCCCACCTCGCCGCCGCCCGTACCGATGCCGGAACCGGCGTTGGCGCCGGTTCCGGTGCACGCGCTCGCCAGCAGGGCCACCGCCGCCAGTACGGCGGCCACATGGGATCTCACGCCTTGTCCGCTCCGTAGTCCGTGGGTCGGGGTCGCACGCGGGTCCGGCGAGGGGAGCCGACGCGCGCGGAGAGGCTGACCGCTCGCATCCTACGCCCGCGCCGGGCCCCGCGACCGCGCATCGCCCAGGCGGACACGCCGACGGCGGGCGGCCCCGGTCACCCCTGCTCAGAACCGCCCTCGGCGACCTTCACGGCGATCCCGCCCACCCCTACGGCCCGCTGCCGGCGACCTTCACCGCGTCTCCGTCACCCCTCCGGCCCGCCGTCGGCGACCTTCACGTCTCCATCATCCTTCCGGCCCGCCGTCGGCGACCTTCACCACGCCCCCGTCACCCCTCCGGCCCGCCGTCGGCGACCTTCACCGCGTCCCCGTACGCCGCGTCGTGCTGCTTGCGCGGGGAGCACACCGACGCCGACGGGCACGCGCAGCGGCGTCCGCCGTCCTCCAGGCGGACCACGACGGAGTCGGAGGGTACGTTGCGGCCCACGACGGTTCCCGCCCCCTCGGGGGTGTCGACCTTCAGCCCGACGCGGGGCATCCTGCTGTGCGCGTCGAGATAGAGCGGGTGCTCGTACTTCAGGCAGCACATCAGCCGCCCGCACGCCCCCGCGATGCGCAGCGGGTTGACCGGCAGGTCCTGGTCCTTGGCCATGCGGACGGAGACCGGTTCGAAGTCCTTGAGGAAGGTGGCGCAGCACAGGTCACGGCCGCAGGGGCCGATGCCGCCCTGGAGGCGGGCCTCGTCGCGGGGGCCGATCTGGCGCAGCTCCACCCGGGCGCGCAGGTTGCGGGCCAGGTCGCGGACGAGGGCTCTGAAGTCGACCCGCTGGGGGGCCGAGAAATAGACGGTGTAGACGTTCTCGGCGTCCGTGTAGTCGACGCCGACCACCTTCATGGGCAGCGTGTGCCGCTTGATCAGGCGCTTGGAGACGCTGCGGGCCTCGGCGCGACGCCGTTTGTTGCCCTCGTCGCGGGTGAGGTGCTCCTCGGTCGCGATGCCCTCGCACACCGGCAGGCCGCCGACCTCCTCGCTCGTCCACTGCGGCGCCCAGACGCATTCGGCCACCTCGGGCCCGGCCTCGGTGGGAACCAGCACCTTGTCTCCGACCTTGGGACTGTGCTCACCGGGATCGAGGTAGTACAGCCTGCCGTAGCGGGTGAAACTCACCGCCATGATCATGCCCATATGGCTCCAAACCTGGGGGTACGGCTCGTGCTCACCCTACGCGTCATACCCAGGAACCCGGAGGCCGCCCGAAGACCCGGGAAGAGGCACCACCCGGCCCGCGCACGGTCCCTCCGTATCCCCTCGCGTCCCCTAGCGTCCTCTCATGTCCCTCGACGTCCTCTCATGTCTTCTCGCGTCCCCCGCCCCCTCACCCCGTTCCCCGGAACGTGCACTGCTCCGGCTCGTCCGACCAGGGAAGGAAGCCCCTGACGATCGACCACAACGACGCGCGCTCCAGCAGGCAGGACATGTTTATCGAGTTGGACACCCCCGGCAGTTCGCTCATGGCACGAGCGACCGCGCCGGGATCCGCGCCCGGCCTGGTCCAGACCCGGAACGCCTCCGGCAGGTCCGAGACCTCTATCTCCCGCATCAACGTCGGATTGTCCGCGTTCTGGCGCCGGAAGTTCTCCCACATCCGCTGACGGTCCTCGAAGAGGACCCTTTCCATCTCGGGCCGGGCCTCGATCGCCCGCCGAAGCCCCGCCCTCTCTTCCCGGGTCGCCGCGTGGTCGCAGGGGGGAAGATCCCTCGGCTTGCAGAGGAAGACCGACACGTCGGCGTACTCGGACGGCTCGTCGCCGTTCATCGCCATGGCGATGATGCCCTCCGCCGGCGGCGGGGCGGGGGTGGTGAGGTGTACGACCCCGAAGACCGTCACGGCGACGGCCAGGGCCGGGACGGCGATCCGGAAGGAGACCCTGGAGCGGTGCGCCGGAACGGTCAGCGGGCGGACGTCCACGGCGGTCACCGCGGCGGTGGACAGGGCGTCGCGAAGGCGGCTCTCGGTGGCGGACAGGGCGTCTCGGTGACGGTTCCCGGTGGCGGACAGGGCGTCTCGGTGGCGGTTCCCGGTGGCGGGCAGGGAGTCGCGGTGGTGGTTTCCGGTGGCGGTCATGATTGCTCCCCAAGCACTCGGGCGAGGGCGGCCAGCCCGCGCGCGATGGTGGAACGGGCCGTTCCAGCGGCGATCCCCATGGTCTGGGCGATCTCCAGGTCGGACAGGTCGAGGTAGTAGCGGAGCGTCAGCGCCTCCCGCTGCCGCCTGGGCAGCGCGCGCAGGGCCACGAGCACCTCGCGGCGCTCCTCGCCGAGCAGCGCCGCGTGCTCGGCCGACCAGACGGGCGGCTCGTACGGCACGGCCCGCCGGAAGGCGACCGCCCGGCGGCGCAGCACCGACCGGGACCCGTTGAGCACCGCCGAGCGGATGTACGTCAGCGCCCGATCGGGGTCGCGCAGGCGGCGTTGTCCCGCGTGGGTGCGGGCGAACGCCTCCTGCACGACGTCCTCGGCCGTGGCCTGGTCGCCCACCATGAGCAGCGCCAGCCGTACGAGACCGAGATGGTGCTCGGCGAACAACGCCGCGACGTCGACACGATCCTCGGACGCATCGGCATCGGCACAAGCCCTCGATGCCCCGGCATCGGCATCGGCACGAGCCCCCGGTGCCCCGGCGTCCCCTCTCGACACCGGCACCGGCACCGGCACGGACATCGGTACGGACATCCGCACCGGCACCGGCATCGGCCTCGACACAGGCCCAGGCCCAGGCCCAGACCCAGGCCCCGGCTCCGGCCCCGGTGCCGCGCCGCCCACCTGTTCCCTCGGCGCGGCGGGGCCGACGCGGTCCCTGGCCAGGTGCTTCCCGTAGGAGAGCATTTCGATCACTGGATCGGGAGTTCTTCCCGAAGATGACAGGGTCACATCACAGAGACGCCCCACGGGGCCGTCCGCTGCTCCGGTCAGCGACCGAGTTCGGCGAAGGACTTCTCCCAGCGGTTGACGATCATGGAGATGTCGTAGTTCCTCGCCGTCCGGAGGGCGTTCTCGGCCATCCGGCGACGCCCCTCCTCGTCGTCGATCATCTGGATCAGGCCACCGGCCAGGGCGTCCACGTCGTCGGCGGGGACGAGCAGCCCGTTCACCCCGGAGGTGATGATCTCGCGGGGGCCCCGGGGGCAGTCGAAGCTGATCACCGGCACCCCGGAGGCGAACGCCTCGATGATGGTCATGCCGAAGCCCTCGAACCGGGAGCTGACCGCGTGGATCGAGGCCTTGGCGAGCTCGCCCTCGATGTCCCCGGTGGGACCCATGAACGTGACGTTGTTGTGCAGGCGCAGCTTGACGGCCTGCTTGACCAGCTTGTCGCCGACCCGGCCCTCACCGTAGATCCGCAGCTTCCAGTCGGGACGTTCCCTCGCCACCCGGACGAACGCCTTCAGCAGCCGGTCGTACCCCTTGACCGGCACCAGCCTGCCCGCGGCCAGCACGATCCGGTTCTCCTGCCGGGAGCGCGGGCGCGGCCCGCCGGGCAGCCCGTTGCCGATGGTGAACACCCGGGTGGGCGACCCGTTGAGCATCTTCCGGTAGTCGTGCTCGTCGGCCTCGGTGAGGGTCACGACGGCGTCGAGCCTCGGGTACCACGTCCGGATCTCCTCGAAGATCCCGGGCTGGTGGGCCTCGAAGTGCAGGTGCTCCTGGGCGATCGTGACGACCCGTTTGCGGGCGTACCTCGCGGCCATGAGGTTGAGCCCCGCGCGGGTGGTGATCAGCACGTCACTGCGGAGCCTGCGCAGCTCGCGGACGAGAACCTCGTCACTCCAGGCGCTGAAGGAGGCGTACGCGCGCTCCTCGGGGTGGATCAGCGCGCTCTCCTGCGTGCTCAGCCGCTCGGCCTTCTTCGTGTACGGCCAGCGGACCCTGGCCCCCTCCCTCAGGTCCACCAGCGAGCGCAGGCGGACCTGGGAGCCCAGCGGCAGGAAGGGGTTGTCGGCGTGCTGGAAGACGCTGACGACCTCGACCTCGTGCCGCTCCGACAGGGCGGTGGCGAGGTCGAAGGTGGCGCGGATGGTGCCGCCCATGCCGTAGGCGTTGAGGATGAGGAAGGAGATCTTCACGGGCTCTCCTCCTCGATGCTGAGCGCGACGGCGAGGCTGTCGGTCTCGGTGTAGTACGGCCGGACCCTCACCTGCCCGACGCGCTGGGCAGGAAAACGAACTTTGGTCTTTTTGTCTGTTATGTCATCAAGCCGGGTCGCCAGCGGCAGCCGCATCCCGGAGATCTCCGCGTAGAGGTCCCAGAAGACCCGGCGCCGCACCTGCGTCTCGGCCATCGGCGCGATCTCCACGCCCCCGTCGAACCACCGCCCCTGGAAGCTCGCGGGCCCGCTCACGGGCTCCGGCCCCCGGCGGGCCACCGCGACGAGCCTGGCCGCCCCCCGGATCGGCTCGCCGTACGCGATGGCGCCCTCCACCTGGATCACGCCCTCCTCCGCGGTGACGCGGATCACCTCGACGTAGGGCTCGACCTCGCGGACCTGAAGGCCGAGTGTGCCGAGGGAGGTGCGGAACGCCCTGATCTCCCGGTTTCGACGGGTCTCGGCGTAGGACCACAGCCCGTCGAGCGAGAACCCCGGGTCGTCGGTGACGACGGGCTCGCCACCGCGCGACGCCATCCAGACACCCGCGGACAGCGTCGTCAGATCCCCGGCCCCGCACTCCTCGCCGGTCTCCACGTGCCGCAGGACGATCTCCGCGCCGTTTCCGCCGTTTCCGCCGTTCCCGCCGTTCCCGCCGTTCCCGCCGTTCCCATCGGCAGGATCAGGCCATTCGATCATCAGCGCGTCGTCGTTGCCGACACGGCTCGTGACAGCCCGCCCGCTCACTGGCGAAATCACCCCGTAGCGTGCCCCAATGCTCACCAAGAGTCCCCCGGTCTTCTCTGCTCATCCCCGTAGAGCAGGACACTGTCCGCTGATTTATAACGAAATAGCTTATTTTTGCCTGTTAATCTTAACGACCCACACTCGTACTTTGAGGTGACTTAGCGGTGAATGGTTCCATCTAATCGGAAACAGACGGGTAGTGACCACTCGGTGGCGGTCACCACCCGCTTCTCACCAGCCGATATTCAGCCCGTCGGTCCCGGGGAAATTCCGAAGCGTCCGGTATCGGCCAGAGTCGACCACCCCGAACTCCGTCCCCCGGCGGACCACGAGACGCCCGCCCGAACCGTCGGCGTCGACCAGCCGGAAACCTCCCCGATCGTCGCGGTAGAGCACGGCCGGCCGACCGCCGTCGGCGTCGAACCGTACGATCTCGGCCGTCCCGGGAACGACGGAAAGGCGGTCCCCGTCGGCCTTCAGGCCGATCCGGCCGAGCGCCGCGACGAACGAGCGGCCGTCGGCGTCGATCCGCGCCCCGTGCACACCGGCGGGCACACCGGAGGCGGTCCCGAGCCGCACTCTCCGCGCCCTGTCCAGATCGTCTCCGGCCTCGTCCGTGTCGAGCACCCATATCTCCGAGGGGTCGGGAGCGATCTCGAAGATCGCCGTGGGCCCGTTCCGCTCCAGCACCTCGGTGGCACCGGGCAGGGGGGTGCCCGTCACCACCGGGCCCGGCGCCGGAGTGACCGCCGGGCCCGGCGCCCCGGCCGGAGGGGCGTCCGGAGTGGGAGGCACCACGGTGGGCGTCCCCGGCCCGGGATCCGACCAGGTGGGAGGGGCCACCGGGGCAGCGGTCGGGCTCCACGCGGGGGTCTCCGGGATGACGGTCGGAACGGGCGAGTTCGAGGGGCCCGTGACCTGTACGCGGCCCGAGGGATGGCGCTGGAAGGCGACGAAGCGGCCGTCGGCGGTGACCGACACGTTCCTGACCTCGTCGCCGCCCGGCGAGCCGAAGATCCGGCTCTCACCGGTGGCCAGGTCGGTCACGCCGAGCCGCGGGACGGCGGAGACTCCGGCCCCGCAGGACGACAGGCCGTAGGCGAGCGTGCCGCCGTCCGCGCTGACCGCGAGCGACGTGGGCACGGTCCCCCGCGGCGGCTCGTTCAACAGCTGTTCCGTCAGCGGAGCCTCACCCGGCCGGGCGGCCGTAAGGCGGACGAACCGGTGCTCGCAGGGGCCCGTCGTCAGCACGGTGTAGAACACGCCTCGCGCGGAGTCCACCAGGGAGAAGCGCTCCTCCGGGGTTCTCGGGGACCGCCTGCCGGCCCGCTGACCGGTGTCCGCCCGATAGAACCTGAGGCCGTCGCCACCGGTCACCGCGAAATACTCTGGATCCGCCCCCGGCTCCGGACCCGCGGCGGAGGTCGGCGCCGGGGCGGTCGGCGCGACGACGCCGTCCCGCAGGCCGTCACCCTGGACGACCATCACCCCCGCGGCGGCCACCGCGGTCACCGCCGCCGCTGCCGCCAGCGGCACGACCCAGGACCTTCTCGTACGAAACGGCCGCGGCCTGAACGGGGGGACGTGCTGGACGGTCCTCCCGACGGCTCCGGCCGCGTCCCGCAACCGGTCGACGACCTCGTTCACCGGCTCTCCCCCGGAAACGTTCACCGGCTCTCTCCCCGGAACGTTCACCGGCTCTCCTCCAGGAACGTTCACCGGTCCTCCTCCAGGAGACGGCCGAGCGCGTTCAGCGCCCGGTGCGTGGTGGACTTGACGGTGCCCCGGCTGACCCCCATGGCCCTGGCGGTCTCCTCCTCGGGCAGGTCCGCGTAGAAGCGCAGCAGCAACACCTCGCGCTGCCGGCGCGGCAACCGGTGCAGGGCCTCCACGACCGCCCGGCGCTCGTCGCCGAGCATCGCCTCGGACTCGGCCGACCAGACGGGCGGCGCGTAGGTCCCGGCGAACCACGAGGGCAGCCGCCTGCGGCGCAGCACGGTACGCGCGTTGTTCAGCACCGCGCTGCGCAGGTAGACGAGCGCCTTCTCCGGGTCCCGCAGCCGCCCGAACCGGCGATGGAGACCGAGGAACGCCTCCTGCACCACGTCCTCGGCGGACTCCCGATCCCCGACCATGAGCAGGGCCAGCCGGGTCAGCCCGAGCGCGTGCCCGGCGTAGAGCCCGCTGATCGTCTCAGCGGGCCCGGGTCTGCCCACGTCCAGCGTTTCGGGTCGCATGACCAAGAGACGCGGAAACCGCCCCGGGGTTGCCTCCCGTCACGAACCGGATTCACGAAACCGGTACCGCTCCAGAACCGGCCCGGCTTCCACGCCTGGGCCCGTACGCCTTCAAAAGGCCGGCACGGCTTCAGAGCCGGGGCCGTACGGCTTCAAAAGGCCCGTACAACCTCAGAGCCGGGGACGGTGCAGCGAGATGGTCATCGACTCGACCGCCATCTGCGGGCTGACGTTGGACGCCAGCCGCCTCCGGCAGCGCATGATCGCGTCGATCCTGCGCAGGGTGTCCTCCGGCGTGGAGGCGCGGGCCAGCTCGTCCAGGTCGGCGCGGCGGTCCTCGCTGGCCAGCTCCACGTGCGCGCCGAACTGCACCGCCAGCACGTCACGATAGAACGCCACCAGGTCGAGCAGGGACGCGTCGATGACGTCGCGCTTGGTACGGGTCGCCCGCGACTTCTGCCGGTCCTCGAGATCCTTGAGCGCCCCCGCGCCGCCGCGGATCAGCCCCCTGTTGAGCCCCTTGCCGGTGGAGCCCTCGCCGTAGGCCTGGCGCAGCTCGGTGATCTCCGACTCGTTCAGCAGCGCGGTGACCGCGGCGGCCTCGTCCTCGGCGGTCTTCACCAGCCGTTCGGCGGCCATCACGCACTCCCCGACGCCGGTGAGCGACCGGGGGATGGACAGCACCGCCTCGCGACGCGCCCGCGCCTCCGCGTCCAGCGCGAGCCTGCGGGCGCGCTCGATGTGCCCCTGGGCCGCCCTGGCGGCGAACTCCGCCATCGCCGGAGGTACGTTCTCGCGCGTGGCCAGCACGTGGGCGACCGCCGCGGTGGGCGGGGTGACGAGCGTGACGAGCCGGCAGCGGGACCTGATGGTGATCATCATGTCGTCCGGGGAGGGGGCGCAGAGCAGCCACACCGTCTTCGGCGGCGGCTCCTCGATCGCCTTGAGCAGCGCGTTGGACGCCCCCTCGGTCGCCCGGTCGGCGTCCTCGAACAACACGACCCGCCAGCGGCCCAGCGTCGGCGCCCCGGCCGCGCGCAGGATGAGCCGCCGGGTGTCCTTGATGCCGTACGAGAGCCCCTGCGGGCGGACGATCTCCAGGTCGGGGTGGGAACCGACCTCCACCTGGTGGCACATGTCGCAGTGGCCGCACCCCTGGTCGGGGCAGAACAGCGCGGCGGTGAACGCCCGCGCGGCCTCCTCGCGCCCGGACCCGGGCGGCCCGGTGAACAGCCACGCGTGGGTCATCCCGGTGCCGCGCCCCCCGGCCAGCAGGTCGGCCCCGGCCGCCGCCGCGCGGCGGAGCGTCGCGGCGGCCCGCTCCTGCCCCACAAGATCATCAAAGACTCCCACGCCCCCCAACCTACCGCCGGGGACGCGGGCTCGGTCGCGGATGGCGTTCCCGGCCCGGCGGCGGCGCACCGGCCCGGCCACCGCCGACATTCCGGCCCGGCGCGGAGGCACCATACCGGCCACCACCGAGGCTTCTGCCCGGTGTGAGCAGGACGCACCGTACCGGCCACCGCCGATGCTCCTGCCCGGTGCGGGCACGAAAGCACCGTACCGGCCACCGCCCGTGAGGCGGGCTCAGTCGCGGATGGCGGGCATGGTCCCGGTGACGTCCTCCGACTCCCGGGGCACCGGGTCGGGCAGGATCTCGCGGACCCGGTCGTGGATGATCGAGGAGATCTGGTTCTGGGGCAGGACCCCGTCGACGACCAGGTAGCGGTCGGGCTCGGCGGCGGCCAGCGCCCGGAACTCGCGGCGGACCCGCTCGTGGAACTCCAGCGGCTCCGACTCGATGCGGTCGGCGGCCCCGCCCAGCCGGGCCAGCCCCACCGACGGCGGGGTGTCGATGAGCACCGTGAGGTCGGGGACGAGCCCGCCGGTGGCCCAGTTGTTGATCCTCGTGACGTCCTCGGCGTCCAGGGCCCGGCCCGCGCCCTGGTAGGCGAGCGACGAGTCGACGTAGCGGTCGGAGATCACCATCGACCCCCGGTACAGCGCCGGGCGGATGACCTTCTCCACGTGCTCGGCCCGGTCGGCCGCGTACAGCAGCGCCTCGGACCTCGCGGACAGCCCCTGGTGCACCGCGTCGAGCAGGATCGCGCGCAGCCGCATCCCCACCTTGGTCGAGCCGGGCTCACGGGTCTGCACGACGTCGAAGCCCTGGTCACGCAGCCAGATCGCGAGCAGCCTGGACTGGGTGGTCTTCCCCGACCCTTCGCCGCCCTCGAACGCGACGAACATCCCGCGCCCCCGCTCGGCGCTCTCGGGGGCGAACCGCTCGCCTCGCACCGCGGCGAGCAGGTCGGTGACGATCGAGACGCCCCTGCGGTCGTCCATCTGCCGCAGCGCGACGATCCCGACGATCACCGCGAGCAGCCCGCCGACCAGCAGCACCAGGTTGGAGCCGTCGAACCGGTAGACCGGATCCGGGCCGACCCTGATCTGGTGCTCGCCGAACAGGCCTGCCAGGGTCGGCGCGACCGCGACCACCAGCAGCAGGGTCACCCGGGCGAGCGACTGCAGGAAGGAGAACGTACGGCCCCGCAGGCTGTCGTCCACCTCCAGCCCGATCATGGTGTAGCCGATGATCCAGGCGATCCCGGCGCACGCGCCGAGCAGCACGGTCAGCAGGACGACGATCACCAGGTTGTGGACGAGCGCGATCGTGACGAGGACCAGCCCGGCCACCACGATCGACAGGCCGAACAGCCTCCGCCGCGACAGCTCCCTCAGCAGCTTGGGCCCGAAGAACATGCCGGACGCCATACCGACGAAGACCGCGCCGAAGACCACGCCGTACGCCGCGTCGCCGCCGCCCAGCGCGTCCACGTAGATCTTGGCCACCCCGACCACCGCGCCACCGGCGGCGAACGCGCCCAGCATGCCGATGATCAGGCCGCGGATCAGCCGGTTGCCGCCGACGAACCGCCAGCCCTCGAAGATCTGCCGCAGCACCGACGGCGTCGCGGTGGCCCGCGCGCCCGTCTTCGGGATGTCCTTGAGCGAGAAGATGATGACGGCCGAGACCAGGTACGCGAGGGCGTTGATGAACAGCGCCAGGTAGGTCTCGCGCTGGGCGAGGAAGGGCACCAGCCTGCCCAGGAAGTCGTCGGCGACCGACAGCAGCGCGAACAGCAGCGCCGCGATGGGCGCGGTGCCGTACGTGACCAGGAGGTTGAGCTGGTTGGCCTCCTCCAGCCGCTCCTTGGGCACCAGGTTGGGCACCGTGGCGTCCTTGGCCGGGACCCAGAAGAGGTTGACGCACTCGACCAGGAACGTGGCGACGATCACCCACTCGTAGCTGCCGATCAGCGGGATCGACAGCACCAGCGCGAAGCGCAGCAGGTCGCAGAAGAACATCGTCAGCCGCCGGTCGAACCGGTCGGCGAACGCGCCCGCCAGCGGGCCCAGCAGGATGGCCGGGAGCATCTTCGCCACGAAGACGCCGCCGATGGCCAGGCTCTGGACCTTGTATCCCTGCCCCGCCGTGAGGTTGCCCGCCAGTGCGGTCAGCGCCAGGAGGTTGAGCCAGTCTCCCAGGCTGCACACCGACATCGCCGTCCACAGCTTGCGGAACGGGGCATTGGCCAGCACGTGGGGGGGCTTGCGTCGCGCGGTGCTCCGGCCAGGGGTGGTCATAGTGTCAGCGTATCCAGATGCTCGCTGGGCTGGGGAAAACACGAGCCAGGCGGAAATGCCCGGCTGCCCATCGCACGAGGGTAATACGTCCACCCCTTACCCCGCAGGCCACCCCCGCGAAAAGAAGCGCCAGGTGCCGCTGTTTCCAGAGGTGCTCGTGACGAAGCTCCCGTGGGTTCGTGACAGAGCTCCCGGGGGGCTCGTGACGGAATTCCCGGGGTGCCCCACCGCTGTTCCCAGGGGGCTCGTGGCGGGATTCCCGAAGATCCCTCGCCCCCTCGTGGCGGGGTTTCCGAAGATGCCCCACCCCCTGGCGGAACCCCCGGAGACTCACCGCCGCTCCGTTTCCGTACCTCCGGAATCTCCGGAGGCGCACCACCGCCCCCTTTCCGTTTCCAGAGGACCGTGGCGAGGTTCCTACACGTTCCTACACTCGCTCGTGGCCGACTTCCAGGAGGGTGATCTCGGGGGGAGCGCCCACCCGGACCGGCGGCCCCCAGAAGCCCGCGCCCCGCGTCACGTACACCTGGGTGCCGTCCACCTCGCCGAGGCCGGAGACGACCGGCTGCTGCATCGGGACGATCAGGTTGAAGGGGACCATCTGCCCCCCGTGCGTGTGGCCGGACAGCTGGAGGTCCACGCCGTACGTGGCCGCCTGGACGGCCTGGACCGGCTGGTGGGCGAGCAGGACGGTGGACCGGGAGCGGTCGCGGCCGCCGCCCAGCGCCCGCTCGAAGTCAGGCCCGTCCCCCGAGGCGACGCCGCCGAGGTCGTTGACCCCGGCGAGGTCGAGCACGGCTCCCCCGTGGGCGATCTCGACGCGCTCGTTGCCGAGCGGGCGGACGCCGAGCCCGCGCAGCTCCTCCATCCACTCCTGCGGGCCGTTGGCGGTGTAGTACTCGTGGTTGCCGGTGACGAAGTAGGCGCCGTAGCGGGATTCGAGGTCCTTCAGCGGCCTGGCCAGCGGGCCGAGCTCGGCCACCGTGCCGTCGACCAGGTCCCCGACGACGGCGACCACGTCGGCCCGCAAGGAGTTGATCATGCGGACGATGCGCCGGGTGTGCTCCGTACCGGTGAGCGGGCCCAGGTGGATGTCGCTGACCACCGCGAACCGCAGGCCGCTCAGGCGCGGATCCAGCCTGGGCAGCACGACCCTGACCGGTTCGATCACCGGGTCGCCGAGGGCCGTCCGCACCCCGAAGCCGACCGCGCCCAGCGCCCCCGCCCCGGCGGCGACCGCGGCCGTACGGGCGATGAACAGCCTCCTGCTCATCGCGGCCGGATCGTTCGTCCCGCCGCGCCGGGCGTCCCCGGCGCCCGGAACGACGATCACGCCGCCGACCGCGGACCCCGCCTCGGGCTCGTCGGCCGGGCCGACGGCATCGGCCTGAACGGCGTTGGACTTAGCGACATCGGCCTGAGCGGCATCGGACTGAGCGACGGACACCGGCTGAACGGCGGGCACGGGCTCGGCGACGGGCACCGGCCGGGCGGCGAGGAGCGCGGCTCGCTCCGCCCTGCGGGCGGCCACTCCCCGCGGGACCCGGCGGCGCTCCGCCCGCAGCTCGACCGTGCGCAGGACCGTCAGGGCCACGGCCCGGGGAATCTCCAGGATCACCAGGAACACGAAGAGGTAGAACATCACCGCGATCCAGAAGAACCCCGGCCACGCCAGGAAGTGACCCCACTCGCTGCGGGAGGCGACCAACGTCACCGGGGCGAGCACGGCCAGGGCGACGAGGACCCACGTCAGCACCCGGCGGGTCCGGCCGGGCCGCGTGGTGGAGCGGATCAGGCGATGCCACAGGTAACAGTGGACCAGCGTGACCGCGCAGACGACCAGCGACACGAAGCCCACGATCGTCACTCGCCCCTCCCGCTCGCCCACCGGCCGTTCCCGGCGCGTTCCGAAGAACGCCCGGGACGGCGGATGCGTTCCCAAGACCCCGAAAAGGGTCCCGGAAGTTCCCGGAGCCGGGAGAACATGGCGTCAGGCCTCCCGCCCGGCGCGTCACAGAGCCCCGGAACTCCCAGAGGCTTGGAACTCCCAGAGCCCTGGAACAGGGCGTCAGACCTCTCGGCCCACGCGTCCCAGGGCCTGGAAACAGGGCGTCAAGCCTCTCGCCACACCCGTCCCAGAGCCCCGGAAACAGGCGTCAGCCCTCTCGCCCACCCGTCCCAGCCCCCTGGAAGGCCCCGGATCCCCGGGCCCCCGGAACCCTGGAAAGCCCCAGGGTCCCGGGACCCCGGGGCTCCGGGGCTCCGGGGCCCCGGATATAAGGCCAGGGCCCCGGGATAAAGCGTCAGGCCTTCGCCTTGGCCCTGGTGGTGGTGCGCTTGGGCGCCGGGCCGCGGGCGCGCCGGTCGGCGAGGAGCTCCGCGGCGCGCTCGGTGGTGATCTGCTCGACCTCGTCACCCTTGCGCAGGGAGGCGTTGGTCTCCCCGTCGGTGACGTAGGGCCCGAACCGCCCCTCCTTCACCACGATCGGCTTCTTGGAGACGGGGTCCTCACCCAGCTCGCGCAGCGGCGGCGCGGCCGCGGCCCGCCTGCCCCTCGCCTTGGGCTGGGCGAACAGCTCCTTGGCCCGGTCGAGGGTGACCGTGAACAGCTCCTCCTCCGACGCCAGGGAGCGCGAGTCGGTGCCCTTCTTGATGTACGGCCCGAACTTGCCGTTCTGGGCGGTGACCTCCTGGTCGTCGATCACCCCGAGCACCCTCGGCAGCGAGAGCAGGAGCAGGGCGTCCTCAAGGGTGATGGTGTCCAGGGACATCGTCTTGAGCAGCGACCCGGTGCGCGGCTTGGGGACGTCGGCCTTCTTGGTCCTCTTCTTGGCGCCCTCGGCCGGCGGCGCCTCCTCGGGCAGGATCTCGGTGACGTACGGGCCGTAACGGCCGTCCTTGGCCACGATCACGTGCCCGGTCACCGGGTCCTTGCCCAGCTCCCGGTCGCCCGTCGGGCGGGAGAACAGCTCCTCGGCCATCTCGGCGGTGAGCTCGTCGGGCGCCAGGTCCTCCGGCACGTTCACCCGGGCGCCGTCGCGGTCCAGGTACGGGCCGTAGCGGCCCACCCGGATCATGATGTCGGTGCCCCTGATCGAGAACGAGCTGATCTCCTTGGCGTCGATCTCGTCGAGATCGGTGACCATCTCCTTGAGGCCCTCGTCGCCGTCCACGCCGAAGTAGAACCGGCGCAGCTCCGGCACCCGCTCCGCCCTGTCGTTGGCGATGTCGTCGAGGACCTTCTCCATGTCGGCGGTGAAGTCGTAGTCGACGAGGTGGCCGAAGTGCTGCTCCAGCAGGTTGACCACCGCGAACGCCAGGAAGGACGGCACCAGGGCCGTGCCCTTCTTGAAGACGTAGCCCCGGTCGAGGATCGTCCCGATGATCGACGCGTACGTCGACGGGCGGCCGATCTCCCGGTCCTCCAGCTCCTTGATCAGCGACGCCTCGGTGTACCGCGCGGGCGGCTTGGTGGCGTGCGCCAGCACGTTGAGGGCGGACGCGGTGAGCGGGTCGTTCTCGGTCAGGTTCGGCAGGCGCTTCTCGGAGTCGTCCCGGTCGGTGGACGGGTCGTCCGCGCCCTCGACGTAGGCCTTCAGGAAGCCGTGGAAGGTGATCGTCCGCCCGGAGGCGGTGAACTCGACCCGCTCGCCGGAGCTGGACGTGCCGTCCACCTTGACGGTGACCGACTCGCCGACCGCGTCCTTCATCTGGGAGGCCACGGTCCGCTGCCAGATCAGCTCGTACAGGCGGAACATGTCGCCGCTCAGGCCGGTCTCGCCCGGCGTGCGGAACTCCTCGCCCGAGGGACGGATCGCCTCGTGCGCCTCCTGCGCGTTCTTGACCTTGCTGGCGTAGACGCGCGGCTTGTCGGGCACGTACGCCGCGCCGTACAGCTTGATCGCCTGGCTGCGGGCCGCCGCGACGGCGGTCTCCGACAGGGTGATGCTGTCGGTCCGCATGTAGGTGATGAAGCCGTTCTCGTACAGGCGCTGGGCGACCTGCATGGTCGACTTCGCGGAGAAGCCCAGCTTGCGGCTGGCCTCCTGCTGCAACGTGGTCGTCCTGAACGGCGCGTACGGCTTGCGGGTGTACGGCTTGCGCTCGACGGACCTGACCTTGTACGAGACGCCGGCCAGGCGCCCGGCCAGGGCGTGGGCGGCCTGCTCGTCGAGGTGGAGCACGTCGGCGTTCTTGAGGGTGCCGTTGCTCGCGAAGTCGCGGCCCTGGGCGACGCGCTTGCCGTCCACGCCGGTCAGCGTGGCGGTGAACTCGTGCGGGACCTCGTCGCGGCCGGTGTCGAGCAGCGCCTGCAGGTCCCAGTAACTCGCGCTGGTGAACGCGAGGCGCTCGCGCTCGCGCTCCACGACGAGCCTGGTCGCCACGGACTGCACGCGCCCGGCGGACAGCTTGGGCTTGACCTTCTTCCACAGGACCGGGCTGACCTCGTAGCCGTAGAGGCGGTCGAGGATGCGCCGGGTCTCCTGGGCGTCGACCAGCCGCAGGTTCAGGGTGCGGGGATTGGCCACCGCCTCCTGGATCGCCCTCGGCGTGATCTCGTGGAACACCATGCGGTGGACCGGCACCTTGGGATTGAGCACCTCACGAAGGTGCCAGGCGATCGCCTCGCCCTCGCGGTCCTCGTCAGTGGCGAGATAGAGCTCGTCGGCGTCCTTGAGCAGCTGCTTGAGCTTGCTCACCTGCGCCTTCTTGTCGTGGTTGACGACGTAGAGCGGCTCGAACTCGTGATCCACGTTGACGCCGAGGCGCGCCCACGACTCCCCCTTGAACTTCTCGGGGATGTCGTCGGCCTTCTCGGGGAGGTCGCGAATATGTCCGATGCTGGACTCCACGACGTAGCCGCGGCCGAGGTACCCGGCGATGGTCTTCGCCTTGGAAGGCGACTCGACGATCACCAGGCGGGTTCCGTCGGCGTTGCCGTTCTTGGCTGGCACGCTGCTTCCTACCTCGCTGTTCGCATTCGTTCCCCGTTTTCTTCCCCTCGGGTTACCCGGTCTCAGCCGGGGACACTCCCAAGAGAAGCCGCAAGGACGCAGAATAAAGCCCTATGAGTGTCGACGTCCCCCGGCTCACCCTCGGAGACTAATCGCTGTGCTCGACTACTCCTACTTGGTTCTCCACCTTCCGCGTGGCACATCCCGGGACGCAGCCCGGCGGATACTGACCGAACATGCAGAATACGGCGACTGGGAACTCGACCGCCTGCGACTGTATCCCGACGGCCGCCGGGACGTCCGACTGCGCCGGAAGATCATACGTGTGACCAGGACGATGTGATCCCGGACATGGCTTTGCCCGCTCCGGGCCGCGCCCCCGGAACGGGCAAAGCTTCCATGCCCCGCCGGCTGAGCGGACGCCGCGCCACAGGGGCGCGGTCGTCCTGTCCCACCGCCGTCGAGGCGTCTGCGCGCCTTCCTCAGTGGCTCTGGGAAAGCGTGTCTATTGGGTGACTAATGTCTTACTTTTTACGCCTTACTTCTTGCCGAAACGGATCCGGCGGGTGGTGCCGAAGACCGTCGCGGCGACCGCGGCCATCGCGCCGACCATCAGGGTGACCAGGGAACCGACGTTCATCCCGGTCACCCCCACGGGCTGGGCGGCGCTCATCAGACCCAGGTCACCGACCGGCAGGGCGCCCGCCGGGGTCGAGGAGGCCAGGTCGGTGACGGGGGCCAGCGGCGAGCCGTTCCCGGCCGCCGCGGCCCGGTCTCCGGCCGGAGCGGCGGGCGCGGCGGGCGCGACGGGCACCGCGGGAAGCTCGGGCAGCCTTGCGGGGGCCGCGAACCGGGCCTGGTCCGCCCGCTGGGCCGCGGGCGACATGTCCGAGGCGGACGCCTGTCCGGCCGCGCCACCGAGAGCCGGGACGGCCGGGAGGGCGGGCAGCAGGCCGCTGGTCTTGTGCCTGCCGGGCTTGGAGTCCCAGTGGCCGTGACCGTTGTCATAGCCGCCGGGGCCGCCGTGGCCACCGTGGCCACCGTGACCGCCGGGGCCACCGGGGCCACCGGGGCCACCGCCCGGACGCCCGGACGGGCCGCCGACGCGGGAGCCGCCGAGGCAGCCCGCGGCGGCGTCGCCCAGGACCGCGACCGCGTTGCCGCAGATGTTGACCGGCGCGGTGATCGGCGCGACCACCTGGTTGCCGCCCAGCACCGAGTTCCGCCCTGAGGTGCGGTTGCCACCGGCACCCGTACCCGCGCCCGCGCCGCCCGCGACCGAGGCGCCGCCCCTGCACGCGGCCGCGGCCCGGCCGAGCACGCCCACCGCGTTGCCGCAGACGTTGACCGGCGCGGTGATCGGCGCGACGACCTGGTTGCCGCCCAGCACCGAGTTCCGGCCGGACGTGGTGTTGCCACCCGCGCCCCCGGCGCCACCGGCGCCACCGCCCGCGACGGACGCTCCGCCCTGGCAGCCGGCGAACGCGCCGCCCAGGACGGCGACCGCGTTGCCGCAGACGTTGATCGGCGCGGTGATCGGCGCGACCACCTGGTTACCGCCCAGCACCGAGTTCCGGCCGGACGTGGTGTTGCCACCCGCGCCACCCGCGCCCCGGCCCGCCGGCACCGACACCCCTCCGGGGCAACCCGCCCGGCCGTTGCCGACGGCGCTGCCGCAGACCTCGGCGGGCGCGGTGATCGGCGCCACCACCTGGTTGCCGCTGCCGGCGCCGAAGCGCCCGTCGGTGTCGTTCCCCGGCCGGCCGTAACCGCCGGGGCCTCCGGGCCCGCCGGGACGGGGCCCGCGCTCCCAGCCGTCGCCGGGACCGCCGGAACCGGGGCCGCCCGGACGCGGGCCGTGCTCCCAGCCACCGCCGGGACGCGGGCCCTGCTCCCAGCCGCCACCCGGACGCGGCCACTGCTTCCCACGGCCGCCGTGGTCACCGTAACCGGGCTTGCCGGGCTTCCCGCCGGGCTTGCCGGGCCTGCCGTGCTCTCCAGACCCGCCGGGCCCGCCTGGCCGGCCGGGGCCGTCGTGCTCTCCGGGCTTACCGGGCCACCCCGGACCACCCGGGTGTCCCGGACCGCCGGGGTGTCCCGGACCGCCCGGGTGCCCAGGTCCGCCCGGGTGCCCGGGACCGCCGGGGTGACCGGGACCGCCCGGGTGTCCCGGACCACCCGGGTTTCCGGGGCCACCGGGGTTTCCGGGACCGCCCGGGTTCCCAGGGCCGCCGGGGGTGCCGCCGCCGACCTCGGCGCCGCCCTGGCAACCGGAGAAGGCCTCGCCGACGACGGCGACCGAGTTGCCGCAGATGTTGATCGGCGCGGTGATCGGCGCCACCACCTGGTTGCCGCCCAGCACGGAACCCCGGCCGGACGTGGTGTTGCCACCGGCGCCACGACCGCCACCGGACCCGCCCGGGTTGCTCACCGAGGCCCCGCCGCGGCAACCGGCGGCGGCCCCGCCGAAGATCGCGAAGGAGTTGCCGCAGGCGTTGATCGGCGCGGTGATCGGCGCCACCACCTGGTTGCCGCCGCCGATGCTGTGCTCACCGTTCGTGCGGTTGCCACCGGCTCCGCCGCCGCCTCCGCCCTGGTTGCGCACCGAGGAGCCGCCCCGGCAGCCCGCCTCGGAGCGGCCGAAGACCGACACCGCGTTGCCGCAGGCGTTGACGGGCGCGGTGATGGGAGCGACGACCTGGTTGCCGCCCAGGACGCTGCCCCGGCCGGACGTGGTGTTGCCACCGGCGCCCGCGTCGCCGTCGCCGGGCTCGACGGAGGCGCCGCCCTCCGAGGAGGCGGCCGACTGCCCGGCCACGCCGACGGCGTTGCCGCTGATGTCGATCGGCAGGGTGATCGGGAGTTTGACCTGGTTGCCTCCGGCGATCGAGTGGTCGCCGTCGGTGTCGGCGAAGGCCGTACCGCCGCCCATGGTCATGACGCTCAGCGCGAGCAGTGCCGCGGGGGCCGTGCCCGTAACCCACGTACGCATGATTGAAGCTCCTAGCAGTTCGGGGGGGACCTGACCCTCGTGAGGGCACGGAGGCCGTGCGAAGGCCGGACAGGCCCGCACAGCGGAGGCCCCGACGGGCCGTCACGAGGAATGGGAAATGCCTTTTCGCTGCCCGCTGGTCGCTCGCCGGACGGAGCGGTTCTCCTGGGGACGGAGGATGAAGGCAGGCTCCGCGACCGGCGGATCACCCGGAAGGGGATGGGCCGGTCCGCGAGACGAGATCAGTCGGGAGAGAAAGAGGGATCGTCCGCCGCTGTGCGGACGACAGGGGGGAGCACGAACGCCGGCGGGACCCGCCGCGTCGTCTGCCGCGGGTCGTAGGCGAACCACGCGACATCCCCCGGACCCGGGCCTGGGAGGCCGGATCCACCACTACTCTGGGGCACGAATCCATTGGCGCCAGAGCCGTGCTCGACGGTGGCGGGTGCCGGGAACCCCGGCCCGGACTGGCTGGTGAGCCCGTCCACACCTCGCCCCGCCATGGCCTCGGCGTTGTGTGTCGCCGACGGCCCGCCGCTGACCGTGGGGAAGACATCGGCTCTGGAAGCCGATCCGGAGGCGGCTGTGTGAGGGGTCTGGGAGCCCGCCTCCCCTGTCGTCGCGGTGGTGTCCGCGACGGCGGGAGCGGCGCCGAGGAGCCCGAAGACGACCGCGAGCAGCCATGCGGCGGCCAGGAGACCGCCGGCAGCGAGGGCTCGCCTGACGCCCCGCCGAGTGCCGGCCGCGAACCGCGCCATCCGGTCAGCCCGGTCGGGGATCGTGTCGTCGACGGGAAGGGCCACGAGCGCGCGTCGGGCAGCGGGCGAGGACGCCCTCCACTGCCCGTGCGGCACACGTGCCACGTGACCTCCCCAAAGCTCCTGGACGGGCCCGTTTGGACACGAGCCATCCCTCAACGGAGAGTTACGCTAGCACCACATCGAGTGAGCGCAACGGATTTCCCGGGAACGGCTCAGCAGCCGTCCAGGAAACGGTCAAGCACCCGGACCCCGAACCGGAGCGAATCCACCGGCACCCTCTCGTCGATGCCATGGAACATCCCGGAGAAGTCCAGGTCGGCGGGCAGCCGCAGCGGCGCGAACCCGAACCCCCGGATGCCCAGCCTGCTGAAAGCCTTGAGGTCCGTGCCCCCCGACAGCGTGTACGGCACGGCGAGCGCGCCCGGGTCCTCGGCGAGGAGGGCGTCGGCCATCGCGCGCACCAGCGGCCCGTCGAAGCCGGTCTCGATGGCGATGTCGTGGTAGACGAACTCCCTGGTCACGTTGGGGCCGAGCAGCCCGTCGAGCGTCTCGAAGAACTCGTCCTCGTACCCCGGCAGGAAGCGGCCGTCCACGTGCGCGGTCGCGGCCTGGGGGATCACGTTGGCCTTGTAGCCGGCCTCCAGCATCGTGGGGTTGGCGGTGTTGCGCAGCGTGGCGCCGATCATCCGGGCGAGCGGCCCCAGCTTGGCGACGGTCTTCTCGGCGTCGTCCAGGTCGAGCTCCAGCTCCAGGGCCCTGGAGGTCTCCTCCAGGAACGTCCTGACCGTCCGCGTCATCCGGACCGGCCACTCGTACCGCCCGATGCGGCCCACCGCCTCGGCCAGCTCGGTCACCGCGTTCTCGGCGTTGAGCATCGAGCCGTGCCCGGCCCTGCCGGTGGCGGTCAGGCGCATCCAGGCGATGCCCTTCTCGGCGGCCTCGATCAGATAGAGCCTGCGCGCCTCGTCGATGGAGACGCTGAACCCGCCCACCTCGCCGATCGCCTCGGAGCACCCGTCGAACAGGTCCTTGTGCTCGTCGGCCAGCCACTGCGCGCCGTACTTGCCGCCCGCCTCCTCGTCGGCGGTGAACGCCAGCACCACGTCCCTCGGCGGGCGGCGGCCCTCGCCGAGCCGCTGCCGTACGACCGCGAGGATCATCGCGTCCATGTTCTTCATGTCGACCGCGCCGCGCCCCCAGACGCAGCCGTCCGCGATCTCGCCGCTGAGCGGGTGCTGGGTCCAGTCGTCCGCGTTGAAGGGGACGACGTCCAGGTGGCCGTGCAGCAGCAGGGCGTCGCGGGAGGAGTCCTCCCCCGCGATGCGGGCGATCACGTTGGCCCGGCGGCTGTCCGACTCTAGGATCTGCGGCTCCAGCCCGACCTCGGCCAGCTTCTCGGCCACGTACTCGGCGGCGGCCCGCTCACCGGGCCCTGAGTTGTCGCCCGCGTTGGTCGAGTCGATCCGGATCAGGTCGCGGCACAGCCCGACGACCTCGTCCTCAGCGTTGATCGCCGTCATGTGGACTCCTTGGGGTTCGGTACGGCTTCACCTCCCATCCTGCCGTCGGCCTCCCCTTCCCGGCACCCCGCCCTTGCCCGCCCTCTTACCGATATGACGCCGGCTCAAGAGTTTGCTAACCTGAGTCCGCCGACGCGGGATGACGGTCCCACGTGCAGGCACCACGTCCGGGTGGCGGAATAGGCAGACGCGCTAGCTTGAGGTGCTAGTGCCCTTTGCGGGGCATGGGGGTTCAAGTCCCCCCTCGGACACGTTCGATTCGCTTCATGAGGTCCTGGTCAGACGTAGAGCTGACCAGGATTCTTCTTTTGCCGAGGTAATAGGTCAGCCGAACTTTTGCCGGGGTAATAGGTCAGCCGGACGCCGAGCCCGGCGTGCAGCCGGGCCTTCCTGACCAGCTCAGCCTTTCCCGGGAGCCGTACCGCGTCACCCGTGGTGTTCGTCGCCTTCGCGAGGTCGTCTCGGATGAGCCGCCGCCTGCGGTTCGGTTCACGGTGTAGCCGTGCTTCGGCTCGGATCTTCTTGGCCTGTTCCTCCCGGATCCAGCTGGCGGGCGTGGTCGATGTGACGGTGTCGCCGGCGGAGGCCGGGGCAGACCTGGCGGCCTGTCGGCCCAACGGAGATCCAGTTCTTCGACGGATGGTCGTGGAAGATCACCCGCTCTACTGGATCTCCGTTCTCATGTCCCCAGGTTCGGCCAAACCCCTGGACACACCCGCCGGAACCCCTGACCTCCCGGCATCGGGGCTAGGGCTGGTGGCCTCCGCTGCACCACTCGGTCCAGCCGAAGAGGTCGTGGAATTTGCGGTAGCACGCGTACGTGGTGTACGTAAAGCTGATCATCTTCGTGTAGGCGCTCTCGTTCGGATAGGCGGCCAGGGTCTTCAGCTGCTCGGACATGAACTGGCCGCCGGAGTAGCCGATGATCTTCGCCACGCCGCTGACCCCGCGGAAGTTGTTGACGCGGGCCCACACCGCGTAACAGGTGGGTGAGTAGCGCAGTTCGAGAATGACCCATCCGCCGGTGTCCTCGACGGTCTCCAGGGTCCTGGCGTCGTTGCCGCAGCCGCTTGTCTGCGGGTCGACGCCGTTGCACTGGGTGCCCCGGCAGAGCAGCCCTGTCGTCTTCGCGCTCGCGGCAGGAGCGAGGGCGGACAGCAGCGCGATCACCATCGCGAGCACGATCGCCTTTTTGAACAAGGAAACCTCCCTGCATTGATATGGCCGGTTCGTCCCGGTCCATCACGTCCCATTAGCCGACCCGGCGGGCGGTGGCACAACCTCGTTGCACCGTGGCGGAATGACGCTGGTCGCCGCCGTGCGCGCCGCCGCTGGGCGGCGGAGCCCGAAGCGCTGAACAGGACTTTTACGGCGAGGGTGAAAGAAGTGGACGGGCTCGGCGCTACGCCGTCAGGGCGCCGGCTCCCGGGACTTCGCCGTCGAGCAACGCGATGCCCAGGGGGGTGAGCAGGTGGAGCGCGGCGGTGCCGTCGCGGCGGGTGGCGATCAGCCCCGCCTCGCGCAGGACCGCCGTGTGCCGGCTGGCGGAGGCGGGAGAGATCCGCAGGGCACGGGCGAGTTCGGTGGTGGTCGTGCTCGTGGCGAGGCTGAGCAGCACGGCGGCGCGGGTGCGGCCCAGCAGTTCCTCGAGGCCGCGGCCGTGCACCCCGGTGTGCGTCCATCGGTGGCGTTGCTCGATGGGATAGATGAGCACGGGCGGAAGGTCCGGATCCGCCAGCGTCACGGGCTTTCTCCGGCAGAAGTACGACGGCACCAGCTTCAGCCCACGCCCCCGCAGGTGGAGCTCGCCGTCCAGGTCGTAGTCGACCTCCAGCACCGGTGAACGCCACCTCATGATGGGGGTCATGCCGTTGAGCAGGCCTTCTGTGCCGTTCTCCAGCAGATCGCGAGCCCGCTGGGCGCGGTCCGCGGTGACGGCCGCGTGAATGAGGCTCTGGTACGGCACGATGGCGACCTCGTGGTAGGAGCGTATCGCCGCGCCGATCCGCGTCATCTCGATCGCGTCGCCGCCCGCGAGGCCGTTGATCCAGCCCGGCAGGCGGCGGTGCCGCGAGAGCCTGTGCAACTCCTCGCGGACGCGCTCCCGGGAGGTGGACATCAGCGCGGTCAGCCCGCTTTCCAGACCGTTCCTCGATTCGTGCGGGGTGAGGAAGTCGGGCCAGTAAGGACCCATCGGCGCCAGGACTTCGAGCAGGGCCATGCCCGGCTTCATCCGCGCGATGCGCTCGGGCCTCGATCGGAGGTCGTTCGTCCACGGCCGGAAAACCGGATGCTTCGCCCGTTCGCGAAGCCGGAAGCGGCTGAGCACCACATCCCACAGGGGGTCACTGGCAGCCGCGACCGAGGTACGCGCCAGATCGTCCGCCGTAAAATGGATGCGCAAAATCCCCATAGAAAGCCCCCGAGGAGATGTCTCATAGTGCGCAGATCCACATTGTGGCAGTAAAGTGAGGAGTTAGGAACACTGAATGGATCCGGTTTGCGCGGGGGCGTGGCCGGCGGGACTTTCAGCCGGTGTTCAACGGCCGCTTTTGCCGTCAAGGCTCATTGCGGCGATCAGCCGGCCTGCGTGCGCTTGAGCTTCCGGGCGATCAGCCGGCCTGCGTGCGCTTGAGCTTCCGGGCTTCCGGGCGATCAGCCGGCCTGCGTGCGCTTGAGCTTCCGGGATCCCGAGCGTCGCGCGGCCGTCGCCGGGTCCAGCGCGGCGCCCGCCGGGGGCGAAAAGGGCAGGTGCTGATCGGTACGCAACCGGTCGGCGACCCTCGCCAGTTTCCCGCTGCCGGGAGGGACGTCGATCTGGAAGTGGGACGCCTTCACCGGTGTGAGGTCGCCTCCCCAGCGGACCGTGCCCTCGCAGTCAAGGAGGATGTCACGCACGATCACCTCCTGGTGAGGCCACAGTCCCTCCGAACCGTGGAGCGGATAGGCGGCCGGATGAACGGCGACGGCCGTCCCTGAAAGGTGGTTCGACTCGAAGCCGGCCCCCACCGTGCGGTCGGTGGTGTGGGCGGAGAGGCCGCCGCCCTGCCCGGTGTCCACCGGGGCGACCTCGTAGTGCCAGCGGCGGGCGACGTGGAGCAGCACCGTGGCGGCGTCCCCCGCACGCAGGAGCACCGAGGCGAGCGTGCCTTCGACGGCGTGGAGGGTGATCTCGCCGGGGTCGATGCGCCAGCCGTTGGCGGACTCGTCCCCTTCCCATTCCCACCGGTCGGCGCCCGCGGCGGCCGGGCGCGTGGCGGCGGCGGGTACGGCTACGGCAGGAGCGAGGACGAGAGCCCCGGCGGCGATGAACTGGCGGCGTGTGATCACGTGACGGCTCCTCATGGCGATCCGGCGGAGGAAACACCCGGGTCGCCGCCTTGACGCCACACGTTGCGGTCCAGGCCCCATCCGGGACGGAACTCGTACTCGTGTATCTGGTTGAAGGACCAGTTGGCCGGCAACGGGTAGCCGAGGTTCCCGGAGAATCCCCACGACATCCCGGAGACGAACGACCAGCGGGCGCCGGCCTCCCGCGACACGCGGATGCAGACGTTGCGGGAGCCGTACACCCCGAACTCGTAACGGTGGCCGAGCGCCTGGAGCGCGGTTCTGACCCCGTGGAAATAGGGCAGGACACTGCTGTCGATGTCGGCGTCCATCGCGTCGTAGTCGACGGCGAAATAGATGCAGCTGCCTTGCGGCAGGCCGAATCCCCGGGCCTTCTCATCGGCTTTCGTGCCCTGGTCGTATCCCTTGTCGTAGGTGAAGTTGGCCAGCTGGGTGCCGTTGTACTGGAAGATCGGAAACATTCGCAGGCCCGCCGCGAAGATGTTCTGCAGCTCGCCGGGCTTCAGCGCCTTGCCGAGATAGTACGGGTCCCCCGGGGAAAGGTGCTCGTCGAGGTAGCGGCCGACGATCTGGTAACCCTCCGTCTTGAGCTGCCGGCCGCGATCGAGGGTGATCTCGGTGATGCAGTCGCAACCGGTGGCCTCACGCCGGCTGTCACCGGCGGAGATGAGCAGTTGCGCCCACGTCGTGTAGTCGTTGGTGCCGGTCACGGGAATCTGGGAGAAGGACTGGAACGCGCGCAGCCAGTTCGTGTGGGTGGCGGTCTGCGCATCGGTGTGGATGTCCTGGGGAGAGTACGGGATCTGCTGCCCATCGCCGTAGGTGGGCGAGTTCAAGAAGCAGGCGGACCGGAACAGCAGCCGGAAGTCGCCGGTGAGAGCCCCGGAGCCGCGCGTTCTCAGTCCGGACTCGGTGCCGGGCCCGAAATAGCCGTTGATGTCGTTGACGCCGATCCCGAGCTCGTACTGAAGGGCCATCATCAGGCCCTTCTGCACTTCGCGGGAGTAGTGGCCGTCGCACGGCACGAGATTCATCGCCGGGATGTTCCGCTGCGCGACATAGCGTTTGTTGATGTGCTGCTGGATGCTCTGGGTGACGGCGTCTCCGCCCGGCACGACCCGGAACTGGTCCATGGTCAGCAGCGCCCGGCTGATGCGCGCCCACAACGCGTTCGTGATCACTACGCCGGTGAGTCCCATGTGGCCGAGGAGCTGCGTGAAGGAGTTCCGGGACGCCTCATCCCACACGTGAGAGAGCCGGCCGGCGGCGTAGCCCTTGCACCACAGTGCCCAGTTGTAGATCGAGATGATGTCGGGGTTCGTCTCGGTATCCGGGCGCAGGGGGTGGTTCTGCACGGCCTGCATCGTGCCCGGCCCGAAATTCTGTACCGTCGGGCGTATTCCCAGCTCGTACTGGAGGGCTTGGGTGAGGGAAAGAACCGTCGGCCATCCGGTGCGCCCGGTCGTCAGGCACTTGAGGTAGCCGGGGGCCAGCTCGTCGTACCGGTCGTTCACCCACTTCTGCGCGCCGAACACGTTCATGTCCATGAGCACGCCGTCTTCCCAGGCCACGGACGGGTCGACGGGAGAGCCGTTCGTCGCGTACGGCGTGAGGGTGCCCGGGCAGTCGGTCTTCCAGCCGCTGGCGTGCGGCAGGATGAGCGAGCCCGCCTGCATGGGGGCATCGTCGCGGAGATGGGCGATGAGGTCTCTGATGCTCCGGAGCATGGGTTCGGACGGCTCGTCCCACGATCGATGCAGCGCGCAGATCGAATAGAAGCCCGTGTTGTTGCCCACCTCGACGCCGTCGACCCTGATGTGGTCGCCGCCGTTGGCCTCGCCGCGCTCATGGCCGCGGCCTTCGTAGACGTTGCCGTGCGGGCAGACGAAGTAGTTGTAACTGATGTCGTCGTAGACGTCGTTGATGTCCTCGGCGAAGACCTGCGCCACGTCTTTCTCGCAGTCCTCCTCCGAATCGGGGGAGAAGGAGCCAACCCCTCGGTGGTGCAGGAGGACGCCTCCGAGCCAGGGTTCCCACCTGCCGGAGGACTTCACCGGACGGCCGGCCGCCTGGGGCCGGTCCGCGGCTGCCACGTGAACGGCCCAGGTGCTGCGTGGATGGATGGTCACCGGCATTCAGTGAGTCCCCTGTTCCGGTCGGCGCGGGTCGTCAATCAGCCTGCGACACGTGAACGGATGCGTCCAACTCCTTACGCCTCAGCGTAAAAGCCCCGGTCAGCGGCGGTCCCGATCCGCCGGTCCACGACCGGGCGGCTGCCGCGTCCTCGTCGTCGTTCAGGCCGGTCCCCGCGTACGGCGAGGCGGCGGACCCAGACGGCAGCCGGTGCCGCGCGGAGCGCTGTTCCAGCCCGTGCGTGAGAGCGGCGGTGACGGCCGTGCCGGGGAGCGCCATGATCGAGGCGATCGGCACGGCGGTCCGCGCCCACGCCCGGCTGCCGCTTCCGGCCCTGCCGCCATCGTCACGGCCGCGCACCCGCACGGCCCGAACTGTCGATCGACGCCGCAGGGCGGGCAAGACCTTTGCGCGGCGATGCGAGAGGTGCTCAGACCTGGGCCTCGGAACGGTCGAGGAGCTTCCAGCCGAGCGGGGTGAGGTCGTGCAGGACGGCGGGTCCGCGACGGGTGCTGGTGATCAGCCCGGCATGCCGCAGGGTCTTGGTGTGGCGGCTCATCGAGGCCGGCGACGTGTGCAGGGTCGCCGCCAGCTGCGAGGTGGAGGCGCCGTGCCGCAGGGCGGCGAGTACGGCCGCACGGGTCGCGCCCATGAGGTCGGCCAGCGGACCCGCCGGGTCGGCCGAGCAGACCGCCTCCCAGCGGGGCTCCGGCGCGATCGGGTAGATCAGGACCGGTGGCAGGTCGTTGTCGGCCAGCGACACGGCCGACCCGTGGCAGAAGAACGACGGCACGAGCCGCAGGCCCCGGCCCCGCAGGTACAGGTCCTGCTCGACGTCGTAGCGCACCTCCAGCACCGGCGGACGCCACCGCATCAGCGGCTCGAAGCTGCGGAACAGCGCCTCGACGCCACCGGCGAGCAGCGCGTTCACCCGAGGTTCGACGTCGGCCGCGACGCATCTGCGGATCAGGTCGTCGTGGGAACCCACCGCGGCGCGGTGGTATTCGCGCAGCGCCTTCGTCAGGGAGGTCAGCGGGTCGCTCTTCGCGCCGACGAAGCCGGCGAGCCAGCCGGGGGTGGCGCGGCCGCGGCGCCGGTTGGACTGGTGCAGCAGGTCGAGCTCGTCCCGCAGCCGGCGCCGGTCCGTGGCGCCCACGGCTTCCAGGCCGGCTTCGAGGCCGGCCGCCGACTCGGCGGGAGTGAGGAAGTCGGGGAAGTAGGGCCCGAGCGGGGCGAGCCCGGACAGGAGCGTGGCCGCGGGCCGCATCATCGTCAGCAGGTCGGGGCGGCTCCGCAGCCGGGAGATCCACGGCTGGATGAACATCGGCCGGTCACGTTCGATCAGCCGGAAATGGCTGAGCAGGATTTCCCACAAAGGGTCGGCGACGGTGGTCAGTCCGGTGCGCGCGAGGTCTGCCGAGGTGAAATGCACACGCAGCATGGCCCGTCTCCCCCGTAGACATCACTGTCATTATGACTAGGTTTGCGTTGTGCCGTAAACCTGTTCACAGGCCTGTGGTAATCGTGCAGATTGCGGGCATGGGAGCTCGAGTTTTAATGCGAGGCATGATGACGGCCTGCCTGCTGGCCGGCGTGCTCGCCGTCCCCCAGGTGGCCCGCGCCGCGCCACCGGGACCGGAGGACGACGTGCGCGCACGACCCGTGGCGGCGACGGCACCCGCCGCGGTTCCGGCGGCCGAGCGCGGCCGGGTCCTGGGCGAGCGATGGCAGTCCTCCACCGACCGGGCGTTGCTCGCGACGGGGGACGCGACCGGATTCCACGTGCTGGCCGCCGACGCGGCGGCGGGCTACGCCTGGCGGACCGTGGCCACGCTCGGCGAAGCGGGCGTGGAGACCGATCGGTGGATCGGCAACATGTGCGTGACGGCCTCGGGCCGGCACGCGGTCGTGGTGTACGCGCCACGGACGTTCACCAACGACGAGCAGCTGTTCGACCGGGGCGGCTTCACCGCGGTGGTCGACCTGAAGAGCGGCGCCGTGACCCGGCTGCCGGTGCGGTCGAGCCTGGCCTACTTCACACCGGCGTGCGGCGCGGGCGAGCAGGCGGTGCTGACCCAGGGCGGGGACGCCGACCTGGGCCGCACGCGGCTGATCCGGGTGGACGCCGAGAAGGCCCGGATCGGCGCCCGCATCGAGGTGCCCGGCCAGCTGACGTCGGCGGTTCCGGTGGACGGGGGGATCGTCGCGGCCGACAGCGGCGCCCTGGTCCGCGTCGCCGACGACGGATCGCGGCGGGTGCTGGCCGCGACCGAGGGAGTGCCGTTCGACGTGGCCGCCGACGCCGACGGCGGAGTGGTCTACCTGCAGCGCTCCGGCGCCGACCGGGCGGAGGTCCGCCGGGTGTCCGTAGCGGACAAGGGGCGCGCCGTCCCGGCCACGCTGGCCTCGGGTTCGCTGACCGGGCTCGATGTGGCCTCCGGTCGTGGTGGCCGGGTGTTCGTGCTGGGGTCGAAGGCGTTCGTGGCGGGCTCGGGCAGCGTCACGGGGCTGGACGCGCCGTCCGGAGCGCGGCCCTCCCTGGACGGTGAGCTGGTGGTCACCTCCGTGCTGCCGGTGACGAGCCCGGGGGCCACCGGTGGGTCCGGGCCGAGGCCGCTGGCGGTCAAGGCGACCGCGACGAAGACCGGGATCGGCGCCGCCTTCACCGCCTCGCCCGAGGTCGCCGCCGGCGCCGGCGACGCCGGAAAGGGTGAGCGGGAGGCCGGGCGGGCCGCTGTCGCGGCGAGTCCGACCGACCCGGCCGACTTCGCCGAGCGGTACTGCTCGGTGCCCCGCGGTGACCCGCGCAACCAGGCGATGCAGCCCAAGCCGCGCCAGGTCGAATGGGCGGTCGACCAGGCCGTACGCGGGGTGCTGAACGTGTCCCGGCCGGCGAACTGGAAGAACCTCGGCATGCCGGCCTACACCCCGCAGGGCCTGTTCCCGCCGCGGGCGCTGACCGGCGGGGGAGCGGTGCCGGCGCAGATCATGCTCGGGATCGCCGCCCAGGAGTCCAACCTGTGGCAGGCGGCTCGCTTCGCGGTGCCCGGCGTGACCGCGAACCCGTTGATCGGCAACTACTACGGGCTCGACGTCTACGACCCCGACACCTCTGACGACTGGACGATCCGCTGGCCGGAGGCCGACTGCGGGTACGGCGTCACACAGGTCACCGACGGCATGCGGCTGGCGGGCCGGGAGAAGCCGGGGGAGACCGCGATGCCGTACCAGACCCAGCGTGCCGTCGCGCTGGACTTCGCGGCGAACGTGGCGGCCGGACTGCGGATCCTGCAGGACAAGTGGAACCAGACCCGCTCGGCCGGCCTGATGATCAACAACGGCGATCCGGCGAAGATCGAGAACTGGTTCTACGCGGTGTGGGCGTACAACTCGGGCTTCTACCCGCAGTCCCAGGCCGGGCAGAACAACGGCGCGTGGGGCGTCGGATGGGCCAACAACCCGGTCAACCCCAAGTACCCGGCCAACCGCACCGCGTTCCTCGACGTCACCTACGAGGACGCCGCGCACCCGCAGCACTGGCCCTACCCGGAGAAGGTGCTGGGCTGGGCCGGTCACCCGGTCGAGGTGCTCGAGGCGCCCGGCGTGCTGGTCTCCGGCTACCGCGCCGCGTGGTGGAACGGCGACGCCGTCACCGCCCCGCTGAACCGGGCCAGGGTCAAGCCGCCCGTGGCCCAGTTCTGCGACGTGAGCAACAACTGTGTCCCGGGCGCCACCTACCCGCCCACGGATCCCGACGTGATCGGCGAGCCCGCCGGTCCGTGCGCGCACGTCAACGCGGCCGGTCTGCGCGACCTCAAGTGCTGGTACCACCAGTCGTCCACCTGGAAGCCCGATTGTTCCTACAGTTGCGGCAACGAGCTGCTGCGCTTCGACCCCGGCTACGCCTACCAGGACGACGGCACGGCCTACCCGCCGAACTGCTCCCTCACCGGGCTGCCCGCCAACGCCAGGATCATCGACAACCTGCCGGACGGGACACCGTCCATCCGGCCGAACTGCGGCCGGCCCTGGACCAACCAAGGCACCTTCCAGTTCCGGTTCTACCCCGACGCCAACGGCAACTACCCGGGCAAGATCGACACCCACCAGATCGGCGGCGGGTTCGGGGGGCACTTCTGGTTCACCCACACCCGCACGGCACAGGCCGAAGGCGGCAGATTGCGCGTCGACGCCACCTGGCGGCTCAACCAGTCGATCACCGGTTTGTGGAAGGTGCTCGTCGCTCTGCCCGACCACGGCGCCCACACCGGCAAGGCCCGGTACATGGTCCGCACCGCGAACGGCGAACGCGTCAGCACACTGGTCCAGCCCGGCACCGGCAACCGCTGGGCGTCGCTGGGCACGTTCAGGTTCAACAACCAGCCCGACGTGCAACTGCACTCGGTCACCCCGGACGGCGACGGCACCCAGGACATCGCCTTCGACGCCGTCGCCTTCGTCCCCGTCACCGGCACGACGCTCGACGTCCTGCACTGGAACCTCGCCGGCGCCGCCAAGAACCTCGGCGACTACGACGTCGTGGAGCGCCTGGTGCAGGAGGTGCAGGCCCGCAACCCGGACGTCATCTCGCTGAACGAGGTCTGCCTGCGCCAGTTCGAACACCTCGGCGTCCGGCTGGAAGCCATCGGGTACGCGATGAGCGGCTATTACCACGCCAGCCAGCTCACCGTGCCGGACTGTTTCCTCGGCTTCCCACCCGACACCCGCATGTCAGCGGGCAACGCCGTGCTGGTGCGGGGGTCGGTGCTCAGTCACCAGGGCTTCGTCTTCAACGCCGACAACGAACTGGAGGAACGCATCGCCCTCCCCGGCGAGAACCTCTCCGGCGTGGACCGGAGTGTGGCCTGCGTCGTCGCGCGGCTGCCCGGCACCAGCCGCGACCTCAAGGCCTGCTCGACACACCTGGACCAGGAGAAGGGCGGCCAGTCCAACCCGTACGCGGACGCCGAGCAGCAGGCTCGCGAACTGGCGCGCGTCTTCGGCCCGCAGGCGAAGAACATGCCGTTCGTCCTGGCCGGCGACTTCAACATCCGGGTGCCACCGTCCAACAGTGGCCTCAACACGCTGTACGCCGATCCGGCGGGCGGCGGTGACTTCAACGAGGTCGACCAGGAACGCGACTGCGGCGAACTCGGCTCGTGCGTCCCGCGCCAGAGCGGCGGCCCCACGCACTGGGGCAACGAGGCGAGCGGCAACCAGCCACAGAAGATCGACTACGTGTTCGCCAGCCGCTGGCACCTCTTCGTGCCGCCCGGCCGGGTCGAGCACCTGACGAACGTCGGGCAGTGCGGCGGCGACGACCACCCCTGTTCCGACCACTACCTGTTCCGCAGCCAGGTACAGCTCCCAAGCGGCTGACCAGGCAGCCGTCCCGGGGACTGCCGCTCGGGCGGCAGTCCCCGGGACGGCGCGGATCGCGCCCCGGTTTCCGCAGGAACGGTCATCCGGGTCGATCCTGTGCCCGGATTGCCAGGCGCTGAGGCCGGGATCGTTCAAGGTGTGGCCGTCGCGCATCTCCAGAGGCCGGGATCGTTCAAGGTGTAGCCGTCGCGCATCTCCAGACGCCGGGATCGTTCAAGGTGTAGCCGTCGCGCATCTCCAGACGCCGGGATCGTTCAAGGTGTAGCCGTCGCGCGTCTCCAGACGCCAGGCAGAGCGCTGACGGGCGTTCAGGAGTTCAGGAGTTGGACGACGGGCCGGTTCAGGGTTCGAAGGGCCGTCGGGCGCCGGTCGTCACCCGGGCGGGCCGGCGTCCGCCCACGCGGTCGCGTGGTCCTGGACGAACTCGGCGAAGGGGCGGGGCGGGCGGCCGGTCAGGTCCAGCACCGCGGTGCTGACCAGATCCTCCCGTCCCGCCCTGATGCCGTCCTCCACGGCGGCGAGGGCGTCGGCGAACTCGCCCGGCATGCCGGCGGCCCGGTAGGTGCCCGCCAGCTCGTCGGACCCGATGTGCCGCACCCGGATCGGCCGGCCGGTGCGAGCGGTGATGATCGCCGCCGCGTCCCCGTAGCTCAACGCCTTCGGCCCGGTGAGCAGGTGGTCACGCCGGTCGCCGGGATCGACATCCGGGTCGATCAGCAGGGCGGCGGCGGCCGCCGCGATGTCCCGCGCGTCGATCCAGCCCAACCGGCCGTCACCGGCGGCGACGCGGATCTCGCCCTGCCGCCGGATCCGCTCGCCGAGCGGGTGGGGGCCCAGGAAGTTCTGCATGAACCCGGACGCGCGCAGCACGACCCAGCCGGGCGTGGCCCGCACCCGCGCGGCCATCTCCAGCGCGCCGGGAGCGTTCGGCAGCACGATGGCGGAGCCGAGCAGCACCACGCGGCGCACGCCGAGGCGTCGCGCCAGGTCCAGGAACGGGCCGACCGACGGCATCGGATCCACGGTGTTCACCGGAGGCACCAGGAAGACCCGGTCCGTCCCCCGCAGCGCGGCCGGATGGGTGGCCGGGTCGTCCCAGTCGAACCGGACCGCGTCGGGATCGTCGGCGGACGGGTTGCGGCTGGCCACCCGGACCCGCACCTCACCGCCTCGCAGCAGGTCCACCAGCGCGCTCCCGGTCTTCCCCGTGCCGCCGGTCACCAGTACGCCGGTCATCGGACGGCCTCCGGGCTGAGCGAGCCGAGCGGCTCGGGCTGGGCCCACAGGTCGGCGACGGCGTTCATGTCCTTGGTCAGCAGCAGGTCCAGCAGCCGGCGGAACGTCTCTTCGGTGGTGCATGGCACGGTGGTCCTCCGGAATCCAGCGGGGTGTGACCATGCCAGCCTGGGCTCGGGCCCGCCGCCGGGGAACGGACGGCTGAGCCCCGGACCACCGGTCCGTGGCTAGGCCGGGCGCCGCTGTGCGAACCTGACAGGGTGAGCAGAGCCTTCGGTACCACCGGGACCCCCAGAGGCGAGCTGGCCGACTTCCTGCGCCGCCGCCGAGAGGCACTGCGCCCGGACCAGGTGCCGGCCGCCGCCGTCCACCCGCCGGGCCGCCGCGCCCGGCGCACTCCCGGGCTGCGCCGCGAGGAGGTGGCCGCGCTGGCGGGGGTGTCGACCAGCTACTACGAACGGCTGGAGCAGGCCCGCGCGCCGCGTCCGTCCCCGCAGGTGCTGGCCGCGCTGGGCACGGCGCTGCGGCTCACCGCCACGGAGCGCGAGCACCTGGCACGGCTGGCCGGGCAGGCCCCGCCCGGCACGGACGCCGACCGGGCGCCGGTGCCCGCCGCCGACCGCCGGCTGCTGGACCGGCTCGGGCCGGTACCCGCCTACCTGGTCGACGAGCGAGAGGAGATCGTGGCCTGGAACGACGCGGCCGCCGCCTTGATCGTCGACTTCGGGTCGCTGCCCGCCGAGGAGCGCAACACCGTGCGGCTGTCCATCCGGCTGGGCGGCGTCGTCTGCACGGCACCGGCCGGCGCGGAGGCGGAGTTCGCCCGGCAGTCCGCCACCCAGCTGCGCGCGGCCCGCGCCCGCTACCCGGCGGACCGCGTGCTCGGCGAGCTGGTCAACGAGTTCGCCGCGCACAGCCCGGAGTTCGCCGCCGGCTGGCGCAGCCATGACGTACGACCCATATCGACGCTGCGCAAGCACCTCCGCCACCCGGAGCTGGGCGAGCTCGACCTGGAGTGCCAGACCCTGCTGCTGCCCGGCACCGGCGTGCGGCTGGTGCTCTACACCGCGGAACCCGGCAGCCCGAGCGCCGCCGCGCTCGACCGGCTCGGCGCCCGCGGCGCGTGACCCGGCTCACCGGCGGTGGCGGGAGTCGTCCAGCGGGAAAGGGGGTCGCCGAGCCCGGCGGGTGGTCGGCCCGAAGGGATCGCCGAGACCGGTGGGTGGTCGGCCCGAAGGGATCGCCGAGACCGGTGGGTGACCGGCCCGTTCGCCCACCGGCGGCGCGGCGGCTCCTTCGGCCGCTGGGAGTGCCGGGACGTGGGGGGCGACTACATCGGCCCGCCCACCGGAGCGTCGGCGTGGCCGTCCCCGGCCGAGACGGACACCAGGCCCGCGATGTAGTCGGAGACCGCGGCGACGGTCGGTTGCCGCCACAGCAGGGTCGTCGGCAGCGAGCACCGGAACCGCCGCTCCAGCCGCCGCCGGACGATCACCGTCAGCACCGAGTCCAGCCCCTGCTCGACCAGCGGCCGGTACGGCGACAGGTCGGCGGGCGCCAGCCGCATCTCCTGGGCGATCTGCACGCCGACCTCCGCGAGCAGGAACGCGCGCAGTTCCTCCGGCCCCAGATCGGCGATGGACTCGGCGGGCCGGACGCCTTCGGGGCCGTTCTCCGCGGCGGCCGGCACGTCGATCACCGGGTACCGCAGTCCCGACAGCCAGCCGACGACGGCGCCCGCGCGGTCGGTCACCCGTACCAGCACCGTGTCGGCGCGCTCGGGGTCGAGCCAGACCTCGATGTCGGCCGTGTCGGGCGGCTCTCCGACAGTGACCAGCCGATCGACGTTCGTCACCATGCGCAGCAGCGGGTCGCCGGGGAACGCGCTCGGCGCCACGGACATCGCCGCGTCCAGCACGGGCGCCCACGTGGCGGCCGGCCCGCACCGGACCCGGGCGCGCAGCGCGCCGTGGCCGCGCAGCAGCTCCTCGACCGTCCAGTCGAACCCGGTGCCGGGCACGCCGACGGCGGCGAGCCGCTGCTTGATCAGGCCCGGCTCCGCCGGGACGAGCGGGTGCGCCGGGGGAACCGGTGCCTCTCCCGGGTCGGCGGGCACCTCGGCGGTGGCGATCATCTGCCAGGAGGCGTCCGGATCACCCGCGGCACGGGCCGCCAGCCGCAGCCCGGTTCCCTGCCGTACGACCTGGACCTCGCGGCGGTCGGCGGTCAGCAGCGGCGCCGACATCGTCACCTCGCCGAGCGCCTGGCCTCCGGCGGCGGCGAAGAAGGTGGCCGCGAGCACCGCGGCCGGCACGATCTCCACGTCCTCGATGGCGTGGCTGCCGGGGTAGGGCCGGCTCTGGTCGTCCAGGACGGTCCGCCAGAGCCGCACGTCGGTGCCCGCGAGGTCGACGACGTCGCCGAGCAGCGTGTGCGTGCCCGGTTCGTGGCCGCGGCCGGTGACGTCGGGGGCGGACGGCGTACGCCAGTGCCTGCGGTGCTGCCAGGGGTACGAGGGGAGCGTGACCGGCCCGCCGGCCGGCTGCAGCCGGTGCCAGTCCACGTCGAGACCGGCGCAGTGCGCCGCGGCCACGCTGTTCAGCAGGGCGGCCCCCGCGGGACGGTTCCGCCGCAACGACGCGCCGACGAAGATCTCCTCGTACCCGCCCGCGCCCAGCGTCTCCAGCACCGAATGGGTGACCACCGGGTGCGCGGACAGCTCCACGAACGCGCGGTACCCGTCGGCCGCGGCGGCCGCGACCGCGTCCGCCAGGCGCACCGGCCGGCGCAGGTTGGCCGCCCAGTACGCGCCGTCGAAGCCGTGGCCCGCCCGTGGGTCGTCCAGTGCCGTCGAGTAGACGCGGATGCCGGGGACACCGGTCGCGAGGTCCGCCGCGGCGGCGGTCAGGCCGGCCAGGAGCGGATCCATCTGCGGCCCGTGGAACGCCACGTCGGAGGCGACCCGGCGGGCCGGGACACCCTCCTCGATCCAGCCGGTCACCGCCTCGGCCACGGCGTCCGGGTCGCCGGAGACGACCGTCGAACCGGGCGACGACGCGATCGCGGCGACCACGTCGGCGCGGTCCCCCAGTTGCCGTGCCACCTCGGCGAACGGCAGGTGCACCATCGCCATCGCCCCGCGGCCCGCGACCTTCCGCAGCAGCAGGGACCTGCGGCAGATCAGCCGGGCGCCGTCCAGGCGGCTCAGCGCCCCGGCCGTCACGGCGGCGGCGATCTCGCCGACCGAGTGGCCGATGACCGCGTGCGGACGGACCCCGTGCGCCCGCCACAGCTCGACGAGGCCGAGCTGCATCGCGAAGATCATGGTCTGGATCCGGTCCACCTCGGTCAGGTCGTCCTCGGTGAGCGCCTTCCGTGGCGAGAAGCCGATCTCGGCGGCGAACACCGGCTCCAGCTCGTCGATCACCGCGGCGAACACCGGCTCGGTCTCCAGCAGTTCCCGGCCCATGCCGGCCCACTGCGAGCCGTGCCCGGAGAACACGAACACCGGTCCTGGACCGGGATCGACGAGCACCCGCCCGGTGGTCACCGCGTCGTGCGAGGCGCCGGTGGACAGGGCGCGCAACCGGTCGGCCAGCGCGGCCGGGCTCCTCGCGGCGACCACGGCCCGGTGCGGCAGGTGGGCGCGGCGCAGCGCGAGCGTGTGCCCGACGTCGGCCGGGGGCAGGTGTCCTGCGACGCCGGCGAGGTTGCCCGCGGCCTGCCGCAGGGCCGCCGGTGACGCGGCGGACACCGGGTACAGCCGGGCCGCGCTTCCCGTGCTTCCGGTGCTCCCCGTGCTTCCCGTGCTTCCCGTGCTTCCCGTGCTTCCCGTGCTCCCGGTGCTCCCCGTGCTCTCGGTGCTCCCCGCGCTTCCCGCGCCTTCCGCGCTCCCGGTGCTTCCCGTGCTCCCCGTCGCGAGCGGGCCGGCCGGTGGCGCCTGTTCGAGGACGACGTGGGCGACGGTGCCGCCGTAGCCGAAGGCGGAGACCGCGGCCCGGCGCGGATGCGCGGAGGCGGGCCAGGGCGTGAGCGCGCCGACCACCCGCAGCCCCGCGCCCGCCCAGTCGACGGCCGGGGTGGGCGTTTCGAGTCGGCTCGGCGGGAGCTCGCCGCGGTCGAGCGCCAGGACGGCCTTGACCAGGCCCGCGACACCGGCGGCGCCTTCGAGGTGACCGATGTTGGACTTGGCCGAACCGATCAGGCACGGCTGCCCCGCCGGCCTGTCCGCCCCGTACACGGCGGCCATCGCGCCCGCCTCCATGGGGTCGCCGACCTCCGTGCCGGTGCCGTGCGCCTCGACGTACCCGACCGTGCCCGGCTCGACGCCCGCCTGCCGCAGCGCGCGGCGCATCACGTGCTCCTGCGCCTGGCCGCACGGCGCCATGATGCCCGCGGTACGGCCGTCCTGGTTGACCGCGCTGCCGCGGACGGTCGCCAGGACCCGGTCCCCGTCCCGTACGGCGTCCGCGAGCCGCTTGAGCACCACGACGGCCGCGCCCTCGCCCCGCCCGTAGCCGTCGGCGGCGGCGTCGAACGACTTGCTCCGCCCGTCGGGCGCCAGCGTGCCCGCGGCGTCCAGTGTCAGCGTCTCGCCGGGCGACAGGATGAGGTTCACCCCACCGGCCAGCGCCACGTCGGTCTCGCCCGCGCGCAGGGCCTGCACGGCCAGGTGGACGGCGACCAGCGACGCCGAGCACGCCGTGTCCACCGCCATGCTCGGGCCGCGCAGGTCGAGCGCGTACGACACCCGGTTGGCGACCGCGCAGGTGGCCGCGCCGATCCCGGTCCACGCCTCGATGTCGGGCAGATCCTCCAGCAGGCGATGCCCGTAGTCGCCGGTGCAGACGCCCACGTACACGCCCGCGTCCGTACCGGCCAGCGCGTCAGGCGACACCCCGGCGTGCTCCAGCGCCTCCCACGCGGTCTCCATCACCAGGCGCTGCTGCGGGTCCATCAGCTCCGCCTCGCGCGGCGAGAGCCCGAAGAACTCCGCGTCGAAGTCGGCCGCCCCGTCCAGGAAGTTGCCGTACGAGAGGGTGCGGCGCAACGCCGCCGCGTACGAGGGGCCGCGGTCGGCGTAGTCGCGCCAGCGGTCGGCGGGCGCCGGTCCGCCGGCGTCCCGGCCCTCGCACAGCAGGTTCCAGTAGTCGTCCACCGAGCCGACGCCGCCGGGCAGCCGGCAGCCGATCCCGATCAGCGCGATCATCTCGGCCGGTTGGTCCATCACACATCGCCTCCCATATTCGCGCCCGCACGGGCGACTCGAGAATCTCCACGACGGCGGCGGGACAGGAATGGTCGCGCCTGGCCGGACCCAGGCGTCTCCGCCGCCTCTCAGACCGGCCGGACTCGACCGTCGACGCACACGGCCACCCAGCCGGGCAACGTCCGCCGCCTCCCGGACCGGTCGGGCCCGAACGGCGGCACATACGGCCGCTCGACCGGCAACGTCCGCCGCCCCCGGGCCGATCGGGCCCGAACGCCGATACGTATGGCCGCTCGACCGGGAATGTCCGCCGCCCCCGGGCCGGTCGGGCCCGAGCGGTGACGCGTACGGCCTCTTGGCCGGGAATGTCCGCCGCCTCCCGGGCCGGTCGGGCCCGGTCGTCGACGCGTACGGCCGCTCAGCCGAGGTCGTCGGAGGCGTACTGCTCGGGGATGTCGAGGATCCGCACGACGGCGCAGGCCAGGGTCTTGCCGGCCCCCACACCGATGAGCAGCACGTAGTCGCCGGGGGCCAGTGCCCCGCCGGCCATCAGGTGGTCGAGGGCGACGAACTGGTCACTCACCCCGAAGTGGCCGACGCCGGAGCCGTACTCCCAGGTGGTGTCGTCCAGGGTCAGCCCGAACCAGCTCGCCCGCTCCTCCACGTTGTCCCAGCGCCCGTGGGGGAACGCCACGCGCGCCACCTCGTCGAGGGTGATGCCCGCCTCCTTGAGCGTGCGGTCGACCAGCTCCATCAGCGTCGACTGGATCGCCAGCATGACGCCGGCGCCGCCGTCGCGGGCGAGCAGCCGCCCCCGGAACGCGCGGTGCCGGGTGGCGAAGTCGAGCTGGGTGCCCACGGTCGCCTCCGGCGGGAACAGCGGCACGCCGCCGTCGTTGACCGACTCGGCCTCCGGCAGCACGACCACGTTGACCGACAGCAACCGCGCGAAGCCCGGGTCCGTGGTGAGCAGCAGCGCACACCCGGCGTCGCCCACCACGTAGCCCTCGATCATGCGCCACCGGTCGACCCGCGGGCTGCCGTGGTTGTCGGCGCCGACCAGCAGCGCGGTGCCGCCCGGCCGCAGGTACCCGGCGGCGAACTGCAGCGCGTTGAACATCCCGCAGCATCCCTGCCGCAGCTCGGCCGCCAGGACGTCGCCGCCGACCAGGTGCTGCTGCAGGTAGTACTGCGGCAGCCAGCCCTCGGGCCCCTGGTGCCAGACGTCGACGTACAGCATGAGGTCCAGATCGCGCGGCGACATCCCGCCGGAGCGCTCGAACGCGTGCCGGGCCGCGCGGAGCGCGAGCTCGGGAGCCGGCACGTCGCCGGCCACCGCCGCGCCGCCGAGGCGGAAATACTCCTTTTCCTCCGCCGGATAGCGGCCCTCGGCGACCGCCGTCTCGATGCTGACCACCGGCGGCAGATGGACGCCGATACTGCGCAGGTAGATGTCGGGTGTACGCATCCGTCCTCCTTCAACGCGGGCATGCCGCGGCGCGGGATGGGGTGGAACGAATAACCCTCCACTGGGGAGAACAGCCTGCTGGAAAAGCTGTCGGGTTGCCTATCACGGGCCGGCGACATGTATCGCGGGCCTCACAACCCTGAATGTCAACAGTTGTGTCCGGAAGCGGTCAGCGCCGATGCTAATCGAATGGATCTTCCATGACTAGTGGTGTCATTCTTCCGGCGGACCATGCATAATCTTCACCGTCGATGATCACCGGCATATCGGCGGCTCCCGCACATGTCCCAAGCCGGAAAGCGGCTCACCCATGCCCCAGAACCAGGCTCCGGCGTCCCAGAACCAGGCTCCGGCCACCGGCCGGAAGCGCACCGGCCGGCTCCTCCTCGTGCTCGCGGGCCTCACCGCGGTCGCTCCGCTGTCCATCGACATGTACGTGCCCGGCTTCCCCGGCCTGGCCGGATCCTTCGGCACCGAGGCCCCCTCGGTCCAGCTGTCCCTGACGGCCTTCCTCGTCGGGCTCGCGGCGGGACAGCTCCTCCTGGGCCCGGTCAGCGACGCGGTGGGCCGCCGCCGCGTCCTGCTGACCGGCGCCGCGCTGTTCACGGTGCTGTCGCTGGCCTGCGCCGCCTCCCCGAGCATCCAGGTCTTCAACGCGGCGCGGCTGCTGCAGGGGGTCGCCGGGGCGGCGGGCATGGTGGTCGCCCGGGCCGTGCTCACCGACCGTTTCCACGGCACCCCGGAGGCGGGCCGCCACTTCGCGACCCTGTCCGCGATCGTGTTCACGGCCCCGGTGGCCGCGCCGGTGCTCGGCGGGGCCATCCTCGGCGCCGGCTCCTGGCGCCTCGTCTTCGTCGCGCTGGCGGGCTTCGGCGTCCTGCTGATCGCGGGGGTCCTCGCCTGGGTGCCGGAGAGCCTGCCCGCCGGCCGCAGGCGATCGAGCGGGGTGACCGGCGTGCTCAGGGCCGTCGCGATGCTCGCCGGGCGGCCCGCCCTCGTGGGGTACGTGCTCGCCTCGTCCTTCACCGGGGCCGCGCTCTTCAGCTACATCGCGGGCTCGACGTTCGTCTTCCAGGACGTTTACGGCCTCTCGGCCACGCGGTACAGCCTCGTCTTCGCCACCAACGCCCTCGGCATGCTGGCCTCCAGCCTCCTCTTCGGCCGCCTGTCCGCCCGCGTCCGGGTGAGCACCCTGCTGGTCACGGGGCTGTCCGTGGCCGGAACCGGTACGGCGGCCCTGGTCGCGTCGCTGGTCACGACCGGCGGTTCCCTCGCCGTCACCTGGGCCTGCCTGTTCGTCACCGTCGCCGGTCTCGGCACGGCGCTGCCCGCCACCACGACCGTCGTCCAGTCGCTCGGCCACGACGCTCCCGGAGCGGCCTCCGGCCTGCTCGGCGGCAGCCAGTTCGTCCTCGGCGCGGCCGCCTCGCCCCTGTCGGGTCTCCTCGGCGGCGGCACGATCTCCATGGCCGTCATCATGCTGGCCGCCTTCGGCCTCGCCGCGCTGTCCCTCACCGTGGTGCGCGGGGCCCGGAAGCGCGACTCCCTTCGCGTGCCCGTCTGAGGTCACGGCGATTCTTTCGACGGTCTCACAATGGACCGGCCGGTCGTTTCCCGGCTCCCGGGAAAAGCCCGATCCACAACCGTCCTCGTGACCTTTCCGCCCGTGCCGGCGGAGGCGGGAGAATGGTTTCTCACCTGAATACTTCCCCTTATGTGAGCCATGCGTTTCTCAACGCGTCCGATGGATGGCGAAAAGCGCTCTGGAGCAGCTCACCGCGTGTTTTCGGGCATACGGACAACCTCGATATCCCGCCGGGAGCAAACCTCATCCGCATGCGATGATTCGGATAGATCCGGTTATCTGTTTCGCGTTTCCAAGGCCTGCCCGCCAGGCGCCGGGCCGATGCGAAGGTGAATGCCGACGGTGCCGGTCCGCGTCGTTCGGAGGGTGCGACCGTCGCCCGGCCGCGCCGCCGGATCGCTTTCCCGGGAACCGGAAGCGCCGGCGGGCATCCTCCACGCGATCCGCACCGGCCCCGGACGGTCCGGCGGTGCGTCGCCGTCCCCGGCCCGGCGTGAAGGGCGGCATCATGATCACCGAAAACGGTGACGTGCCGTTACTGTAAGGCGCTATGGATGCGATCGAGGCCGACCTCCTCACCCGCCCGCCGTCGCGGGCCACGGGCCGGATCCGCCGCGCCACCGGCCCCCGGGCGGGGCGATGATCGTCGCCGAGGTGGTGGGCCGCACGCTGGCCGCGCTCGGCGTCGACACGGTGTTCGGCGTGGTGGGCAGCGGCAACTTCCACGTGACCAACGCGCTGGTGGACGGTGGCGCCCGGTTCGTCGCCGCCCGTCACGAGGCCGGGGCCGCCACGATGGCCGACGCGTACGCCCGGGTGAGCGGCAAGGTCGGCGTGGTGAGCGTGCACCAGGGGCCGGGGCTGACCAACGCGCTGACCGGGCTCGCCGAGGCCGCCAAGAGCGGCACCCCGCTGGTGGTGCTGGCCGGTGAGGCCACCGAGACGCGTTCCAACTTCCACATCGACCAGGACGCCCTGGCCACGGCGGTCGGCGCGGTGCCGATGCGGGTGGACGACGCCGGTTCCGCGACCGAGACCGCCGTCCGGGCGTACGCGACGGCGACCCGCGAACGCCGGGCCGTGCTCCTCAACCTGCCGCTCGACGTGCAGCGGGCCGACGGCGGGCCCGGCCCCGGCTCGGCCCCGGCCCTCCCGGCTCTCCCGGAGCGGAAGACCGGCACCCTCGCCCGCGTGTGGCCGGACGGCGGCGCCGAGGCCCTGGCCTGGATGCTGACGCGGTCGGAGAGGCCGGTGTTCGTCGCCGGACGCGGCGCCCGGCGCGCCCGGCACCAGCTAGAGGAGCTGGCCGACCTCGTCGGGGCGCTGCTGGCCACCTCGGCGGTGGCCAAGGGGCTCTTCCGCGGCAACCCGTGGGACCTCGACGTCAGCGGGGGGTTCTCCTCCCCGCTGGCCGCCCGGCTCATCCGCGACGCCGACGTCCTGGTGGCCTGGGGCTGCTCGCTCAACGGGTGGACCACCCGGCACGGCGCGCTCGTCGGGCCCGGCACCGAGGTCGTCCAGATCGACCTGGACGAGGAGTCCATCGCCGTCCACCAGAGGGTCTCCCTGGGCCTGGTCGGCGACATCCCCGAGGTGGCCGCCGCCGTCGCCGACGTGCTGCGGCCCGCGGGGTCGCGCCCGTCCGGCCCGTCGAGCCCGGCGCCGCGCGGCTACCGCACGCCCGCGCTGGCCGGCCGGATCGCGGCCGAGCGCGCGTGGCGGAACGTGCCGTACGAGGACGAGAGCGGCGACGGCCGGATCGACCCCCGGACGCTCACCATCGCCCTGGACGACCTGCTGCCGGACGAGCGCATCGTCGCCACCGACTCCGGGAATTTCATGGGATATCCGGCCATGTTCTTGGATGTCCCCGACGAGGACGGCTTCTGCTTCACCCAGGGCTTCCAGGCCGTCGGCCTCGGCCTGGCCACCGCCGTGGGCGCCGCGCTGGCCCGTCCCGACCGCCTGCCGGTCGCCGCCCTCGGCGACGGCGGCGCGCTGATGGGCATCGCGGAGCTGGAGACGGTGGTCCGGCTCGGGCTGCCGATGGTGATCGTGGTCTACGACGACGAGGCGTACGGCGCGGAGGTGCACCACTTCGCCGGTCACCGCCTGGACACCGTCACCTTCCCGCCCGCCGACCTCGCCTCCATCGCGCGCGGTCACGGCTGCGCCGCCGTCACCGTCTCCGGCGTGCCGGACCTCGACGGCGTGGCCGCCTGGCTGCGGGGGCCGCGCGACCGGCCGCTGCTCGTCCACGCCAAGATCACCCGCGAGCGCGGCTCCTGGTGGCTGGAGGAGGCGTTCAGGGGCCACTGAACGGCGCCCGCCGCCCTGTGGCCACGGACGTCAGGAAGAAGAGCCAGGTGAGCGGGGGCCATTGAACGGGGCCTCGCCTTATCGGCGGGCTTCTTGGACCTTCTTGCCCTCCTGAGTGTGGGACGGCGGTCGATCTCGCGACACCTCAGGACGGCCTGCCCGCTTCTCCGTGTTCCCTCGCGTGTTCCCTGTCCCGTTCTCCGCGCCGAACAGGGAGAGTTTCGACCGACGGTGCTGGACTTTCGCCCAAACTCGACAAAAGTTCCACGGATCCGGCCGTAACATCTAGACAGTCCGTACGTAACATTTTAAGATCGCACCAGAATTACAGAATGAGCCGCAAAGGTGGCGAAAGTTCAGGAGGTGCAGCAATTTGCGATTGCGGCACCGCACTTTCCGCCTCCCGTGCGACGAGGCTCGCTGTCCGAGGCCGAGATCGGCGATCGGCCGGAAGCGAACCGCCTCGTCCACAGGGCGTGGCACCGTACGTCGGCGGCCGGGGCAGGCACGCCGCCGTACCGAGCACCGGGTTCTCGCGACCCCGGCTCACTCCGTGTTCGCAGCACAGCACCTGATCACGCGGTTCCACCGGCCGCGACGCACCGTGGCCGGCGACACCCCCCACCCCCCTCGAACGGCCTGGAGGTCGTCATGCGACTGCTGATCCGCTCCACCGCGACTTGCTGACGGCCGGCGCGGCGCCAGGTGGTGCCGCGCCGCCGGCACAAGAGGGATAGCCGGGTCGGCGGGACGGACGCCGACCGCTCCGCCGACCCGGTCCCGCTCGCCACCCCCCACGGAAACCGGTGGGCGCCGCCGGCACCGGCGCCCATCGGTTACCGGCCTCCCGGCCCGGTCACCGGCCTCCCCCGGCCGATGAGCGGGACGCCCCCCGCGTCCCGCTCGCCATCGCCACTCGCGACGACCCGGCGACGGCCACCTTCGTGGCGCGTCTCCGGAGCGTCCGCCCGTGGCCGCTCGACGACATCTCCCGGCTCCGCACCCCCCGCAGTACTCGAAGGCGAGGTGACTCACAACTCCTGACTGACACCTGTTGACTGTTTTACCCATAGCGGTCACAGTTTGTCCGAGCGACGTCGCTGACGGATTTCCCCCCACCCCTACGCGTCGTTGGCGTGATCGGCGCACGCCTGTATGGACTCGTACTACAGGAAGCGAGCACCACCGATCATGTTAAGAAAACTAGTCGCATGCGTCGCCGTACTGGCGACCGCACTCAGCCTGGGCCCTCCAGCGGCACAGGCCGCGCCGAGCACCGCTTCGAAGAGCGCGTCCGAGAGAGTGGCGCTCGCGGCACCCGGCTACACCCAGGTGACGCTCGCCAAGGGCGTGGCGGAGACCGGTGAGCCGATGGGCCTCACCGTCCTGCCCAACCGGGGCGTGCTGCACACGTCGCGCGATGGCGTGATCCGCTACACCGACGTGCTGGGCAACACCAAGGTGGCGCTCACCATCCCGGTGTACACGCACGACGAAGAGGGCCTGCAGAGCATCAAGGCCGACCCGAACTTCGCGACGAACCGGTGGGTGTACGTCTACTACGCGCCGCCGCTGTCCACGCCGGGCGGTGACGCGCCGGCCTTCGGGACGGCGGCCCAGTTCGCCCCGTTCAACGGGGTGAACCGGCTGGCCAGGTACACGGTCAACGCGGACCACACCCTCAACGCGGCCTCCGCGGTCACCGTCCTCGACGTCCCCACCAGCCGTGGCATGTGCTGCCACGTCGGCGGCGACATCGACTTCGACGCGGCGGGCAACCTCTACCTCTCCACCGGTGACGACACGAACCCGTTCGACTCCAGCGGCTACACGCCGATCGACGAGCGGACCGACCGCAACCCGGCCTACGACGCGCAGCGCACCTCGGGCAACAGCAACGACCTGCGGGGCAAGGTGCTGCGGATCAAGCCGAGCGCGGGCGGCGGCTACACCGTCCCGTCGGGCAACCTGTTCCCGGCCGGCACCGCGAACACCCGGCCCGAGATCTACGCGATGGGTTTCCGCAACCCGTTCCGGATGAACGTGGACAAGGCCACCGGCACGGTCTACCTGGGTGACTACGGGCCCGACTCGGGCACCGCCAGCGCCACCCGGGGCCCGGCGGCGTCGGTCTCGTTCGAGCGCATCACCCAGCCCGGCAATTACGGCTGGCCGTACTGCTCGCAGTTCAACGTGCCGTACGTCGACTTCACCTTCCCGTCCGGTCCCTCGGGCGCCGCGTTCAACTGCGCCGGCGGGCCGACGAACAACTCGCGCAACAACACCGGCATCACCCAGCTCCCGGCCTCGCGCGCGGCCTGGCTGCCGTACGGGGTCGGCCAGGACCGGTCGGAGCTGTGCTGCGGAAGCTGGTCGCCGATGGGCGCCCCGGTCTACAACTACAACGCCGCGCTCGTCTCCGACGTGAAGTTCCCGGCGTCGATGAACGGCAAGGTGTTCATCAGCGAGTTCGGCCGCCGTTGGATCAAGACGGTCACCCTGAACGGCAGCGGCGGGGTGGGCACGATCGAGCCCTTCCCGACCTGGACCGGCACCCAGGTGATGGACTCGGAGTTCGGGCCGGACGGCGCGTTGTACGTGCTCGACTACGGCACCGGCTGGTTCGGCGGCGACGCCAACTCGGCCGTGTACAGGATCGAGTACAACTCGGGCACCGGCCAGGCCCCGATCGCGGCGATCAACGCCAACCCGAAGTCCGGCAACGCGCCGCTCGCCGTGCAGTTCAGCTCGGCCGGGAGCAGCGACCCCGACGGCGACCCGATCACGTACGCGTGGGACTTCACCACGAACGGCAGCACCGACTCGACCGCGGCCAACCCGACGTTCACCTACACGGCCAACGGCACGTACACGGCGACGTTGACGGTGAGCGACAACACCGGCCGCAGCGCCACGGCGAGCACCACGATCAGCGTCGGGCAAGCGGCGGTCACCCTCACCCTGCCGGTCAACGGGCGGGTGTTCAACTTCGGCGACGCGATCCCGTTCCAGATCAGCGTCACCGACCCGAACTCCCCGACCATCGACTGCAGCCGGGTGAAGATGAACTACATCCTCGGCCACGACAGCCACGGTCACCTGATGACCACCGCGACCGGCTGCTCGGGCACCATCCAGACCCCGGTGGACGGTGAGCACGACGCCAACGCGAACATCTTCGGCGTCTTCGACGCGGAGTACACCCCGCCCGGCTCGACCACGGCCATCCACGCGCCGCAGGCCGTCCTGCAGCCGCGGACCCGCCAGGCCGAGCACTTCAGCGCCCAGCAGGGCGTGCAGGTCGTGCCCAAGCCGTCGGCCAACGGCGGCAACGCGATCGGATACGTCGAGAACGGGGACTGGATCTCGTTCACGCCGTACAACCTGAGCGGGGTCACGTCGTTCACGGCGCGGGTCGCGTCGGCCGGCGCGGGTGGCACGCTCACCCTGCGGGCCGGTTCGGCGACCGGGACGGTGGTCGGCACGGCCACGGTCGCGCCGACCGGCGGCTGGGAGACCTGGGCCAACGTCACCGGCACCGTGACACCGCCGTCGGGGACGACGAACCTGTTCCTGGTCTTCACCGGTGGCGCGGGCTCGCTGTTCGACATCGACTCCTTCACCTTCACCAGCGGGACGACGACGCCGCCGGCGACGAACCTCGCGCTGAACAAGCCGGCGACGGCCTCCAGCGTGGAGTCGGCCGCCTACCCGGCCTCGGCCGCGGTGGACGCGTCGGCGACGACCCGGTGGGCCAGCGCGTTCTCCGACCCGCAGTGGATCCAGGTCGACCTGGGCGCCACGTACACGATCAACCGGGTGCGTCTGGTGTGGGAGGCGGCCTACGGGTCGGCGTACCAGATCCAGACCTCGACCAACGGCACGACCTGGACGAACGCCAGATCGGTGACCGGCGGCAACGGCGGTGAGGACAACAACACCGGCCTGAGCAACGCCGCCCGGTACGTCCGCATCTACGGCACCACCCGGGCCACGGCGTGGGGTTACTCCCTGTTCGGTTTCGAGGTCTACGGAAGCTGACCTCCCCGGCGGGCCCGTCCCGCCCTTCCAGATAACGCCGCCGCGGGGCGTCCGGACGACGGACGCCCCGCGGTGTCGTTCGTCTTCGGCTCCGCGGGATCCCTTCTCGGACACCGAGGTCTACGGAGTCCTGGTCACTCATCGAAGTGGCCGGGATCTTTCTTTCGCTCCGGCGATGGACCGGCCGCCGTTCGGTGAGCCGTTTCCTCGCGGGCAGGCCAGTCCAGGCGGCACCACGCCCTGCGTCCCTTCCCGTCGATGACCACGTCGTAGGCGGCGGCCAGGGCGACGACGATGTCCAGGTCTCCCATGGAGGCACCCGCTATGGGTATCGAACCGCCGCGTTCCAACTACAGGCAGCTCGCTGACCTGCTGCGGAGTGCCATCCATGAGGGCACGTACGAGCCTGGCGCGACACTTCCCAGCGAGCCCGAGCTGGCGGCGCAGTACCGGCTGTCCCGGCCGACCGTCAACCGGGCGATCCTGATCCTCCGCAACGAAGGTCTCGTCCGGGTGGAGCGGGGCCGGGGGACCTTCGTCCGCGAGATACCGCCTATCAACCGTCACGCGACCACCCGCTACCCCCGGGCCAGCAGGGAACGAGACGGTCTCGGCCGGGGCGCGTTCGACACCGAGATCAGGGACATGGGGCTGAAGCCGCGATCCGAGGTGGTCCAGCTCGAACCGGTCGTACCACCGGAGCGGGTGGCCCACGCCCTTCGGTTGACGGACGACCAGCTCGCCCTTGTACGGAAGCGGCACATGTTCGCCTCCGACGCGCCGATACAGGTCGCCACCTCCTGGGTGCCGTGGTCGATCGCCGAGGGCACACCGCTGGAAAGAAGGGACACGGGCCCCGGCGGCACCTACTCACGGCTCGCGGAGCTGGGGCACGAGGTGGCCCGATTCACCGAGGCCGTCGCTGTCCGCACCCCGACACGCGAGGAGGAGACGTTTCTCCGCCTGACGGAGGAACAGCCACTTTTCGATATCTTCCACATAGCGTGGGACGCGAACGATCGTCCCGTCGAGGTCACCGTCCATGTGATGCCGACCTTCCAGTGGGTTCTCAATTACGAATGGCCGGCTGAACCGCAGTGACTCCACCACCTCGTTCCTCGACCCCCCGGGTGCTCACCGCGGAGCGGCCAGGAGGTCCCGGAGCGTCGGAGGACCGGATCTTCCTGACCCCGAACGCGGCCGTCGTCCTCGACGGCGCGACCTCGGTGGAGCTCGGCCCGGGAAGCGGCGGCTGGTACGCGGACTCCTTGGGGCGCCTTCTCGAAGAACTGATCGCCGCCGAACCTCACCAGGACCTGCGCAAATTGCTCGCCCACGCCATCGAGGGAGTCGCCACCGCGTACGACCTGGAGGCGGGCAAAGCACCGTCGAGCACGGTGGCCGTCCTGCGCTGGGACGAGAACGAACTGGAGGCGCTGGTTCTCGGTGACAGTGCCGTCGTCGTCTTCGACAGGGCGGGCGGCGTCGAAGTGCTGCAGGACTCCCGGATCCTGGAGATCCGCAACGAGCCGCGGGAGGCGTACCTGACACGGCTCCGCAGCGGCGAGGGCTACCGCGACGACTCCAGAGAGCTGATGCGGTCCTTCCAGAGCATCACCCGCTCCCACCGCAACCGCGAGGGCGGCTACTGGATCGCCGAGGCCACACCCGACGCCGGTTTCCACGCCCGCGTCCGTCGCTGGCCCCGCTCCACGACCTCCGCCGTCCTGATCGCGACCGACGGCGTCGTCAGCGGGGTCGAGGAGTACGGCGTACCCACGGACTGGCCCGCCGCCCTCGACGTCATCATGACCCAGGGACCCGACGCCCTGACCGACATGATCCACGAAGCCGAGGAGAGCGACCCCGACGCATCTCGCTGGCCACGCTTCAAACCGCACGACGACAAGGCTCTGGCTCTCCTCCTGTTCGACTGACTCCGCCGAGGCTCAGATGACCGTGAACGACAAGCCTGACCGGGCGCGGGCGCACCAGGACGACCGGCCCCTGCACTCGGTGAGTGTCGGCGCCGCCGTCATCGACGCGGAAGGCCGCTTCCTCGCGATCAAGCGACGCGACAACGGTCGGTGGCAGCTGCCCGGAGGCGTCGTCGAGCTGGACGAAGGCCCGTTGGACGCGGTCCGGCGCGAGGTCCTGGAAGAGACGGGTATCCACGTCGAGCCGATCCGTTTGACCGGCGTCTACAAGAACATGACGCTCGGCGTCGTCTCCCTGGTCTTTCTCTGCCAAGCGGTGGCGGGACAGGCCAGGGCGACCGAGGAGGCGGCGGAGACCGCGTGGCTCGCGCTGGACGAGGTCTCAACCCGTATGTCGGAGGCCTTTTCGATCCGCCTGCTGGACGCGCTCCGAATCGCCGATCCCGCTGTCCGTACGCATGATGGCGAACACCTGCTCGGGCTTGATTCGGTGTGAGCCACTGAGGAGAACGGATTCACAGCCCTGTTACGGATCGGCTCCAGGTATCGATCCATAAGACAGGTGGTCGTCCATCACGGTGACGGGAGAACAGTGAGCTGTCGAGACTGCAAGACCTGCACCAAGGCGGCCGTTTTCCACGTGGGGCAGAAGTGGATGGTCGGGCTCCTGTACCTGTGCACCGCCGGTATCGCTTTCGTGGTGAAGCGCGGGTTCATGCGGCACTGCCCTGACTGCAGGCATCTGTTGAGCAATCATCTTCGCCGGGCGGATGGATCATTTCGCGACTAGGGATGTGGGGCCCGACTTCCGAAACCGGCGGTGGCCCCGCCCCACTCCCCAGGGGAGCGGGGCCACCGTTTCCGGCCGGATCCCCGCCGGTTGGCGGGCGAGCGCTTCATCCGGCCGGAAGACGAGGGCGCCGGGACGGGCCGGGGCCTGTCCTGCCGGGGGTGTCCCGGCGCCCGGACGCGCTGGGCGTCCGGGGTGGGCGGTGTCGTTCCCGGCGGCGCGGTGGTGGTGTTCCGGGGGTGCCGAGGTCAGCTCGCGCTGCAGGAGACCGTCGGCCAGGTCGAGTTGCCGTTGCGCTGGATCGTCACGCCCCAGTTGTTGCCGCTGCCGTTGGGCCTGCCGGTCAGCACCTGGGCGCTGGGGTAGCTCGCGCTGACGTTCCAGGTGGAGAGGACCTTGGCGGGGGACGGGACGTTCATCGTCACGGTCCAGTTGCTCGAACCGCTCACCGCGACGTTGAGGTTGTACCGGTCACTCCACTGCTGACCCGCGGAGAGCGACGCGGTGCAGCCGCCGCCCCCGCCGCCGCCACCACCACCGCCACCGCCTCCGCCGGAGGAGCCGCCGACCGTGATGTTGGAGTTTCCGCTGCTCTGGTAGCCCTCCGTCGCGAGGATCATGTAGTCGTGGTTGCCCAGGCTCATCCCGTTGCGGGCCCAGGCGTCGAAGTGGTTGCCGGAGGTTATGGTCCCGCCGGTCTTCTTCGACTGGCGGACGCTCCAGTACTGGTTGAACGTCCTGATGCCGTCGATGGAGGGGGCGTTGACGCGCGTCGTCTGGTAGATGTCGTACGTGCCGCCGTCGCTGGTGACCGTGCCCTTGTACGTCCCGGTGGGCCGGTAGGTGCCCCAGTTGTCGACGATGTAGTACTCCACCAGCGGGTTTCTCGTCCACCCGTAGAGGGTGAGATACGCGTTGCCGGACGGGTTGAAGCTGCCCGAGTAGCTCACGCTCCTGCGCCCGCCGGTGCTCCAGCCCTTGCCGGCGACGAAGTTCCCGGTGTTGCTCCACGAGGTGCTGTAGTTGCCGCCGGACCCCAGCTCCATGGAGACCGTGCCCTGGCTGTCGGTCCAGAACGAGAAGAAGTAGCCGTTGTTGGTACCGGTCTGGTTGGTGGTGATGGCGGCGTAGGCGGGGCCGGGCAGCACCGCCACGGCCATGGCCAGCGCCACGGCGCACACACGGCCGGCGAGCGACCTGGCGCGGTCGCGCCCGCGGCGCCCGTGGCGCTTCGGGGGGACGGGGGCATCGTTCATGTGCGTGCTTCCTCCTGGTGAAGGCCGGTGGGGCAGGCAGCGTGATACGACCCGGCGGGGCCGGCGGTGGCCGAGGTGACGTCCACCGCGTGTCGGAGTCGTACGACACGGCGGGGCGGGCCGGACGTCGGGAGGTCGACGCCCGGAGGACCAGGCCGCGCGGCGGGTGACCCGGATCGACAGCGGTCGAGGCCTGTCGATGGTGAGAGTGTGGGTTTGTCGCGCCGGACTGTCAACAACTTTCAGAAATATATCGGAAATATGATCTTGATTGCGTTTCCCCGGGGAGACATTCTGCCTGGTCGACGGTATTGGCTGGCCGACCGGGATTCGGGACGCTCGATGAAAGCTTCTTCCGGGCGATCAGGTTCCGGCCGATGTTACCGAAAGATTTCGATGCTTTCTTGACAGGTTTCGTGACAATACACAGAATGACTCACCAGGCGGGCCTGCTCGCCCCACCCGGGTGACCTCTTGACAGAACCGCAGCTCAACGCGGTTCCGCGTGTTCCGTACGCGTTACGCCGCAGCCGTACGTGCGTCCGTCCCTACCGATCGGTGTTCCAGTGGAGGAACAGAGTGATCGACAACGCAACCATCACCGGCCGAAGCCGGGTACGCCGCTCACGCATCCGGAGTTCACTCGTGATGGGTCTTCTCACCGTCCTCGGCGCGGCGCTCGCCGTGACCTCGTCACCCGCGGCACAGGCCGCCGACTGCAGCGCCGGGTACGTCGGGCTCACCTACGACGACGGTCCCAACCCCGGCAACACCGCCAACCTGCTGAACGCGCTACGGCAGAACGGCCTGCGGGCCACCATGTTCAACACCGGCCAGAACGCCCAGAACAACCAGGCCCTGGTCCGCGCCCAGCGGGACGCCGGAATGTGGATCGGCAACCACAGCTACACCCACCCCCACCTGGTGAACATGAGCAGCTCCCAGATCCAGTCGGAGCTCCAGCGGACCCAGCAGGCCATCCAGCAGGCCACCGGGACCGCGCCCCGGCTCTTCCGGCCCCCGTACGGGGAGACCAACGCCACCCTGAGGTCGGTCGCGCAGCAGCTCGGTCTCACCGAGATCATCTGGGACGTCGACTCCCAGGACTGGAACGGCGCGAGCACCGCCCAGATCGTGCAGGCCGCCGGACGGCTGCAGAACGGCCAGACCATCCTGATGCACGACCAGTACGCGACGACGCTCAACGCGATCCCGCAGATCGCCGCGAACCTGAGGAGCCGCAACCTGTGCGCCGGCATGATCTCGCCCTCTACCGGCAGGGCCGTGGCGCCTGACGGCGGCGGCACCCCGACCGACCCGCCGACGAACCCGCCGGGCGGCAGCTGCACGGCCACCGTCACCGCCGGACAGCAGTGGACCGACCGGTTCAACCTGTCGGTCAACGTCTCGGGGAGCAACAGCTGGATCGTCACGGTGACCCTGCGCAACGCCCACCGGGTCAGTGCCACCTGGAACGGCAGCCCGACCTGGGACGGCAGCGGCAAGGTCATGACGATGCGCCCCAACGGCAGCGGCAACACCTTCGGCTTCACCGTCATGCACGGCGGCGACCGGACCTGGCCGACGGTCTCCTGCCGGGTGGGCTGACGTCCCGCGGACGCCGGGTGGGCTGACATCCCACGTCCCGCGGACGCCGGGTGGGCTGACATCCCACGTCCCGCGGACGCCAGGTGAGGCCTGACATCTCACGTTCGTCCCGCGGACACCGGGTGGGCTCACGTCCCACGGAGCCCCCGAACGAACGGGCGGGTCCCCGCAGGTCTGCGGGGACCCGCGTCACATTTCCCAGCACGTCAGAAGTTTTCGGGGGCCGATCCCTAGGGAGTCCGATGAAGCGTTTCCTGACCGCCGGTGCCGGTGTGCTCATGCTGGCCGGCACGTTGAACGCCGTACCCGTTCAGGCGGAGGAGCGGCCCCCCACGGTCGCCGAGCAGAGCCTGCGCGCGCTCGCCGCCCGCCACGATCTCGCCATCGGCACCGCGGTCGACACGGACGCGCTGCGCGACGCGGCCGATCCGCAGTACCGCGCGCTCGCCGCGTCACAGTTCTCCTCCGTCACCGCCGAGAACGTCATGAAGTGGGAGTCGCTCGAACCCACCCGGGGCACGTACAACTGGGGCCCGGCCGACGAGCTGATCGAGTTCGCCCGCAAGAACAGGCAGCAGGTCCGCGGGCACGTCCTGGTCTGGCAGAACCAGCTGCCGGCCTGGCTCACCCAGGGTGTCAGTGACGGGACGATCGGCAAGGAGCAGCTCCGCGACATCCTGCGCAACCACATCACCACCGTCGTCAAGCGCTTCAAGGGCAAGATCTCGCAGTGGGACGTCGTCAACGAGGCGGCCAGCGACCCGTGGGACACCCCGTCGTCGATCCACCTGAAGGGCTTCTGGGCGCAGCACCTCGGCCCCGGCTACATCGCCGACGCCTTCCGCTGGGCCCGCGCCGCCGACCCGGACGCCCTGCTGTTCTACAACGACTACAACATCGAGGCGTTCGGCGACCGCGGGCCCTCCGACAAGACCTGGTACGTCTACACCATGGCCAGGAGGCTGCGCGCGAGCGGCGTCCCCATCGACGGCGTGGGCAGCCAGGGACACCTCGGCACCCAGTACGGCAACTACGACGCCCTCCAGGTGCTCGAGGTGCTCGACGCCTTCTCCGACCTCGGGCTCGCCACGGCGTTCACCGAGGTGGACGTGCGCAGCCAGATGACCGACGGCGTGCGCGCGGGCGACTCCAACGAGATCAACCCCCGCCTCCAGGCGTCGGCGTCGAACTACAGCGTGCTCCTGCAGGCGTGCCTGGCCAACCGGCGCTGCCTGTCCTACACCGTCTGGGGATTCACCGACAGGCACTCCTGGGTGCCCGGCTGGTTCTCCGACCCGCCCGAGGGCATGGCCACCCTGTACGACGAGTCCTACCGGCCCAAGCGCGCCTACAACGTCGTCAAGGCGGACCTGGCCTTCTCCGGGCCGCCGTACGTCCTGCCCAGGGTCTCGCAGAAGCCCCGGCGATGAGCGGCGGCGGGGCGTCCGCCGACTCGGACGCCCCGCCGCTCCCGGGAAGACCCCCTGAAAGATGTACGTGACGAAGGGCCGGGCCGCGGGAAGCGCGGCCCGGCCCTCGTGCGAACGGATCGGATCAGGGACTGGTGCAGGTGGCCGTGGGAGTGGCCGCGGTGCCGTTGGCGGTGAAGCCGAAGGTGGTCGAGGAGCCCGCCGCGACGGAACCGTTGTAGGAGGCGTTGCGGACGGTCACACTGGAGCCGGAGACGGTCTGCTGGCCGTTCCACAGGCTGCTGATGGTCTGCCCGCCGGGCCAGGTCCACCGCACCGTCCACCCGTTGACCGGCGCGCTGCCCGCGCGGACGGTCACCGTCGTCTGGAACCCTCCCTGCCAGCTGTTGGTCGTCGCGATCGTCGCCGAGCACGCCCCCGGGACCGGGGTCGGGGTGGGAGTGGGCGTGGGGGTCGGGGTCGGGGTGGGGGTCGGGTCCGGGCCGGGGTCCGGGTCGGCGGCGTTGAGCGCGTCCAGCACGGCGGTGTAGGCGGGTTTCTTGGTGCTGCCGCTGAACAGCAGCGGGGTGTCGCCCGAGCGCCAGGAGTCCTGGTCGCGCACGCCCCACACCGTGATGCCGTTGCAGCGGGGGACGGCCAGGCAGTCGTTGGTCACCGCGGCGTAGGTCTGGGCCGAGGCGCCCTGGATGTCGAGCTCGGTGATCTGCACGTCGACGCCGAGGGCGGCGAAGCTGGAGATGGTGGTGCGGAAGTTGCTGTTGTAGGGGCTGCCGCTGTTGAAGTGGGCCTGCAGGCCGACGCAGTCGATCGGCACGCCGCGTGACTTGAAGTCGCGGACCATGTTGTAGACGCCCTGGGTCTTGGCCCAGGTCCAGTTGTCGATGTTGTAGTCGTTGTAGCAGAGCTTGGCGGCCGGGTCGGCGGCGCGCGCGGTGCGGAAGGCGACCTCGATCCAGTCGTTGCCGGTGCGCTGCAGGTTGGAGTCGCGACGGCCGCCGTTGCCGTCGTCGAAGGCCTCGTTGACCACGTCCCAGGCGTAGATCTTGCCCTTGTAGTGGGCCATCACGCCGTTGATGTGGTCGATCATCGCCTGGCGCAGGCTGCTGCCGGACAGGGACTGCATCCAGCCCGGCTGCTGGGAGTGCCAGGCCAGGGTGTGCCCGCGCACCCGCTTGCCGTTCTGCACGGCCCAGTTGTAGACGCGGTCGGCGTTGGTGAAGTTGAACTGCCCCCGGTTGGGCTCGGTGGCGTCGATCTTCATCTCGTTCTCGGCCGTCACCATGTCGAACTCGCGGTTGGCGATCGTGGTGTACGCCGAGTCGCCGAGCTTGCCGGCGCTGATCGCGGTGCCGAAGTATCGCCCGCTCTGCTGGGCCGCCGCGCCGAGCGTGCTCGCGGCGGCGTTGGCGGAAGCGGCACCGGCGGACGTGGCGCCCGCGGAGACCTGGCCGGTCACCGCCGTGAGCGTGCCGAGCACGAGGGTGCCGAGGGCACCGGCGATCAGGGTCCGGCGAAGGCCGCCGAGAGGTCGCCGGGTGCCGGGCGGGGGTATGGCGTTTGTGCCCATGCCTGAGCCTCCATAACTGCGTCACGGGATAGCGGGAACGCGGGGGACGGCCCCGCGAGCTCGACGCCGCGCCCATTGCCGGGGAGGCACACCAGGGGGCGTCGCAGACGACGGCCCTGCTGCGCACCACCGACCCGGCCGTGGGAGGACGCCTTGGGGACTCAGTCTGGAAACCTCCCCGAAATACGTCAAGGCGGCTCAGAAACTTTCGGTTACCCCGCTCGGGCGTGTCCGCCCGGCACATGCCCCAACCTCAGCCCCTGCCTCCTGAAACCTTGCGGGCTCGTCATGCCGGGACAGGACATGGCCGATGTAAGTTTCAGCACGACGCCTGATCGGCGGGGGGCGATCCCTCCGTACCCGGCCGGACGCCCGCCGCGCGGACGTGCCCCGGTCTCGCTCGGCCGGACGCCCCCGACGCACCACGCGCCGAGGCCCCGACGACGCCTCCCCGTTCCTGAGCCTCATCGCGGGTCCTCGTCGCGGGGCCTGCGGGGCAGGGGTCCTCGTTGCGGGCCCTGGCGGCGCCTTTCCGGCCCCGGGGCGGCGGGTCAGGAGTGGCGAGTGCCGGAGAGCAGCCGCTCGCAGGAGTCGAGCAGGCGCTGCCGCAGCGGCCTCGCCCGCTCGGCGAACCCCCTCTGCTCGGCGGCGTACTCGGCCCGTCCCTCGGGCGTCTCGATCCGGATCGCCCGGTGACCGAGCGAGCTCAGGTCGTACGGGCTGGCTCGCATGTCCACGGCGCGGATGTCACGGGCCAGCGTGAAGCAGTCGGCGACGAGCTCGCCGCTCACCAGCGGTGACAGCTTGTACGCCCATTTGTACAGGTCCATGTTGGCGTGCAGGCAGCCCGGCTGCTCCAGCTCCGGCTGCCGCTCCCGCGTCGGCTGCAGCACGTTGAGCGGGCGCGCCTCGGGGGTGAAGAAGCGGAACGCGTCGAAATGGCCGCACCGCACGCCCCGCTGCTCCACGACCTCCGCGATCTCCTCCCCGCCGAGCCGCAGCGGCCAGGCCTCGTGCCGCACCTCCGCGGCCCTGTAGACCATCGCCCACTCGTGCAGACCGAAACAGCCGAAATAGCCGGGCCGGGCCGCGGTGGCGGCCAGCAGTCGCATGATCCACTCGATGGAGGACCCGCGCCTGTCCATCAGCGCCGCGGTGTCGAGCGTGGCCCCCTCGGGGGTGTCGAGGTAGTCGCGGCCGAAGTCGCGCGCCCCCTTCAGGATCACCCCGGCGCCCGGATGCCACTTGCGCAGCCGCGCCGGCCGGTGCCCGTAGTAGGTGAACAGGAAGTCCTCGATGGGGTGGGACTCGCCCCGCGCCCTGCGCGCCAGGTGCGGCTCCGACCACACCCCGATCCTCCGGGCGTGGGCCTCCGCCCGCGTCCGCCACTCCTCCGGCTCCAGAACCTCCACCGCTGAATGGTACGCGGGGGCCGGTGGTGCCCGGCGGGTGGCCCGTACGGCCACGACCGGGGGAGTCGCGGCCCCTCGGGGAAGGTCGTTTCCGGGCGGGAGGAGACTGCCGCCGGCGGGAAGAGCGAAATGGGCGTGACCGGATGTAGAGGAACCGGGGACGGCTCCGATTCCCGGGTGACAGCGCGCTCCGAGGGCGCGGGAGATCCACATAGACAGGACGTCGTCATGGGCGAGCTCATCCACTTCGTACACCAGTCCCTGGACGGTTTCATCGAGGGGCCGAACGGCGAGTTCGACTGGCCTCGGATGAATCCGGAGCTGTCCGCCTACTCGCAGGAACTGGTGGGCGGCGACACGGTGTTCCTCTACGGGCGCGTGGTGTGGGAGATGATGTCGGGCTACTGGCCGGAGGCCGAGCGGCACTCGACGCACGAGCATGATTTGGCCTTCGCCCCGGTCTGGCGGGCGGCGTCCAAGGTCGTGGTCTCCCGCACGCTGGAGAAGGCCGGCTGGAACGCCCGGTTGATCTCCGAGAACGTCGTCGAGGAGCTGACCGCGCTCAAGAGGTCCGGCGCCAGGCTGCTGCTGTTCGGCGGGTCCTCGCTGGCCTCCTTCCTCACCGAGCACGGCGTGATCGACGAGTACCGGGTCTTCGTCCACCCGGTGATCCTGGGCGGCGGCAAGCCGCTCATCCGGGAGCAGGACCACCGGGTCGGCCTGGAACTCGTCGAGTCGCGGACGTTCGACTCCCAGGTCGTGCTGCTCCGGCACCGGCGCGCGGACCTGCGAGGGTGAGCGTCACCCGGCACTGAGCTCACCTCCAGTTCCTCCCCCCATCTGGCGGGATAGCGACCGCCGTTCGTACCGCTGTCCGGAGCACTGGCCGGGCCGGGTGTCTCCCGGGCGGCGGGTGGCGGCCGTCCGGCCGGAAGTACCGGGAAACCCGGAAGTACCGGAAAACCCTCGCGTGTTCGCGGGAGGACTTTCGCGCCGCGTCCGGACCGTCCTCGACGGGGTCCACCTGGGAGAACGGCGCCCCGGCCGCCCGGAGGACCGGAGCCTCACACCCCCCGGGCGAACTGGGTGCTTGACTGCACCTTTCTCCGGGCGTAAAAGTGCGAAAAGAGTTGGATAGCGCTTTCCCACCCTTCGTCCAAGAGCGACGTGACGGGTCTGCTCGGCGTACTCCGCCGCAGGTCAGCCATGCCCAAAGCCCTCACCCAGGGGGTCGTGGGCGGGCTCGCACGTCGCCCGACGGACATCGCTCGCCGGGACCCCGGCGACGCCGGCGCGTGACCGCGGAACGCGGCACGCCCGCGTCGCCGGTCCGGTCCCGGCGCGAGGCCATGGCCGACCGGACCGGGAGCACGGCCGGTCGGTACTGACGGAACTTGGAGGTTCCACGGTGCGAAGAAGGAAAGGGCTCGGCGGCTCGCCGCTCATCGCGCTCGCGACGAGTCTCGCTCTCGCGGTGATCGGGGCGCTGGTGCTCGTGGCGATGCCCAGCGCGTTCGCCGCCTCGTTGTTCGCCGACAACTTCGAGGACGGCAACTCCAACGGCTGGTCGAAGTCCGGGGGAAGCTGGTCGGTGGTGGCCGACGGCTCCCAGGTGTACCGGCAGTCCGGGACCGGCGCGGACGCCAGGACGGTGGTCGGCGCAGGCTGGTCGGGCCAGGCGGTGCAGGCGCGGGTGAAGCCGATCGCGTTCAACGGCGGCGGGCGGTACGTCGCGGTGCTGGCCAGGGCGCAGAGCACCAGCAACTACTACTTCCTCGGGTTGAGCAACTCGGGCTCGGTCGTCCTGGGCAAGCGGACCGGCGGCGCCCCGACGACCCTCGGCTCGGCCGCGGCGACGGTGACCCCGGGCACCTGGTACACCCTCAGGCTGGAGGCGTTCGGCACGACGCTGCGCGGCTTCGTGAACAACGTGCAGGTCGTGTCGGCGACGGACTCCACCTTCTCCTCCGGCAAGGTGGGCCTCGCCGGTTACTACGCGAGCGCCTCGTTCGACGACGTGCTGGTGACGGACGCCGGCGGGCCGAGCGAGCCGCCGGTCACGCCCACGATCACCCCGCCGCCCCCGGGCTCCTGCCCCACCTCGGGGACGCCCGTCGGGTTCGCCGCGGTGAACGCCTGGGGCCGTAACGGGACCACGGGCGGCGCGGGCGGACCGACCGTCGAGGTCGACACCGCGAGCGAACTGATCTCCGCCATCGGCCAGACCGGGCCCCTGAACATCTGCGTACGCGGGATGATCACGGTTCCGGCCGGGATGTACAACGTCACCTCGGACAAGTCGATCGTGGGCATCGGCTCCACCGGCGGCATCAGCGGCGGCGGCCTGAACATCGGCCTCCCCCTCGACGACTCGGTCACCTCGCCGCCCGCGAACGCCGTGAACAACGTCATCATCCGCAACCTGTCGTTCCGGAACGCCAACGACGACTCGATCAACGTCCAGATGTTCTCCCACCACGTCTGGATCGACCACAACGACCTGGCCGACGGGTACGACGGGCTCATCGACATCAAGCGCGGCTCGTCGTACGTCACCGTGTCGTGGAACCACACGCACGACCACACCAAGAACATGCTGCTCGGCCACGACGACAGCAACAGCGCGCAGGACGTCGGCCGGTTGAAGGTGAGCTACCACCACAACTGGTTCAACCAGACCCCGCAGCGCAACCCGCGGGTACGGTTCGGCGAGCCGGTGCACGTGTTCAACAACTACTACGTCTACAACACCGACGTCGGGGTGGCCTGCCAGCTCAACGCCGGATGCCTGATCGAGGGCAACTACTTCGAGCGGGTCGAGGTCCCGGCGACGAACACCTACGCCGGTACCGCCGGCAGGTGCGTCGCGCGGAACAACGTGCTCGACGACTCCGGCCCGCCCGAGTGCAGCGGCACCGTGCAGGAGGCGAGCTCGTACTACAGCTACACCCTGGACGACCCGAACTCCGTGAAGGCGATCGTCAGCGCGGGAGCCGGGGTCGGCAAGATCGGCGGCTGATCCCCCGGAATCCCCGTAACCCTTCCGGCCCTTGGAATCCCCGGGGTTCCCGGTGATCTCGGTGACACCGGGAACCCTCCGGATCGGGCCCGGCGGGCGGCGCACCACGCCGCCCGCCGGGCCACGGAACCGGTGACCCGCGCGCCCGGCGGCGGCCGGTCGGTCCTCGGCTTCCGTCGGTTCTCGGCTTCCGTGGCGACCCGACCGATCACCGTCGTTCTCCGGTTCCCGTGAGTCGCGTTGATGACGTCCTGCCAGTCCGATCCCAGGAGCGGCGGCGAATGAATCGTTCTCGCGAAATGTGACTCCGGGGAGCGTTGACGAACTCGTCGCCGGAGTCCACCGTCAGGAAAACCGGGCAGGTGGCGGCCCGCCGGGAGGCGAGGGACGGCCGCCGCGCCGGACGCGGGTTCGCCAACCACACGGAGAACCATGTCATGACGGTGTACATGCCGATCCTGAAGGGACGGGCCAGCGAGTTCCTGGCCCTGGGGAAGATCGCCGCGGAACGCCGGCCCTCCGTACGGCCGCTGATCGAGGTGATGCCGCTGGAGTCGGACACCGGCGACGGCGACCGGGCGGCGATCGAGAGCGTGGCCGCCTTCGAGAAACGCGTGGAGGAGCACCTGCCCGCCGAACGCGTTCTCGCGGTCGACTGCCACCGCCTGCGCGACAGGTACAGAAGGACGGACGACCGCGACGTCATGCCGATGGTGTCGAACGCCGTGCACAAGCTCGGCTATCGCATGATCCCGGTGGTACGGCCGGAGGACGGCGAGCGCGCGTTCCTGAGCGCGGGGTACGCCGCGGCGCAGCACCGGAAGGGCGCCTGCCTGCGCGTGCCCTGGTCCGCGCCGCGCACCTCGGCGGACGACGCCCGGCTGTCGCGCCGGATACGCGACGAGCTGGGCCTGGGGTTCAAGGACATCGATCTCGTGCTCGACCTGTGGGCGGTCGACTCCGACGCCCTGCTTAAGGAGCGCACCGCCGACGCCTGGCAGGCGCTCACCTGGGCGAAAGGGTTGCCGGTACGTTCGGTCACCTTGGCCGCCGGAGCGTTCCCCAAGTCCCTCGGCGACGTCCCCTTCGACACGCGGGTGGCCATCCCCCGGCGGGACGCCGAGCTGTGGACGACCGTCGCGGCCTCGTACACCGGCGCGACCGAACTGTTCTACGCGGACTACGGCGTGTCCAGCCCGCGGGTGTCACAGGGGCGGAACCCGCACCCGAACCTGCGGTACGCGGTCGGCGGGCAGTGGTACGCCTACCGGTGCGAGCGGCGCGAGGGCACCGGCGCCCTCGGGGGTTTCGACGGCCTGTGCAAGGCGGTGGTCGCGGACCTCTGGCCGTCCCGGGGAACGGCGTCCTCGTGGGGCGACGAGCAGATCGAGCGCTTCGCGAACGGGCAGCCGCTGCTGCCGAGGAGACCGGAGTCGTGGCACGCCTGCAGCCTGTCGCGCCACTTCGCCACGGTGCTCGACCGGCTGGCCCACCTCAGGCGGCCGTGACTTCCGGAGGGGGTCACGAAGGCGAGACGGGAACGGCCTGGTCGGTGGGGAACCCTCTGACCGGCGGGGGACACCCTGGCTGACGGGGAACGGCCCGGTCAGCGAGGAACGACCTGGTCGGCGCGGGCGTCGCCGAGGGCCCCGTCTCCGGCTCCGTCTCCGAGCTCGTCTCCAGCCTTGTCTCCAGCCTTGCCCCCGAGCTCGTCTACGGCTTCGTCTCCGGTCTCGTCAGCGTCGGCGTCGGTGCGGGCGAGGATGCTCTCCATCCACGCCACCGCGGTGGCCGCCACCTGCGTCAGCTGGGAGTACAGGCGCTTGTCGAGATCCTCGCGGCCGGTGTGGAACCTGTCGCGGCCGAACTCCCGGCCGATCCCGCCGACCTGTTCGACCAGACCGGCCAGCTTCGCCACCTCGACCAGGTGGGGACTCGACGGGTCCAGCGCGTCGTCCTCGGCCCGCTGCCTCCGGCGTTCCCGCTCGACCTCGGCCAGGGCGCCCTCCAGGCGGAGCCGGTGCGCGTGGCCGGTGACGGCGTCGACGATGAACTCCGCGACCTCCCTGGGCCGTTCGGCGTCGAGGACCTCCACGTAGAGGGAGTAGTCGTCGCCGTCACCTCCGGCTATCGCCCAGACGCCGGTCTCCTCCTTCTCGTGGTTGGCCTCGCCGGGGACGACCCGCCACGTGGTGAGATCGACGGACCCTAGCTGCTCGCACCTGGGAACCACGATGTCCTCCTGCTCGTGTTCGCGAATGGGGCGGTTGTGCCTGGGGGTGGTCTCCCATCGTGCCGGGCTTGATGATCGGGCAGGCCGGAACCGTCAGATTCGTCCGTGTCGCCCTGATGGTGGGGTCACGCGGACGTATTCGGCCTTCCGTCAACCGAGGCGTACGGTGACCGTGTTCGAGCCGCCGCCCCGGCTCGCCAGGCGGCCGAAGGTGAGCGTGAGCCGTGCGCCGGTCGTGGCTTCCGTCAGGAGGGGGTGCCCGCGGAGCAGCTCGGTCACCGGCCGGTCCCAGGTCACGGTCAGCTCGCTCAGGTCGCGCCGGGGGTCCGACACGGTGAGCGTGGCCGTACCGTCGCCGCCCTCCCTGACGAGGACCGCGCACGGGGCGGAGGCGGCGAGGTCCCCGGCGGCTCCGTCGTTCCAGAAGTTGACGGCGGTGAGCCCGAGTGACGGTACCCGGACACCCTGCTGCCGGGCGGTGTTGGCGAGGACGCGCGCCCAGCCGGGGTCGGCGGCGCGGGCCCGGGTCTGCGCGAGGCTCGCGCCCGGTAGCAGCAGGTAGACGTAGCCCGCCGAGACGGGGTCGACCCCGTGGTCGAGCCAGAGGGTCACGTAACTCCGGGTCACCGGGTCCCGGCCGCCGGAGCGTTTCTCACCAGGAGCCGAGTCCTGGACACCGGCGCGTTTTTCACCAGGGGCCGGGTCCCGGCCAACGGTGCGTTCCTCTCCCGGAGCCGGGTCCCGGCCGCCGACGCGTTCCTCCCCCGGAGCCGGATCCCGATCGGCGGTGCGTTCCTCGCGCAGGGTGCGCAGGCGGGTGCCGCAGGGCAGGACGTAGCCGCCGTGCCCCTCCAGGTGCGCCCAGCCCTTCGCCTCGTCCACGGTGAGAGGCGCGCCGGTCCTGCGGTTGTCCACGATGGTCTCGACGGGTACGCCGTCCTCGGCGGTGATCCCGGCGCCGAGGCAGACCACCGCGTCGTCGAGGAAGAACCACGACTTGAACGCGTCCAGGGTGCTCTCGAAGCCGTTCAGGTGCTGGCCGACCGTCGCGTACACGCCGTCGGTGGCGCCACCGGCCCAGCGGCCCGGAGGGCAGGTGTCGCCCCACGCCTCACCGGCGCCGTCCGCCAGCCGCCGGGTGGAGACGGTCGTGCCCGGCAGGCGGTAGGGGTCGACGGTGGCCCAGAAGGAGTCGGAGTACTGGTCGCCGTGGCCGTCGGCCCACCAGTAGAGCATCCCCGAGCCGGTGTGCCAGCCGCGGAGGTTCTCGCCGTTGCCGTGCTCGTAGTGGCCGATGCGGTGGGAGGCCATGCTGAGGCCCGCGCACCAGCCGGGCCCGCCCCGCGCGCCGCGAGCCGGGCCGGTGCGAGGGCCGGTGCTTGGAGCGATGCTTGGAGCGGTGCTCGGGCCGGTGCGCGAGGCAGTGCTTGGAGCGATGCGAGGGGCGGTGCTCGGGCCGGTGCTCGGGGCGGTGCGCGGGGCGGGGCGCGGGGCGCGGTGCACGGCGCGGGCGCTCATCGCGAGCAGCCGGTGCCCGGTGGGTTCCTCGGCCGCGGGGACGGCGTCGTCGTCCAGGATCGCGGCGAGACGGGCGTGGAACCCGAGGTCGTCCTCCTCGGCCGCGTCGAGCATGGGCCGGTGGGTGTCCCGCAGCGCCCACCCCTTCACCATGCCCTGCCAGCGGGACCGCTCGGCGGCGGAGGCCGTCTCCCCCAGCAGCAGGATCGCGGAGGCGATCGCGCGCCCCCTGTCGTGGTCGCCGTACGGCCGCCTGCCGACCGCCCGCCCGCTGACCAGGTCCATGCAGAAGCCGTCGTGGACGAACGGGGCGAACGTCCTCTCGACGCTGTCGAGGACGACCTGCCGGTTCGGGTCGGTGACCTCCCACGGCGAGCCGCGCAGCACCGCGAACAACGTCGCGAGACCGGACAGCAGCGACGCCCCGTACGTCCCCTGGTAGGGGACGGTCGTGTGCTGGACGAAGGAACCGTCCCGGTAGAACCCGTCGCCCTCGGAGACGTGGGGGAAGACCGGGGAGAGCGCGGAGACGGCCAGCGCGGCCTTCGCCGGGTCGGAGCCGAGGACGGCCCGCAGCAGCGTCACCACGCACAGGTCCACCCGGTTGGCCCCGGTGCTGGTCCCGTCGTAGTCGTCCAGGCGGCACTCGGGGACGAAGTGATCCACCGCCTCCCGCAGCGCCCCGCTGCGCGGTTCCGTCAGGTGCGGGCCGATCAGCAGGGCCGCGTCGAGGAGGTTCCTGGGGGTACCGATCTGCCAGTACCACCAGTTGCCGGCCTGGTCGGCGCCCGCGGCGTACACCCGCCGCCGGTAGTGGTCGATGCCGCCCGCGACGGCCGCGGCCAGGCCCGCGTCGCCGGTCAGGCCGGTCCCCGGCAGGGCGTACGCGCGGGCCATGGCCCGCAGCCGGGCCGGGGTGGCGCCGAGCGAGGGGAACGCCAGGTCGGGCCAGAGCGACGCGCCGGTCGGCGCCATCGCGTCCCGGTACCCGGCCGCCCTCCTCCCCAGCCTCGCCAGCCGGGTCCGGTACGGCTCGGCCGTCGCGTCGAACCCCGACCCCGCCGTCACGTCCCGCCACCGATGACGCAGCCGGGCGAGAGGGTCGTCCGGCGTGCGCGGCGCGGCTTCCGCGTGCGCGGCTTCGGGGGGCGCGTTCTCCGTGCGCGCGGCATACGCCGGGATCAGCGCTCCGGTGGCCGCGAGACCACCGAGCCGAAGAAACGATCTCCGGGAATGTCGGTTCACGCCTAGATTGTCGGGTGGAAATCGCCCTCACCGCGGGTACCACGCCGCATCGCTCCCATATGGGCGGCGCTCTGTCGCCGTCAGGGACGACCGCCTCCTCCGCCGGGCGCGTGTCCCGGCGCTCGCGTGCCCCGATCCGCGTTCGCCGAGGACGGGAGGATCCGTCCTCGGGGTTCAGAGATCCACGTCGCGGGAGGCGACCACGCGGACCCCCTCGGGTTCGTGGCCCGCCGGGGTGACCACGACCCGCCTCCCCTCGTCCTCGTAGCCGTGCTCGGTCAGCCACAGCAGGGTGTACGGGTCGAGTTGGCTGAAGTCGACCGGGGAGGAGGGCGAGAAGATGTCGTCGCCGGACGAGGCACCGCCGGTCTCGCCTTCGACGATCGACAGGGTGTACGCGGTCATGGCAGCCTCCGGGCGGTGGTCGTCGTCGACGGTGTCATACCCCCGAGGGCGACAGTGCTCCCCTGACCTGGTGATACCTGGTGACCCCGGTCGGCGCCGGGCCCGGCTCCCGCGACGATCGTCCGTTCTCACGGGGACGGGAGCGCGGCCCGGCCTTCCCTCTCCGTCGCCCCTCCGACGGCGTCAACCGGACGAGAAGGACACCTCCGCCATCTCAGGAGAACGAGACCGGGCGAGGATCACCTCGGACGCCCCGCGGCCCCCGGATCGCCGCGCCCCCGTTCGTCCTCATTCCAGGCGATGTTCCAGGCGATGTTCCGGGCGATGTGCTGCGCGATGTCCCGGGCGATCGCGGGCCCGCGCGCCCCGTGGAGCGGGCGTCCGAGGGCGGAGGGCCGCCGTCCGCTCAGCCCCAGGAAAAGCCGGGGTTCCAATTAGCCGAACGCGGGCCGGGGGCCGAACCGCCAAACAGAGGAAACGTATACATATCAAGTTGCTATGACGGCTTGCAACAATCTGGAGAAGGAAACGCCCGACGCGATCTCCCGTACGCGGCGAGAGCACGGACGGCCGTCGGAAAGCCCAACGGGAGACGAACGACCGGCCCGCGTCAGGGAAATGGCAGTTCAACAAGAAACGTGAAGGATCATCCGAAACCTCGGGATGACCGGAGTTCTCTAGAGAACTTGTGGCACGGTCCACCCACAGGAGGGCAGCAGGTGGGGGCATTGCTCGTTTCGGACGGCCCATATATCTACTTAGGTGTTATTTATAACCCAATAACCATAAGTGACAATTACTGAGCCCTTTACCTTCCAAATAGATCACGGTCAGTCTAATATTTGGACCTATGTCATGGCGTGCATCAGATTTCCCAGATGGAGAGGCTGGGTCCTCTGGCCGTGGCAGTGCTTCCTCTAGGCATGATTCCGAACACGCATCCGACTGGCATCCCGAACGCCTCCTGTCATTCGATTGGCGGAAGGTTATTCTGTTCACGGCGGTTTTGGCGATCATCGCCGTGGCGGTGTTCTGGCTCGCGACCAGAGCGCCCTCCGGTTCGTCCCTGGCGGCGAACCCCACCCCCGACCCCTCGGACACCGGCTGGGAGAAGGCCCCTTCCTCGCCTTCGCCGACGCCGGCCTCCTCCCGCTCCACTCCCAAATCCACCCCGAAACCCACCCGGACCGGAAGCGGAGGCGGCACGGACAAGTCCCCCCGCCCCGAGTCCACCCCCGCGAAGAAGCCGCGCGAGACCAGGACCACCCCACCGCCCGCCGACCCGCCGGCCGGATCCAGCTCGCCTCAGCTCACCGCGAAGGAGGCGTACGGCATCCACGGCCGCTACCAGCGGGGGCTGTCGGTGGCCCAGGCCAGGAAGGACCAGGCGGCCATGGCGAAGCTGGAGCACGGACTCGCGCTGGAGATGACGAGGGCGGGTTTCAAGACCGCCGAGATGCAGGGGACCTCACTCGCGACGGGGATATGGCCCAATCCCCAGGTGTGGATCCCGCGTCACGTGGACGGCACCGCCGACTGGTTCGTGGCGGTCTCGCACGAGCCCGGCGTCGCACGGATCGTCGACGTGATGAGCTCGGCCCCCGGCGGCTGGCGGCTCGTCGCCTCGGCCGCCGACACGCGCGCCACCCCGGCGCGGTTCCCCAAGATCGCGACCGACGGCGAGGGGTACGCGACGAGTCTCCCGGAGAACGCCACCGGGCTGAGCGCGACCCCTCGGCAGATCGCCCGCGCGCACATGGCGAGCCTGCAGAACGCCGAGATCGACGCGCGTTTCGACGACGGGCCCTGGACCAGCGAGGCCACGCTGTTCTGGCAGCAGGAACGCGTCCGGCTGGAGCAGGCCGACTGGAAGCTCACGCTGTCGTACCGGCTTGAGGGACCGGTACGCGCGCTCAGGACCAGTGACGGGGGCGCTCTGGTCTGGTACGGAGCCCGATCCACCGAGCTCCGCGAGGCGGTGCGGGAAGGGGCGAAGGTCAAGCTGAAGGGCTCGGCCGCCGTCCGTACCCGCGACAAGGCTTTCGCCCGCTCGGTGAGCGCCACATACGGCCGCATGTATGTGACACATGTCCCCCCCGCCGGCTCGAACGAGCCCGCTCGCGTGCTGGGCGAGTGGAGCGACGTCCTGGAGAGCCACGGCGACTGACGTTTTCACCGGAAGAAAAGGAACATTCTAATGACACCCTCACGTAAGCCATCGCGCGCGACGGTGATCACTGCGAGTGTCGCGATCGGTGTCTTCGGCGCCGGCGCCGGACTGGGAACCGTCATCGCCATGCGCCCCGACCCCGGCGAGGGGCAGGTGATGCGACTGGCCGCGGGCACGTACCTCCTCGACGACCAGGCGGGAGCCTGGACGTCGAGCGCGGCACCCGGCGGCGACCAGCCGCTCCCGCTCTCCGGCGCCGACGCGGGCAGCACGATCGCGGACGGTGCCAGACCGGCGGCCGCCGCCGGGGACCAGCGGGTCTGCCTCACCGCCACCACCGACGGGCACGCGCTCGGAGGCTCCGCGGAGGGCTGCGTCGCCCTTCCCGTCCTGGGCGTGGCCGCCGCCGCGGTCGCCCCCCTCCAGCGGCCGGGAAACCCCAAGAGCACGCCGACCCCGCCCTCGGCCCCCAAGACGACCGCGCCGACGAAGCCCGCGACGCCCAAGAAGCCCGACCCGCCCGCCAGGGCCGACCCGGCTCCGGTGCGGCCCGCTCCCAACCCCGGACCGGCCCAGCCCCCCGCCCAGCCACCGCCGGTGAACAACCAGCCCGTCCAACCTCCCGCCCCGCCGCCCCCCACCCCGACGAAGAAGATCAGCGGCAACATCTCGCAGAGCGACAACGAGAGCGGCAGCGTCATCCAGCGCCCCGTGGAGAAGAAGATCGAGGTCGTCGCGCCGCCCAAGCCGGCTCCCGAGTCCGGCGGGACGAGGTCCTCGGGCCCCTCGCGGCCGTCGCAGCCCAACGGCGGGAACGGGCGCTCACAGCCCCCGGCGAACACCGGTGACAGGCAGCGGCAACCCGACGAGGCGAACAGGCGGATACAGCCCCCGGCGAACAACGGCGACGGGCAGCGGCAACCCGACAACGGGAACGGACGCTCGCAGCCTCCCGCGAACAACGGCGACAGGCAGCAGCCCCAGCCTCAGCCGACCGGGGGGAACAGGCAGACTCAGCCCCAGCCCACCGGCCTCAGGCCCCCGCAGCCCCAGCCCACCGGAGGCAACAGGCAGCAGCCCACCGCCACCGTGAGGCCCCCGCAGCCCGGGGACAACGCCAGGAACCCCCGGCCGACGGGCACCCTGAGGCCGGCGATCCGGTCGGGCACCGGCCGGCCGATCGTGCCCTCGGGCGAGGTCACCCTCCCCACGGCGCCCCCCGAGACCCGGCCGACCGGCGACGTGGTCCCGGTCCAGCCGCCCGGTGACCGGAAGCGCTCGCAGGCGCCGAGCCCGTCGCGGAGCCTCCCCGCGGGCGGGCCGTCCCGGCCCGCACAGCCGCAGCCCTCCGTCGGCCCCGGTGAGAACGCGTCGCAGGGTCCCGACGGGACCGTGCTCATGCCGGCCGACCCGCGGCTTCCCGGCGGCGGCCCCGACGGTGGTGTCTCGCTGCCGGTCTTCGAGAACCCCGAGCTGCTGCGTCGCGCCTACGAGGCCCTCGGGCTGGACAAGGGGATGCGCTACACGGACGAGAACGGCGTGTGGGACCTCAACATCGCCCCGCCCGGCACCCCGCCGTGCCGCAACTACACCGTCGACGAGATCCAGGCGCTCACCGCGTCCCAGGGCCCGAGCCCGTCGCCCGGCGCCCAGGCGATGATCCCCCGCGACTCGTGCCTGTGGCCCGCCTTCATCCGCTGGCTCTACGCGGAGCCCGCACCCGGTCAGATCAGCAACTGGACCAAGTTCACCGGACTGCCCCAGCGGAACCTGGAGCTCGTGGTGACCGACGTTCCCCCCGTCCCGCTTCCCAGCCCGATCGCCACCGAGGACGTCGCCCCGCAGCCCGACCAGGTGCAGCCCGACCAGGGACAGACCGGCCAGCGGCAGGGCATCCCCGGCGAGGAGGAGCCCTGGGAGCCGGACACGGGCGGGCTGAACCCCGCCCAGCCGGGACCCGGGGACCCCGGGGACCCCGAGGACGCGGTGGCCCCCAGGGACCCCGGAGGCAGCGGGGACGACGTCCCCCAGCAGTGGCCGGGTGAGAACACCGCTCCCCTCCAGTCCGGCCAGGGCCGGTCCGATCAAGGCCGGGTCGAGCCGGACCCGGTCGAGTACGACGGCCGATGAGCACACCCACCGGAACCGGGCGTCTCACGCCCGGCCCCGGCCAGGGGGCGGCCTGGGTGCGTGAGCATGGCGCGCACCTGATGGACTACGCCGCCTCCCACCTCGAATCCGGCCGGGCGCACGCGGCGGTCGTCGCCGCGCTGGCGGCCGGCCGGGTCGAGGCCGCTCCCGGGAACGTCACGGCCCGGGGGCGGCTGCTGGCCGCGCTGCGACGTGACTGCCGCACCTCTCCGGGGTACCGGGAGCGGTACGTGCCGGGTTCGGGGCCCGGCATGCCCGACGCCTCGCTGATCGAGCGGGTGTGGACGATCGTCGACCCCCTGGGCACGGAGACGCTCAGGCTGACGTACCGCCACGCGCTCGGCATGGAGGATCTCGCCCACGTGCTGGCGATGCCCGTCGACGAGGTCGGCAGGCTCGCCACCCGCACCCAGGACCTGATCGAGACCCTGGTGAGCGGGCTGGACGCGCTCGCCCACGGGCGGCGCACCTGCCCGGAGCTCGCCCCGCTGGTGGAGACCGTCTTTCCCGGGGTCTTCCCCGCGAGCCCGGCCGCCGGGCACGCGGCCTCCCCCTCCGACCCGGAGGGGGCCCAGGCGCGCCTGCTCTCCCACATGATCAGGTGTTCCGTGTGCACGCGGCCGATCAACATCCGCTACACCGTGCCGCAGATGATCTCCCATCCCCCGGTCGCGCCGCTCTCCGAGGAGGAACGGCGAAGGCTCACGGACGCGCTGCCCCCCGAGGCCGCCGGCGAGGCGGGATCGGGGGAGCCCGCGCGTCCGGCCCGTGGCGGGTCTCCCGTCCTGTCCGCCCCTCCGGGGGAGGGACCGTCCACGGTCCTTCCATCGCCCCCGCCGGGGAACCGGACCGCCTCACCGGGGCACCGGGCACCCGGGCGCCGGTCCATCGCCCCACCCGGACACCGGTCCCCCGCCTCGCCCGCCTCCCCGGGTGGGAGCGGCGTACCGACCACCCCGGCCACCCCGGCGCCCTCGCCCAGGGTCGGCACGCCTCCCTACCCGCCGGTGGCGTCGAAGCCTCCCGCGAGGCCACCGGCCGCGGCGGCGTCAGGGGCCGCGTCACCGGCCACCGCGCCGGGAGACGGGCCCGCGGCGGGTTCCCCCGATCCCGCCAACCCGTCGGGGCTGCCCCCGCTGCCCGCCCTGCCGCCCCGCAAGACCCGGCCGTCCCGGCCGCCGTCCCCGCCACCCGTACCCGGGCACGACACCCCGCTCTACGACGCCCTGCTCACCCAGGCGTGGGCGCGCGAGGTCCTCGCCCAGAGCGAGGAGCTCACCGGCACCATTCCCCAGCAGTCGCCGCCCGTCCCCAAACCCGTCGCCAAGGCCGAGCCCATCGTCATCGCCGGGCAGGCCTCCGTCGAGATGCGCGACACCGGGACACGCGACACAGGAATACGCGAGGCCAAGACTCGTGAGACCAGGACGCGTGACACCGGAGTGCGCGACACCGGGACGCGCGAGACCGGGATACACGACGACTCCCAGGTTCCCGCGCTGCGCTTCCACACCGAACCCGACGACCGCCCCGACGAGGAGCGGATCGAGATGGGGATCCGCGTGCTGGAGGCGCTCAGCTGGGCGGGCGCCCGGATCAGGAACACGACCATCAAGCTCGTCATCATCGTCGTGGCGGGCGCGGCGGGCACCCTGACCGGGATGAACCTCCTCGGCCCCGCGATCGAGTCCGAGGAGCCCGCGAGCTCGCTGCAGGCGTCCACCAGCCAGGCCACCCGGTCCCCGCCCCCCGCCGCCGACGCGCCGGCCCGGCAGGACGGGCTCGCCTCGCGCCTGCGGGTCCCGCCCGTGGTGACGCTGGACGAGTTCGGCCTGGGAAGCATGGTCCTCACCATCTCGGGAGAGCCGTTGAAGTGGCGGATATCGGCTCCCGGCCTGGCCGTGAGCCCTTCCAGCGGCACGCTGCGGGAAGGGGTGACGCAGGTGATCAACCTGCGCGCCCACCGGGTCCGCAACTGGTGCGGCGCCCCCGCCTCGGTCACCGCCCCGATGACCGTCCACGGCCTCGACGACTCGGTCGGCACGACGGTGCGCTGGCGGACCTGCTGACCCGCTGACCCGCTGACCTCCCATCCCCCCACGATCGCCATTCGAGAAAGGACAACGGCAGTGACGGATACCTCTCCCCACGTCCATACATCACCGCCCACCCCTCCCGAGCAGTTCCACGAAACGGTCCCGCTCACCGCGGAACACCTGCTCACCAACCGCCGCCCCGAGCCCGCCGGGGGGTGGCGCCGGCTGGTCTGGCAGCTCTCCGGCAAGCGCTTCATCCCCGCGGAGTCGGCGGCGGAGCTGGAGCGGCGCACGCTGATGGCGCAGGCGCAGACCCCCGTGGCGAGCGGGCACCACCGGATCGCGGTCATGAGCCTCAAGGGCGGGGTCGGCAAGACCACGACGACCGTCGCCCTCGGCAACACGCTCGCCTCCCTGCGCGGCGACCGGGTGATCGCGATCGACGCCAACCCCGACCGCGGCACCCTCGGCATCAAGGTCAAGTCCGAGACGGCCGCGACCATCCGCACCATGCTGGCCGAGGCGCCCCACATCCTGCGCTACGCCGACGCCCGCGCCTTCACCTCCCAGTCGCCCGCCCGGCTGGAGGTCCTCGCCTCCGACACCGACCCGGCCGTGAGCGAGGCGTTCAACGCCGATGACTACCGCACGGTCGCCGGGCTCATCGAGCGCTACTACTCCATCTGCATCACCGACTGCGGGACCGGCCTGCTCCACGGCGCGATGGGCGCGACGCTCGAGATGGCCGACCAGATCGTGCTGGTCAGCCTGGTCGCGGTGGACGGGGCGAGTTCGGCCGCCGCGACACTGGACTGGCTGACCGCCCACGGCCACGCCGACCTCGTCAGGAACGCCATCGTCGTGCTGAACGCCGTGGAGCCCAAGTCCGACGTGGACCTGGACCTGCTGGAGCGCCACTTCACCTCCCGGTGCCGCGCGGTGATCCGCATCCCGTACGACCCGCACCTCAAGGAGGGCGCCGAGGTGGACCTGGTCCGCCTGCGGCCCACGACGCGGGGCGCGTACCTCCGCCTGGCCGCGGCGGCCGGGCAGACCTTCGGGCAGCGCCCCGACCGGGGTCACTAGTGCGGCCGGTCGCCGACGATCCCACGCTGAACTGGGATCTGGGCCCGCCGCCGAGCGCCCGGCGGCGGATGCTCATCGTGGTCGTCTCGATCGTGGGGACGATCCTGCTGGCGGCCGGGGCATGGCAGCTCCTTCGAACCGATTCCACCCCCGTGAACGCCTCCGCGCCGAAGGCCGTCGGGGACACCGTTCTCCTCGCCCCGCCCTCCGGCTACGAGGGCGCGGCCGGTTACCCCGTCGGGTTCCCCCGCACCGAGCTGGGCGCGGCCTCGGCCGCCGCCGCGGCGCTGGAGGCGGCGTGGACCCTGGACGCCGAGCAGGCCGAACAGGCCGCGGTGCTGTACGCGCGGCCCGAGCAGCACGACGCGGCACGGGCCGGCGCGCGCGAGGCCGTCGCGGGCTGGCGGGAGATCCTCGGCCTTCCCAAGGACGGGGCGCTCCCCGACGGCGCCGCCATGCGGACGCGGACGATCGGCGTCCAGTGGAAGGCCCGCGGCCAGGACCAGGTGCTGGTCTCGGTCCTGGTCCAGGTGACCGCGACCAAGGGCGTCGGCGACACCGATCCCACCTATTCGAGCCCATACGCCATGAGCCTGCTCATGGTCTGGCAACCCGGCATGCGCGGTGCGAACCAGGGGGACTGGGTCAACGTCCCCGACCCCCTCGCCACCTCCGTGCCGCCGGTCGCCCTCCCGGGCACCCCCGAATTCACCGCCGCGGGCTGGAAACCCATCTCCGGCCCAGAGCCCACCCAATAGATCCAGGAAGAGCGATCAATGCCCCCACGCAGCTCGTCCCGGCGTGTCACCTTACTCTCCGGCCTTCTGCTGGCCGCGGTCTCCGCGACGACAAGCGCGGTCATCGCCCAGCCGTGGGCCGCCGTGGCGGATCCCGGCGTGAGTTACGGCTCACCGTCGCAGGATTCCGCCGTCCCCCCCGCCGGGCCCTCCGCGCGGGAGGAACTCCCTCCCGAGGTGACCGTCCCCGAGACCGCGAACGACTCCGGGCCCGACGGGAGTCCCCCCTCGAACGGCGGCTCCGGCTCGGCACCGGACGACTCCCCCTCCGCCCCGGACCGGAACCCGCCCGCCGAGAACGCGTCACCCCCCGAGACCCGCGACTCCCCTCCCACGTCCCGTAGCCGTCCCGGCCAGCGGAACACCGCCCCCCGCGCGGAGGAGAACGTTCCCGCCGAGCAGTTCTCCGCGCCCGCGCGGGAGAACGTACGGTCCAGGAACGCGGCACCGGCGAACCCGCCGTCGAGGAGGCCGCGTCCCGCCGAGGCACCGCCCCCGAACACCCGGCCCACCGAGGCACCGCCGACGACCACGAGGAACGCCAGGCCCACCGAGGCACCGCCTTCGACCTCAAGGAACAGCCGCCCCACCGAAGCACCGCCCGCCGCTCCGAAGAGCGCCGCGCCCACCACCGAGGCACCGCCTTCGACCTCGAGGAACACCCGGCCCACCGAGGCACCGCTCGCGGCGCCGAAGAACGCCACCCCCACCACCGAAGCTCCGCCGCGGGCCGGGAGGGCCACCCAGGCACCCCCCAAGAACGCGGCACCCACCACCGCGCCCCCGGAGACCAGGAAGGCCACCCAGGCACCGCCCGGCGGCACGAGGCCGTCGGCGACGTCCACGGGAACCTCCGCCCCGGCCAGCCCGGCACCGTCGGCCAGCGCCACGGCCACGGCGACCGGGAGACCGCAGCCGCCGAGGGCGACGCCCAAACCCCCCGCCCCCGACCCCGACCCCTCGGACAGGCCCACCAGGCCCGCGCCCGACCCCTCCGACACGGCCACCGGGCCCGCGCCGGACCCGGACCCCACGCCCCCGGGTCCCAAGCCCTCGGGGCCCAGCGCGACGGCGACGGCGACCAAGCCGGCACCGACCGCCACGGCCACCACCGCACCCAAGCCCACCCGATCGACGCCCCAGCGGCCCACCACCCCGCCGAAGGGCACGAAGCCCTCGAAGCCCTCGGCGAACCCGACCTCGACCCTCACCGCCCCCCCGCCCGCCCCTCCGCGCACCGGTCCACCGAGCTGGGCGACCAACGCGCCCAAGCCCGCGCCCAAGCGGACCGGCGTCTACGAGCCCTCCCTCCTGACCGAACCGGTCCAGAACACCCGATCCCCGCTGGCGGCCCCGTCCCCGGCGCCCTCGCTCTCCACCGTCCTGCCCCTGCCGCCGCTCAAGCGCTCCACCTCCGACTTCTGTAAGCCGGAGGACATCGCCTCGTGCTGGAGCCTCGCGCCCTGGCGGGGCCGTACCGCGGAGTCCCCCGTCCTGCTGATCGCGAACCAGGAGCCGGCGGGCGCACCGCGATGGGTGTTCGGGCCGCCCGCCTCACCCGCCCAGCCGCTGCCCGACCCGACCGCGTCGTCGATCCCCAGCCCGACGAGCACCGGCTGCTGGAGCTTCAGTCCCTCCACACTCTGCGCAAGATCCTGGGAGGAGTAATCATGATCACCAGATCCCACGTGCGGGTGGCCGTACTCAGCATGGTGGCCGCGCTGACGGTGAGCACCCTCAGCGCGGCCCAGGGAGAGGTGGTCTCGGCGGCGCCCTGCGCCCCCGCCGCCACCGGCGAGGCCAGCGCCGCACAAGCCCTCAACTGGGGCGCACCGTCCTGGTGCGCGGAGTTCGACGACTACCTCGACGAGTCCGACTGGGTGTTCTACGACTCGGCCGGGCACGCCGGGAACGGCCGCCGTTCCCCGCAACAGCTCTACCTCGGCAACGGGGCGCTCTACCTGTACGGCCGCGAGGACGGGACCACGGCCGGTCTGGCCGCCCGCCACGACCAGGCCTACGGGCGCTGGGAGACCCGCATCCGCCTGTACCCGGGCGCCGGGTCGTACCATCCCGTCGCCCTGCTGTGGCCCAAGGAGGGCGGCGGCAACGTGCGCAGCTCCACCGGTGAGGAGATCGACTTCCTGGAGGTCATCGACGACCCGGAGCGGCAGCGGCCGAACTTCTTCCTGCACACCCCTCAGGGGCAGGAGCAGGCCCACGCCAACATCGACATGACCACCTGGCACACCTACGCCGTGGAGGTCACCCCCGACAGCGTCGTCGGCTACATCGACGGGCAGGAGTGGTTCCGCTCCGGCAACTCCACCAGCAGCTCGATGTCGGTCTGCCTGCAGCTGGACTGGTTCCCCGGCCAGGGCAGCTCGGGCGAGGCGTGGATGGAGGTCGACTGGCTCCGCATCTACCCGGCCTCGACGGGCACCGCGGGCTGAGTCAACCCGGCCACCCGGCCACCCCGCCCCCGCCACCCGGCGGGAGCGGGAGCAGGACAGGAGGGTGCGGGATCCGTGCGAACGGGTCCCGCACCCTCCTCGCATCTCGGGCCTTCTCGCGTCTCGGGCCTACTGGGTCTCGGGCCTCCTGGGTCTCGGGCCCTCTCGCGTCTTGGGCCTTCTCCGCTTCTGGACCACCTCGCGTCGCTGCCGTCCTCGCGTCGCCGTCCTCGCGTCACCGGCTCCCTCGCGTCCCCGGTGTCCTCGTGTCCGGACGTCGGGATGTCGGGACGTCCCTCAGGCGAGCTGGGCGCCCTGGAGCCCGGCGTAGGCGCCGCGCAGTCGCATCAGCTCCTCGTGGGTGCCCACCTCCTCGATCCCGCCGTCGCGCATGACCACGATGCGGTCGGCGCCCCGGATGGTCGACAGCCGGTGCGCGACGACGAGGACCGTACGCCCGGCGACCAGGCGGTTCAGCGCCTCCTGGATGAGCGCCTCGGAACGGGTGTCCAGGGCGGAGGTGGCCTCGTCCAGGATCAGCACGCGCGGGTCGCGGATCAGGGCGCGGGCGATGGCCAGGCGCTGGCGCTGCCCGCCCGACAGCCGGGCGCCCCGCTCCCCGACGACCGTGTCGAGGCCGTCGGGGAGGCGGTCGATGAACTCCAGCGCGTTGGCGTCCCTGAGCGCCCGCCGCACCCGCTCCTCGGAGACGTCGGCCATGCCGTAGGTGACGTTCTCCCTGACGCTGCCCTCGAACAGGATCGACTCCTGCGGCACGACGGACAGGAACCTGCGGTAGGTCCGCAGGTCCAGCGTCTCCATGTCGCGCCCGTCCAGCAGGATCCGGCCGGAGGTGGGCCGCAGGAAGCCGATGACGAGGTTGAGCACGGTCGACTTCCCGGCTCCCGAGGGGCCGACCAGCGCGATCGTCTCGCCGGGGGTCACCGTGAGGTCGAACCCGGTGATCGCGGTCTCCTCCCCGTAGGAGAACCCGACGTCGCGGAACTCGATCTCGCCGCGCACGGAGGCGACCTCCTCCTTGCCCGCGTTGTGCTCCAGGTCGGGCGCCTGGAGGACCTCGCCGATGGAGCGTACGGACGCCAGCCCCTTGCTGATCATCGGGGTGAGGGTGAGCAGGGAGGTGACGGCCGCGGTGAGGGTGGCGAAGAAGCTGGTGAGCATGACCACGTCGCCCGCGGTGATGGGGATGACCTGGTAGTAGGCGACGAGCGCGGAACCGGTGAGGAAGGCGACGCCGATCGCGTTGAGCAGGATCCAGGCGAGCGAGCCGAAGCTGCCGTTGAGCAGGTCGAGCCGGAGGCCCTTGCGCAGCACCTTGGTGAGCGTGCCGTCGACGCGGTGCAGGGCGTCCTGCTCCAGGCCGTGCGCGCGGGTGATCGGGATGAGCGTGGTCATCTCGCTGACCCGGGTGGACAGCCGCTCGACCTCGCGGCGGAAGCTCTCGTTGTCGTCGCGCAGCCGGGTGCGCATGTGCATCACGAGCAGGGCCGCGGCGGGTACGACCACCAGGAAGACGGGAATCGCGGCGGGCACCTGCACGGCGATCACCACCAGCCCCCCGGCCAGCATGGTGAGCGCGGACAGCCCCATGTCGGCCGCCTGCTGGCTCGTCTGCTCCACGCTCTCGACGTCCCGGATGACCTTGGTCTGGAGTACGGCGGCGCTGACCCGCGCGTGGTAGCCGATGGAGAGCTGCTGCATGCGGCGGCAGAGCGCGGAACGCAGGTCCGTCCCCATCCGGCGGATGGCGCCGTGCGTGCAGCGGACGTAGAGCAGGTGGAGAGGGTAGTTGAGGAGCAGCAGTGCGAGCAGCACGCCCGCGTTGACCCACAGGTGCGCGATCGGGGCGCGGGTGACCACGATGTCGACGACGTTCGCGGTGATCAGCGGCAGCAGCCAGGTCGGGCTGTGCTTGACCAGGAAGGCGAGGACCCCGACGAACAACCTGAGGCGGTCCTCCCGGAAAAGGTAGGCGAGCGTGCGGATTGGATGCTCACCGCGATAGCGGTGATCGAGAGCGCCAACCACAAATCCCCCAAACAGTGGTAAATCTCCGGCAATACTCTCGTACGAAGATTTCGCGCGCGTGACGGCCCCGGGTGAAACCGGCATCGAGGTCTCAACGCGTGACCACTCCCGGCACGAGCGCGTGGCCGCTCCCGGCACGACCCGCCCGACACGCACTGCCCGACACGGGCCGTTCAGCCAGTAGCGGGGCCGTTCAGCCCGTGGCGGGGCCGTTCAGCCCGTGGCGGCGGGAAGCCCCGCCTCAGCCCGTGGCGGCGGGAAGCCTCGACTCCAGGATCTGGCCCGGCCAGTCGCCGACCTTGAAACTCTCGGTCCTGGTGAAGCCCCGGCTCTCGTAGTACGCCACCAGCCGGCCGTCGTCACCGGCGTAGCAGTCGACCCGCACCAGCGAGACCCCCAGCCAGGCGGCCTCCGCGCGGGCGCGCTCCAGCAGGACGGCCCCGACCCCCCGGCCGTGGTGTCTCCGGTCGACGACCAGCCCCTGGACGTACAGCTCCGGCTCGGAGGCGGGAGGGACGTAGGGCATCGCGGCCCCCACCACCAGGCAGCCCGCGGGCCGGCCGTCGAGTTCGGCGATGCGCATCCCGCCGGACATCGCCCACGAGGTGATGTCCTCGACCCGGGCCGCGTTGAGGGAGAACGGCTCGCTGCCCCACTGGCCGGTGCGGCCCAGGGAGGACAGCCACGCCACCGCGCCGTCGAACATCGCCAGAACGGCCGGTACGTCGCCGAGATACCCGTGACGGATAATCACCGGCGGATCGTAACAGGGAGACGTACCCCCACACAGGACAGGTGTATGTATCCTCACGCAGGTCAGACCGGCACCGGATCGGCCGTACCAGGAGGTTAGTAAACTCTGCGACGGCCGGAGTACGGCTCCTCGGTCACGGGTGCACACCGTGATCGTTTCCCCCCTCGGGAGTCACGTGAGCAGCGGGTTGATCGACGCATTCCCCGAACCGCCCACCGAGCCGCCGGCGCCGGCGCCGCCCGGCCAGCGCTCGTGGCGGCCGCGCCGCAAATGGTTGTGGTGGCTGGTGGCCGCCGTCACCGCCGTGGTGCTCGTGGCGGCGGGGACGGTGGCGGGCGCGTACGTCAAGCTGACCGGCAACGTCAAGCATGTCGAGGTCTCGGCGGAGGACCTCGGGCGACGCCCGGTCAAGGCCGCGGGCAGGGCGATGAACGTCCTGGTCGTCGGCTCGGACCAGCGGGGCGGCAAGAACGCGAGATATGGCCGGGTGGCGGGCGAGCGGACCGACACGATCATGCTCGCGCATATCTCGCCGAAACGGGACAACGCGATGGTCGTCAGTTTCCCCCGCGACTCGATGGTCCAGCTTCCCGCCTGCCGGGCCAAGCAGGGGCTGCCCGGACAGCGACCGCACGTGGGCATGATCAACGAGTCGTTCAACTCCGGCGGCATCACCTGCACCTGGAAGACCGTCGAGTCGCTCACCGGCATCCACATCGACCACTTCGTGAAGGTCGACTTCACCGGCTTCAAGGGCATGGTCGACGCGGTCGGCGGCGTGGAGGTCTGCGTACCCGAGGCGATCAACGACAAGAAGGCCCTGCTCCACCTGGCCGCCGGGCGGCAGAACCTCGGGGGCGAGCAGGCGCTGGGCTACGTCCGGGCCCGCTACAGCCTCGGTGACGGATCGGACATCGGACGCATCCAGCGCCAGCAGATGTTCATCGCCTCCATGGTCAAGAAGGTCATGAGCGGCGAGACGCTGACCGACCCCGCCAGGCTCTTCGGCTTCCTCGACGCGGCGACGAAGTCGGTCACCACCGACCCCGGCCTCACCCCGGGCGTCATGAGGGAGCTGGCGACCAGCGCGCAGGGGCTCGCGGCGGGGCAGATCCACTTCATCACCACCCCGTGGCGCTACTCGCTGGTCCACCCCGGCCGGGTGGAGTGGGTCCAGCCGCAGAGCGGCAGGCTGTTCAAGATCGTCGCGACGGACCGGGCGATCAGCGGCTCCGGGGTCAAGGGCGGCCAGACCAGGGTGCCCCGATCGAAGATCCAGGTCGAGGTGCGCAACGGGACCGCGCGGTCCGGTCTCGCCACCCTGGTGGCCGTCCAGCTGGAGGAGCGCGGCTACCACGTCGCCAGGATCGGTGACGCGTCCCGCAAGCCGTACCCGACGACCATGATCGCCTACTCGCCGAACGGCGCCGCCAAGGCGCCCACCCTCAGCCGCGACCTGCTCGTCTCCAGCCCGCTGCCCGTCCGCCGGGCGACCACCGGCAGGCTCGTCCTCACGATCGGCGACGACTGGAAGGGGCTGAAGCCGCTTCCCCGCGGCGACACCGAGAGCCTGAAGGGTTTCGACGCGACCCACGACTCCTGCGCCGGGGCCTGACCGGCCGTCCCCGCCGCGCCACGGAGGCATCACCCTCGCCGTGGAGGGCATCGTCTCCGCCCCGAAGGCTCGGCGGCGATCCGTACGGGAACGACCGGCCCGCCACCCGGGGCCGGAGGGGTGCGCGTCCCTCCGGCCCCGGGCGGGTGGGAACCATTGCCCTTCGCCCCCGAACCGCGTAAGAGCTTGGACTGGCTTTGCCTGTGGATTAATGCCAATCACCTATAAATGGTTAAAAAGATGTCTTTAAGGGAGGAAAGCCGCTTTTCGGGGAGGTAGCTGTATTGCGACATCCGCGTTCGATCCGGGGCCGGGTCACCCTCATAGCGATCATCGTGTTCGCCATGGTGCTGGGAATCGGGGCGTTCGCCACGTGGCAGGTCGTGGAGACCAAGCTGTCGACCGATCTCGTCAACGCGGCGGCCGAGGCGGCCATGAACGTGGTCCGGGGCATCGAGAAGGGACCCGCGGACACCGTCGTCCTTCCCTTCAACCGCATCAACCGCATCCAGGTCGTCGCGAACGACGGCAGGGTGGTCGCCGCCAGCCCCGCCATGAAGGGGAGGCCCCCGATCACCCGGGCGCGCCCGGCCCTCGGCGAGATGCGCGTGGACGGAACGTCGTGCGTGGGTTTCCCCACGAAGGAACGGGCCTGCTACGTCACCGTGGGCATCCGGACCGACCACTCCGTGTACGGCGACGTCATGGTCTACGCGGCGGTGCCGGAACCCCCGTCGCTCCGCACCAACTTCATCGAGATCACGCTGGCGCTCTTCTCCGCCGGACTTCTATCGTTGCTCGGCTGGGGCACCTGGCATCTCGCCGGTCGTACGCTCGCGCCGGTGGAACGGATCCGCGCCGAGATGGCCGAGATCACCGCCTCCGACCTCAGCCGCCGGATGCCCGTGCCCGACTCCGAGGACGAGATGGCGCAGCTCACCGAGACCATCAACGCGACCCTCGAAAGGCTGGAGCGGGCCGTGGAGAACCAGCGCCGCTTCGCCTCCGACGCCTCCCACGAGCTTCGCACCCCCCTGACCGGGCTGCGCACCAAGCTCGAACTCGCGATCTCCGACCCGGACTCGGAGGACCCGATGGCGACGATGTGCTCCGCCCTGGCGGACGCGGAACGGCTCCAGATCCTCATCGAGGACCTGCTGCTGCTCGCCCGCCTCGACGCCGGCGTACGAGGCCCGCCGGAACTGGTCGACCTCGCCGACCTGGTCACCTCCGAGGTGGAACATCGGCAGGCTAAGCACGAGGTGCTGCTGAAGCTCGACCCCGGCGTCATGGTGCGGGGCAGCAGGATCCAGCTGGGCCGGCTGCTGAGCAACCTGCTGGCCAACGCCGACCGGCACGCGGTGAGTGAGGTACGGGTCAGTGTCGGGAGCAGGCGGGGCGAGGCCGTGGTGGAGGTCACCGACGACGGGCTCGGCATCCCGCCGGAGGAGCGGGAACGAGTCTTCCAGCGTTTCACCCGGCTGGACTCGGCGCGCAGCCGCGACGCCGGGGGGACCGGCCTCGGCCTGCCCATCGCCAGGGACATCGCGATGGCGCACCGCGGCCGGCTCTACGCCGCCGACAGCACCACCGGCCGCGGCGCCCGGCTCGTCCTCCGCCTGCCGCTGCCGACCGCGTCCCACTCCTGAGCCCGTCTCACGGCAGGAGCCGGACACCGCGAGGAACGATCCGCCACGTCCCGCTCCCGAACCCACCCACAGCAAGCACCGCCACCGCCAGAAGCGTTCCCGGCGAATGCCGACCCCCTCCCGTTCCCCGGCCCACCCCCGGCAGGGACCGACACCACGGGAACTCACGGGAAGCGGTCCCGGCGAGAATGGCCTGTATCTTCCATGTGTGAGAATCGGGTCATGCACAGGATCGTCATGCTCGCCATGGACGGTGTGATCCCCTTCGAGCTGGGCATCCCGCCACGGATCTTCGGCGGCGCCAGGGGCCCGGACGGCGAACCGCTCTACGAGGTGCTCACCTGCACCCTCGACGGCGCCCCCGTACGCACCGACGCCGACTTCTCGATCTCGGTGGAGCATGGGGCCGAGGCCCTGGAGGGCGCGGACACCGTGGTGATCCCGGCCACCCACGCCCTCGGCACGATCTCCCGCGAGGGGCGGCTCCCCGAGCCGCTGGCCGCCGCGATCGCGCGCATCCGGCCGGGCACCCGCCTGGTCTCGATCTGCACCGCCGCCTACGTGCTCGCGGCGGCCGGGCTGCTCGACGGTCGTCCCGCGACCACCCACTGGAGCAGCACCGACCACTTCCAGAAGCTGTTCCCGCGGGTCAAGGTGAACCCGAGCGTGCTGTTCGTGGACGACGGGGACGTGCTCACCTCGGCCGGGGTGGCCGCGGGGGTCGATCTCTGCCTGCACATCGTCCGGCGCGACCACGGCACCGAGGTGGCCAACCGCGTGGCCAGGCGATGCGTCGTCCCCCCGTGGCGCGACGGCGGCCAGGCCCAGTTCATCGAGCACCCGCTTCCCGCTCCGACCGCCGCGACGACCGCGGCGACCAGGACCTGGGCGCTGGAGCGGCTGCACGAGCCGCTCCCCCTCAGCGAGCTGGCCGCCCACGCCCGGATGAGCCGCCGTACCTTCACCCGCCGCTTCCGCGACGAGATGGGCCTCAGCCCGGGGCAGTGGCTCATCCTGCAGCGGATCGAGCTGGCCCGGCGGCTCCTGGAGACCAGCGACCTGCCGGTGGACGGCGTCGCCCTGCGCTCGGGATTCGGCACCGCCGCCTCGCTCCGCCAGCACATGCAGGTGGCCATCGGCGTCTCGCCGATGGCCTACCGCCGCACCTTCCGCCTCGTGGACGCCTGACCCCGGCCGCGACCGCCCGACCGGTCCGGCCGGTCCGGCCGGGCGCCACGGGGGCGACCGGAGCGGTGCCGTCACCGGCCGTACGAGAAGCCGTCAGCGGTATGAGAAGCCGTCAACCGTACGAGAAGCCATCAACGGTACGAGAAGCCGTCAGGGCGGCCATGCGGGAAGACCGTCACTGGCCGCGGGCCCACTCCTTCTGCAGGCGGTCGGCCGCCTTCTTCGCGGTGGTCCGGCCGTGGGCGACGTCGAGGATGGCGTCCCCCTCGGCGCGCTCCAGGAAGACCTCGTCGGGGACGTTCAGGGAGGCGCCGTCCCTGACGAGGTCCTGGATCGCGGCGTAGCCGTCCTTGCCCTCCGGGTTGGCGAAGACGGACGAGTCCATCCGGAAGTCCCCGCGTGAGGGGACCATCGTCAGGTCTCCGGCCCAGCTGGAGACGCCACCGCCCGCGGTCAGGAACTCGATCAGCGTGGCCGCCTCGGCCACGTGCTTGGAACTCTTGGGCACGGCCAGACCCACCTCGACCGCGCTGCGGACGGCGGGCTTGGCACCCGGCAGGATGGTCGGGAAGGGACCCGCGCCGATCTTCTTGACGGTGACCTTCGTGTTCTCGCGGTAGGACGTGGACAGCATCGGGCTCCGGTCCGAGCCGTCCACCAGGAACAGGGCCTTCCCATCACGGAACAGCTCGGCCGGGCGGTCGCCCTTGAGGGTGAGCGCCGACTTCGCCAGCACACCCCGGTCGAACAGCGACCCGTAGGCGGTCAGGGCCACGACCGCCTCGGGGCCGTTCCACGGCTTGTCACCGGCCAGCAGGTCGTCGGAGAGGGTCGGGTGGGTCTGGCTCGCGACGGTGAACAGCAGCTCCTCCTGCCGGTGCGGCTCCCCGGAGAAGACGACCGGCCTGAGGCCGGGGATCTCCTTCTTGACCCGCATGACGATGGACTCCAGATCGGCGGCCGTCTCGGGGAAGGACTCCCCGAGCTCGGCCAGGAGAGCGGCGTTGTAGTACAGGACCGCGCCGCCGCTGGACCCCATCGGGACCGAGTACAGCTCGCCGTTCTTGGCGGCCTTCTTCGTCTGCTCCACCGCGCTCTCGTCGAGCTCCTCGACCCAGCCGCCGGAGACCTTGTCCTTCCAGTCGTCGACCGGGCGGAGCCGGTTCGCGACCGCGCGGGTCATCGTCGGGACCGGGAGGCCGACGACGTCGAGCGCCTCGTCGCCGTCGAGCGCCACGGGCAGCCGCTCGCGGTAGTCGGCCTCGGCGAAGGTGCGCAGCTCGACCTCGATACCGGGGTTCGCCTGCTCGAACGCGGTGATCGCCCTCTTCAGCGCGGCCGCGGGCGGGGCGAAGGTCCAGTACTTCAGGGTGACGGGTCCGGCCGGCTTCTCCGGCTTCTCGGGCTTCTTGGTCTTCTCACCGGCGTCGGGGACGGACTGCGCGACCGGCCGGCCGTCGACCGGCCCGCCCGCGCTGCAGGCGGTCAGCCCGAGGGCGAGGGCCGCGGTGGTCAGGGCGAACGCACGAGCTGTACCAGGCATGCATACCTCCAGCGGAATCACGGTGCGGGTGACGGTGTTCAGCCCGGCGAGGTCGATCACGGTCAGTCCGGTCGATCACGAAAAATGATCTTATGAGGTCCTCTGCCGCGACAGAGGACCGTCAAACTCCCACCGGAGCCGCCCCCTGTCGGAGTGCGGCACTCACCCGGCGCCGCCCCCTCACCCGGAGGCGGCACTTCACCCGAACGCGATCCTTGGTCGGAGGCGGCGCTCAGTGGCGGCACTCAGTGGCGGCACTCAGTGGCGGCACTCAGTGGCGGCACTCAGTGGCGGCACTCAGTGGCGGCGCCGGGGCAGTGCCGCCCCCTCTGCCGGAGGCGGCACTGCCCCGGCGCCGCCCCCTCACCCAGAGCGTCAGCACTCAGAACGCCCTCAATCAGAGCGTCCGCGTTCAGAGCGCGCTTAATCAGAATGTCAGCGCTCTCAAAGCGTCAGCACTCTCAGAGCGTCCTCAGCTGGAGGCGGTGCTCAGCGGCTCGGCGATGTCCTCCAGTCCCCTGCCCTCGGCCTTGACCCCGAAGAACAGCTCCACCAACCCGGCGGCGACCATGAGGGTCGCGCCGATACAGAAGGCCAGCGCGGTGTCACCGGGCCTGCCGCTCTCGACGAGGTTGGCGAAGATCAGCGGCCCGGACACGCCGCCGACGAAGGTGCCGATCGCGTAGAAGAACGCGATGGCCATGGCCCGGGTCTCCATCGGGAAGATCTCGCTGACGGTCAGGTAGGCCGAACTCGCACCGGCGGAGGCGAAGAAGAGCACGACGCACCAGCAGGCGGTGAGCGTGGTCGCGGTCAGCACCTCCTGGTTGAACAGCCAGGCCGTGCCGAAGAGGAGCACCCCGGACAGGATGTAGGTACCGGAGATCATCGGGATGCGGCCGACGGTGTCGAAGAACCGCCCGAGCAGGAGCGGGCCGAGGAAGTTGCCGACCGCGATGACGGCGAAGTAGTAGCCGGTCTCGGTCTCGATGCCGAAGAAGGTCGACAGGATCTGCGCGTACCCGAAGGTGATGGCGTTGTAGAGGAACGCCTGGCCGATGAAGAGCGACAGGCCGAGGACCGTCCGCTTGGGATAGCGGGCGACCATGGTGTGCGCGATCTTGCCGAACCCGATGGACTTGCGCTGGTGGATGGTCATCGACTGCGAGGGCTCGTCGAGCTTCACGCCCTTCTCGCGCTCGATCTGCCTCTCCACCCCGTCGACCAGCCCCTCGGCCTCCTCGTCGCGGCCGTGGATGAACAGCCAGCGCGGACTCTCCGGCACGTGCCTGCGTACCAGCAGGATGGCCAGGCCGAGCACCACGCCCATGCCGAACGCGACGCGCCAGCCGATGTTGAGCGGCAGGTTGTTGAGCAGCGGCACCGTCAGCAGCGCGCCGCCCGCGGCGCCGAGCCAGTAGCTGCCGTTGATGATGATGTCGATCCTGCCCCGGTGGCGGCTCGGGATGAGCTCGTCGATGGCCGAGTTGATGGCGGCGTACTCACCGCCGATGCCGAACCCGGTCAGGAACCGGAACAGGAAGAACCACCAGGCGGAGAACGAGAACGCCGTCGCGGCGGTGGCGACCAGGTAGACGACCATCGTGATGATGAACATCTTCTTGCGGCCGAACCTGTCGGTGAGCCAGCCGAAGAACAGCGCCCCCAGACACGCCCCGGCCACGTAGAGGGCGGCGGCGGTGCCCGCGATCTGGGCCTGGGTGATCGCCAGGCCGCTGCCCTCCTTGGCCAGCTGGGCGGAGAGGTTTCCGACGATCGTCACTTCGAGACCGTCGAGGATCCAGACGGTGCCGAGTCCGATGATGACCATCCAGTGCCATCGTGACCATGGCAGCCGGTCCAACCGCGCGGGGACCTTGGTGGTCACCGGTCCCGTCCGAACGTCGCTCATGGCGGCACCCGCTACCCCTTCACGACCGGCTTATACCGAACTGTTTCCCTCCCCTCATCTGCCCCCCGTCGCGCCCGCGTGGCCAGGACAAAACACCGTGTTTTAGATACATTGCGCGAGCATGGGGAGACTTGACGCTGTTTAGGGAGATCAATGAAAGCCCGGATCACGGGCGTCGCGACGTATCTGCCGGAGCGAACCGTCTCCAGCGCGGACGTCGAAAGGCGGATCGAGGGTTACAGGCCCCACAGAGGCGTCGTCGAGCGGATGACGGGAATCCGGCGCCGTCACGTGGCCCGCGACGACCAGCAGGCGTCGGACCTGGCCGTGGAGGCGGCCCGCGAGCTCGACCACTCCGACGTCGACCTGCTCGTCTTCGCGTCGGCCTCCCAGGACATGGTCGAGCCCGCCACCGCGCACATCGTCGCGGCCAAGCTGGGACTCTCGTGCCCGGTGTTCGACGTCAAGAACGCCTGCAACAGCATGCTCAACGGGATCCAGATCGCCGAGGCGCTGATCCTGACCGGCGCGCACCGCAAGGTGCTGGTCTGCTCGGGTGAGATCCCGTCGCGGGCGATCCGGTGGCGGGTCAGGGACCGCGCGCAGTTCGTCGACTCGTTCGCGGGCTACACGCTGTCGGACACCGGGGCCGCGGTCACGGTCGCCGCCGATGTGGAACGTGGCATTTTCTACCGCGACTTCGCGGCCGACTCCATGGCCTGGGCGGTCGGCACCCTGCCCGGGGGCGGTTCGGCGCACCCCCGCGACCCCGAGTACTCCTACTTCCGCGGCGACGGGCGCAGGCTCAAGGAGGCCTTCGAGGCGGTCGGCCCGGACATCTTCCTCAACGCGCTCAAGCGCACCGGCCTGACCTGGGACGACTTCGCCATCGTGGCGGTGCACCAGGTGGCGCTGCCCTACCTGCGCTTCCTGGCCCAGGTGCTCGACATCCCCGAGGACAGGCTCGTGGTCAGCCTGCCCGAGCACGGCAACTGCGCCTCGACGACGCTGCCGCTCCAGCTCGCGCTGGGCGGCTGGCGGCCGGGCGACCGGGTGGCGCTGCTCGGGCTCGGCGGCGGGATCAGCACCGGCGTGATGCTGGCGGAGATGTGATGGATCGGCACCGGCGTGACACCGGCGAAAACGCGATGGACCTCTGGGTGATCGTCCCCGCCTACAACGAGGCCCCCGGCATCGAGGCGACGCTGCGGGCGCTGGCCGAGCAGGAGGACCGGGACTTCACGCTGCTCGTGGTGGACAACGCGAGCACCGACGGCACCGCCGAGGTCGTACGGCGGCACGGCGTCCGGGTGGTCGTCGAGACGAGGAAGGGCACGGGCGCCGCGTCCGACACCGGCATGCGCCACGCCGTCGCGCACGGGGCGACCCACCTGGCCAGGACCGACGCCGACTGCCTGCCCCGCCCCGACTGGGTGCGCAACATCCGGCGGGCCTTCGGCGACGGGCTGGAGATGGTCGGCGGGCAGCTGCGGCCCCGGACCGACGAGTTCCGGCTGAAGTTCTGGGAGCGCCACCTCATCCCGTTCGTGGTGGAGGTGGCGGCGACCTTCGGCCGCTTCCGGCCGGGCAACAGGGACCCGCGCTACCTGGGCCCGTACGTGATGATGCCCGGCGCCACGCTGGCCATCACCGCGGATCTCTACGAGCGCGCGGGCGGCTTCCCCAGGACCGCGATCGAGGAGGTCCACGAGGACCGCGCCCTGGTCAACCGGGTGCGTACCCTCACCCCCGCGTACGCCTCGCGCCGCGACGTGGTGGTCTTCGGCTCGGTGCGCAGGCTGCGGGCGTACGGCCTCGCGGGCACCCTCGCCTGGTACGCCGACCACCACTACCGGCCCGAAGTGATCGACGTCCGGTGAACCACGAGACCCGCCTCTACCTGGCCGCCCACCCCTTCGCCTACCCGCTCATGCGGCTGCTGGCCCGGCTCGGGCCCGTGGTGCGCGTCCCCGGCCTGGGAGTCGTGGTCAACGACGCCGCCGTCGCGCGGGCCGTGCTGATGGACGGGCGGTTCCGCAAGGACGGCCCCGGCTCGCCCGGCGACCTGTGGACACCCGTGCTCGGCCCCTCCGTGCTGCTCAACATGGAGGGACCCGGCCATCTCGCGCTCCGCAGGAAGCTGATGCCGCTGTTCACCACCGGGTACGTGTCCGCGCTCGTGGACGACGTGCTCCGCGAGCCGCTCGGCGACCTCTCCGCGCGCCTGGGGCGGGGCGAGACGGTCGACCTGGTGGACGCCATGCGGCTGATGGCCGGGGCGGTGATCTGCCGGGTGATCGGGCTGGGCGAGGTCTCCGAGGCGCGGGCCAGGGAGCTGTTCGCGGACGGGGAACGGGTCGTCTCGATGGTCTCGCTGCGCTCGCGGCGGCTGTCGGACCGGCAGGTAGCCGTCGCCAGGCGGGTGCTCGACCGGATCGGGGACATCGCGCAGGCCGCCTACGAGGCCGGGGACGAGTCCACGGTCATGGGCCGGATGCGGGCGCAGGGACTGTCCGTGGCCGAGGCCAGGGGCGCGGCCGGGGCGTTCTTCCTCACCGGTACCGAGACCGTCGCCACGTTCGTCCCCCGGCTCGTCGCCCTCCTGCACGACCATCGGACCCCGGTCGGCGACCTGGACACGGTCATCGAGGAGGCCATGCGGGTCACCACGCCGACCCCGCTGATGCTGCGCTCGGTGGCCGCCCCCGCGCGCGTCGGGGACACGGCGGTACGCCCCGGCGACCGGGTGCTGATCGTCACCCACAACTGCGCGAGGGCGTACGGCCCGTTCGACCCCTCCCGCGCCCACCCGCCCGAGCTGCGCAGGCTCTGGTTCGGCGCGGGCCCGCACTTCTGCATCGGCTACCCGCTGGCCCTGGCCGAGATCCGCGCGGTGGCCTCGGTCCTGCTCTCCCACCGGGTACGCGTCGTACGGCGGCGCGCGGCCAGGCGGGTCCTCATCCCCACCTACGAGCACCTGTGGGTCGACCGGGCCGGTGCCACGTGAACGACATCGTCAGCGGGATCATGGCGGTCGCCGCGCGGGAGCCGGGCCGCACCGCCATCGTCGACGGCCGGGGCCGCGAGATCACCTACGGCGAGCTGGCCCGCCGCGTGGCGGCGGTCCGCGCCGCGATGAGCGAACCACCACCGAGACACCGGGCACATCCGGAAAGCGGTAGGCGTCCGGAAAACGGAGCTCGTTCGGAAAACGGAGCTCGGTCGGAAAGCGGGGCTCGGTCGGAAAGCGGGGCTCGTCCGGAAAGTGGAGCTTGGGAGGAAGACCGGACGCCGGTGAAGGACGACCGGACTCGGATGGAGGACCGCGCGCGATCCGGTGGCGGGACGCGGTCCGGGGACGGGATGCGGTCCGGGGACGGGGTGCTGTTCGCGGTGCGTCCCGGGGTGGACGCGGTGGCGTTGGCGCTGGGAGCGGTGGCGGCGGGCGGGACGCTCGTCCTCGCCGACCCCGGCCTGGCGCCCGACGTGCTCGCGGCCCGGATGGCGGCGACCCGGCCCACCTGGGTGGTCAGCGAGTCCATGCTCTACACCCTGAGCGGTCCGCTCAGGGGCCTGGCCCGCCGCCGGGGCCTGCTTCTGCCGGACCTCGCGAACCCGCTTCCCGGTCATCCCGTCCGCCACCTGTACACGGGCCCGTGGCTGCCCGGAGTTCCCCGGGGTGCGCTGCGGCTCTCCCGTGTCCTCCGATCGCCCGGCGACTCCACCGTCCCCGCCGATCGAGAGGCCGGCCGAGAAGCCGATCGGGAAACCGGTAGGGAAGCCGGTCGGGAGGACGGTCGAGAGGTCCGCCGGGACGGCGCGGCCGTCGGCCGGGAGGCCGGTCAGGAGGATCCGGGAGGTCCGGAGCGTCTGGAGGATCCGAAAGGCTCGAAAGGCCCGGAAGGTCCGGAAGCGGGCCGGGAGGCGTACGGGACGAACCCCGACCAGCCGGCGGCGGTGATCTTCACCTCCGGGACCACGGCACGCCCCCGGGGCGTGGTGCACACCCGAAGGTCCCTCGCGGCCGGGCTGGAGATGTTCAGGAGCGCGTTCCCGCTGGGCCCGGGTGACGTCGTGCACACCGACCAGCTGATGCTCGGGCTCCCCGCCCTGCTGGCCGGGGCGACCTGGTCCCTGCCCGGGGGCGGCGACCTCGCCGCGGAACTGGCCGCGCGGCGGGCCACCCACACCTTCGCCGTGCCGGTCCACCTGGACAGGCTGCTGCGCAGGACCCCCAGGCTCCCGGAAACCCTCCGCTACCTCCTGCTCGGCGCCGCCCCCGCCCCGCCGGGCGTGCTCCGCCGGGCGATCGAAGCCGGGCCCGAGGTCCTCTCGGTCTACGCGATGACCGAGGCGCTCCCCATCGCGATCGCGTCCGCCGAGGAGAAGCTGGCCCAGGCCGGAGGGGATCTGCTCGGGGTCCCGCTGCCGGGCGTCGGCGTCCGGATCGCCGAGGACGGCGAGCTGTTCGTCTCCGGCCCCCACCTCGCCCAGCGCTATCTCGGCGAGGAGCCGCTGCGGGAGGTCGCCACCGGCGACCTGGTCCGGCTCGAAGGAGACCGGCTGGTGCTGCTCGGCCGGAAGAAGGACATGATCCTCCGCGACGGGGTCAACATCTATCCGGGCCTGTACGAGTCCGGTGTCGCGGCGCTGCCCGGGGTGGCCGAGGCCGCGATCGTCGGGCTCCCCGATCCCGGGACCGGGGACGAGGAGGTCGTGCTGGCCGTCGTCCCCGCGGACGGCTACGACGTGAACCTGCTGCGCAGAGCGCTTCCCGGGATCGTGGACGCCGCGGCCCTGCCCGACCGGATCGAGCCGCTCGGCGCCTTCCCCCGCTCGGGCCGGGCCGACAAACTCGACCGGGCCGCCCTGCGAGACCTGGTCACCCGCCGTGCCTGAGCACCCCGCCGTACCTGAGCACCCCGCCGTACCTGAGCACCCCGCCGTACCTGAACGCCCCGGCGAACCCGGACGCCCCGGCGGACCCGGGCGCCCCGGCGGACCCGAGCGCGCCGGCAGACCCGGGCGACCTGCGCCCGAACGACCCACCGGACCTGGCGAGCCCAGCGGACCTGAACGACCCGCCGGACCTGAGCGACCCACCGGACCTGACGAGCCCGGCGGGCCCGGCGGGCGGGGACCGAGGATCGCGGTGACGGGCGCCTCCGGATTCGTGGGGGGCGCGGTCTGCCGCGCGGCCGTGGCGCGGGGCTGGACGGTGTCCGCCTTCGGCAGGCGGCCCCGGGTGGACGGCGAGCACGTCGGCGGCGCCCCGTACACCCCGTGGGACCTCCTCGGCCCCCGGCCCGTGACGTTCCCGGGCGAGGGAGAGGTGGACGTGGTGATCCACTGCGCCGGGAGCGTCACGGACTGGGGACCGCCGCGTGACATCTGGGCCGCCAACGTGGACGGCACCCGCAACGCCGCCGCGGCCTTCCCCGGCGCCAGGTTCGTGCACGTCAGCACGGCGAGCGTCTACGACCCGTTCCGGCCGACCGTGATGGCCACCGAGGACGCCGCCCCGGTCGGGCGGTACGCCAACGCGTACGGCGCCTCGAAGGCCGCCGCGGAGAGGTGCCTGGAGCGGGCGGTCGTCCTGCGGCCGCACGCGGTCTACGGCAGGGGGGACACCACGCTGCTCCCCCGGGTGCTCGGCGCGGTCAGGGGCGGCAGGCTGCTCGCGGTGGGCGACGGACGCCAGCGGATCAGCCTGACCTCGGTGGACAACCTCGTCCAGGCCTGCCTACTCGCCGCCGACGGCCCGGTCGACCACGGCGTCTTCAACGTGACCGACGCCGAGCCCGTCGTGCTCGACGACGCCCTGCGCGCGATCCTCGGGGAACGCGGCATCGACGCCGAACCGTACTATCTGCCGCTCGCGCTGGTGGACCCCCTCGCCGCCGTCGCCGAGACCGCGTCGCGGCTGCTCCGGCGCCCGCGCCCGCCCCGGCTGACCCGCTACGCCGCGGGACACCTGGCCGTCGAGCGGACCCTCGACATCACCGCCGCGCGCGCCCGGCTCGGCTACCGCCCCTCGGGAACGTCCTTCGGGGGTTCCGCGGACTGGTGAGCGCGGGCTTCGAACGCCGCCCCCGCGAGCCTGGAGCGAAGGAGCCTGCCCCTGGCGAAGAAGGCCGCCGCCGCCACGAGCAGGCCCAGCGCGAAGATCACCCGGAGGCCGTTCCTCAGGAAGGCGGTCAGCGCGTCGAATATCGCGACCACGGCGGCGTACGACAGGCCACCGGCGACGACACCGGGCAAATAGGCGTTGCGGACCGCGGACATGGCGATCGCCAGCGCGAGCATGCTCGCGGCCAGGCCGAGCCCGGCGCCGATCAGCGCGACGCACCGGTCGCGCATCAGGAGCACCCCCGCGGCGATCAGGACCGGCGACATGCCCACCAGGACCCACCTCAGTGAGATGAGCCCGTCGTAGACCCCGTCGATCATGGTCATCGCGGTGGTGGGCAGCAGCAGGGTGACCGGGTGCGACTCGGGCAGGCGCGCGGCGTCCCTCATCCCGGCGATCTGCAGTTTCCGCTTGACCAGCTCGTACACCGGGGCGAAGTCGTAGCCGACGCCGTCGTCCTCGTCCTCCTCCTGCGCGCTGGGATTCGGGTCGTGGCCCAGGATCGCGAGGAACCGGCGGTGCGTCACCTTGTTGATCTCCACCCAGGCGATGGCGAAGTCGTCGTCGACACCGGCCTTCACCGTCTCGCGGATGAGCTCCCCGCCGACCGAGAGCCCCAGCCCGCGCAGCCGCAGGACGACCTCGTCGGTGACGCGGTTCGTGATGGCGCTCTTGATGGCCGGATGGGCGGCCAGCGGGCTCACGTTGCGGATGTAGCGGCCGGGGTCCGCGATGTCGGTCGCCGCCCAGTGGGCGGTGAGGGCGAAGGGAGCGAGCAGGCATCCGAGCGCGATCAAAATCGAACCGATCACTCTACGCACGGGGCCCCCTAACCGCTTTACCTGGAAATCCCCGCGTTTGCCTGGCAAAACCGGTTGCAGGCTCTTTTTGACGCGAAATTGGAGGTCAGCGTCATCCTGACGGCGAAATCTGGTTTACAAACCTTGACCCACCGCCCTCAGCGCGTCGAACAACCACATAGCCGATTCACCCGAAAACCGTTACTAACCTGCGACGTATTGGGCTGACGGACAGGAGATGTCACGGCGATGGCAGGCAATACGGGGCGAACAGGCGTCGGATCGAGCCTGGCACTGACACTGGGGTCGGCCGTTCTGTGGGGCCTGGCACACATCTGGGTGGGCCGCCGCCTGACCGGCGCCTTCCTGATGGGCGTCGAGCTCACCCTCGCCGGAGCCGCCGCGACCGCCGTACTGACCGCCGGGCCCTCCCTGCTCTCCCTCGCCGTGCAGCCCGCCTGGCTCTGGGTCTTCGCGTTCACCGCGATGCTGGTCGCCGTCGTGGCCGTCGCCGTGATCATCCACTCCTACCTGCTGGTACGGCCGGAGTCGGCGCCTCCCCTGGCCGGATACCTCTCGGCCGCCGCCGTCGGCGTGCTGTGCGTGCTGGTGATCGCCCCCATGGTCTACGCGGCCCGCCTTGCCTACATCTCCCACAACGTCGTGACCTCGGTGTTCGCCGAGAGCGTCACGCCGATCCCGGTGGACCCGTGGAAGGGCCTGGACCGGCTCAACATCCTGCTCGTCGGCGCGGACGCCGCGGCCAACCGGATCGGCGTACGCACCGACAGCATGACCGTGGCCAGCGTCGACACCCGCACCGGCGACACCGTGCTGTTCGGCCTGCCCAGGAACCTGGAGGATGCCCCCATGCCTCCCGGCCCGGCCCGCGACCGCTTCCCCTACGGCTTCCAGGGCGAGCCGCCGTACACCCCGGGCCTGCTCAACGAGGTCTACCAGTACGCCGAGGACTACCCCGAGATGGTCCCCCGGCAGAACAAGCGGCACCGCGGCCCGACACTCCTGAAAAGAACGATCGGCGGCATCCTCGGGCTCGACATCCCCTACTACGCGATGGTCGACATGAGGGGCTTCGTGGAAATCGTCGACGCCATAGGCGGCGTACGGGTCCGCATCAAGGACCCCATCGTGTACGGCAGGCAGAACGAGGGCCTGATCGAGGCGGGCAGGCGGAGACTCTCGGGCGAGGAGGCGCTCTGGTACGGCAGGTCCCGCACCGACAGCGACGACTACGTGCGGATGGGCCGCCAGAAGTGCCTGTTGAACGCCGTCGCCAAACAGGCCGACCCGGTGGCGGTCTTCCAGAGCTTCGAGAAGCTGGCCACCGCCGCCGTGGACGCGATCTCCACCGACATACCCCGGCAGCTGCTGCCCGACCTGGTCGAGCTGGCGGAGAAGGTGAAGGACTCCAGGATCAGGAGCCTCCAGTTCGTCCCACCGCTGATCTACTCGGGTGCGCCCGACTACCACCTGATCAGGCGCGAGGTCATCACCACCCTGGCGGCACCGCCCGCCCCGCCCCGCTCCGTGCCCGCCCTGCAGGCCGGGAACCGGAGGAACGCGAGCGAGCGCGCCGAGACGAACGCCGTCATCCTCGACTCCGCCTGCCACTGACGAATCGGCGCCCCGCCACGCCAGCCGACCAGCCGACCAGCCGACCGACCAGCCGACCGAACGGCGAGCGGATCGGCGCACGACATGCTCGGCGCGTCCGGCGCGTTGAGAGCGCTCACGAGGGTCGGAATGCTGTTATGGAGTGATTACTTAGCGTCACCATGGAGGTTAGAGGATGAAACGTCGCCTGGCGAGCGTGGGCCTGCTCGCCGCAATCGCCGCAATCGCCGCACCCGCTGTTGGAGGGCCCCTCGCCTGGGCCGATCCGGTCCCCTCCGTCTCCATCTCCCTCGACGACGGGGCGAGGGAGATCACCCCGGGCGCGGAGAACACGTACACACTCCGTATCAGCAACCAGGGGACCGCCCAGCTGAAGCGCGTCCTCCTGGTGCAGTCCCTGCCGCCGTCGATGACCTTCGTGAAGGCCGACGCCGGAGGGCAGGTGAAGCAGGGCAAAGTGGCGTGGACGGTGAACGTCCCACCCCAGAAGGACGCCATCGTCCACGTGAGCGCCCGGGTCGGCGCGATCGCGGGGGCCGCGGTGCAGAACCTGGCGACGACGGCCTGCGCCCGCAAGAGCGCCACCGGACCCGTGCTGGTCTGCGCCACGGACATCAACACCGTGGCCGTGCCGGAGAAGACGGCCGACTGGGTCCTGCCGGTCTCGCTGGCCTCCGCGGCCGTCGCGGGCCTGGTCACCGGCGCGTTCCTGCTCCGCCGTCGCCGCCGGGTCCAGCCGGTCTGATCCTCCGGCCGGACTTGAACCGGTCCGGCCGAGCCTGACCCGGTTCGATCCGGCCTCGCTTCGATCCGGCCCCGCTGAGCGCCCGGCTAGAACCTCCCTCGCCGGGCGCTCAGCCTCAGGGCCAGACCGAGGCCGGAGAGCACGAGCCCCACCAGGACCGGCCAGAACGGCAGGCCCGTGAACGGCAGCGTGGGACCGGCCGGTTCCACGCGAGACCAACCGGCGGGACAGGGGATCGAGAAGGACCGCCCCCGGCCCGGCACGCACGACGGGTCGACGGGCCGTTCCGGCACCCGCGCGGGCACCGGAGTCCGCTCCGAGCCGGGAACAGGCGCTGTCCCCGAGGTCCCCGAAGGGCTGGAAGGGGAGCCGGACACCGACGCGGGACCGGAACCGGGAACCGGCCCGGGTGAGGGCGAGGGAACCGAGCCGGGAGCGGGAATCGGCGCGGAACCCGGATCAGGCGTAGACGCGGAACCATCGGCGGACGCCGGAGCGGGCGCCGGCGCGGAAGCCGGTGCGGACGCTGGCACGGAAGCCGGTGCGGAAGCCGGTGCGGAGCCATCGGCGGACGCCGGAGCGGAGGCGTCAGGGGCCGCCGGTGCCGAGGCGGTCTCCACCGGCCGCCTCCCGCAACCGGGACCGCCCGCCCCCGCCGGGCAGCCGTCCCCGGCCTTCACGTCCGCCGCGCCGTCACCCGGCCCGGACACCTCGGGTCCCCTGGGCCCTTCGGGTCCTTCGGATGCCTCGGATCCCTTGGATGTCCCAGATGTGGGCGTCCCCGTGTCCGTCGTCCTCTCGACGGCGACCCGCTGCGCGCAGCCGAGCCCCGCACCGGGCACGGGGGCGGCGAACCTGGCGGACCACGGCACCGGGTCGGGGCAGTTCGTACCGCCCCCCGGAGCCTGGACGGCGCTGTCCAGTGCCCCGTCCCCGGCGCCCGGGGTGCCGACGGTCACGCTGTAGGTGATGGTGACGATCTCGGCCACCGGGATGTCACCGGTCCAGGCCAGCTTCGGCGCGCCGTACGAGAGGGTGCCGCTCGTGACCCGCGCGTCACCGTTGTAGGTCGCGTCGTCGATGACCCGGGAGAGTTCCCCGGTGAGCGTGGCCCCCCGGTAGGCGGCGTTGCCGACGTTGCTGACGGTGATCGTGTAGGTGACCACCTGGCCGGGAACCGCGCTCTCCCTGTCGGCGGTCATGAGGACGTACAGCAGCGGCAGGCCGGGCGCGCCGAGGTTCCCGCAGGCGGGGTCGATGGACCCGGCCGCGCAGTTGGAGCCCTCGGGACCGACCAGCTCGCCGGAGAGCCGCAGATCTCCCGCCGGAGGGTCGTCCACCGTGACGCCGTAGGTGACCGTCACCGTCTGACCGGCGGCCACGTCACCGGTCCAGGTCACCTCGGGCGCGGCGAAGGAGACCGTGCCCGACGTGGCCGACTGGTCGTGGTCGAAGCGCGCGTCGTCGAGCAGGCCCGACAGGTCGTCGGTGAAGGTGAAGTCCGAGCGGCGGGTGTCACCGGTGTTGCGCAGCCTGACGGTGTAGGTGATCCTCTGGCCGGGCTTGGCGAGGACGGGCCAGGCCGTCTTGGTGATCCGGACCCTCGGCTCCCTGACCTCCGGCTCCCCGCCCCTCGCCGTCGCACGGCTCTCACCACCGAAGCCACCCCGCGCGCCCCGCCTCCCCACCACGGACGTGCCCCGCTTCTCCCTCACGGACGCGACCCGCCTCCCTGTCACGGACGCGTCCCGCTTCCCTGTCACGGACGCACTCCGCTTCCCCGCGACGGACGCGACCCGCTTTCCCGTCACGGATGGTGAGGGCGCTTCCGCCACACCCGCTCCGGGTGCGGCGAGAGCGGGCGACGGCGTCACGAACACCGCGAGCGCCACCCCGCACGCGGCGAACCCACCGGCCCGCCGCCCACCGGCCCGCCACTCGGAGGCCCGCCGCTCTGAAGCCCGCAACCCGGAAGCCCGCCACCCGGGAACCCCCCGGCCGGAGACCCACCACCCGGAAAACCGCCGTTCAGGAACCCGCCACGCGGAGAACCGCCGCCCGGAGACCCCTTGCCCGGAGAACCGTCGCCCAGGAACCCGCCGCATGGAAACGCGACGCGACCAGGTACCGATACGTACCACCAAAGCCCCTTGCTGACCCTTGTCCACGACCTCGCCGGGGGGCTCAAGATCAACCGACTCGGGGTGGGATACCCGGACCGGCCGGATCCGATCGGCGCCGGTGGTAAACATCCGGCCCGCCGATCCCCAAGGGGGTTGCCGAGTCCGTACAGGAGACCTCGAAGCGGTAACGGCGGATCTTTGTCACCGGTCATGACATGGCAGCTGTTTTCCCTCACCCCTTTCGTCAGCACCCGTCATGAGAGATCACCCTCATCCGCGTTCGCGACACGAGCGCGTCCCCCTCACTCCTCGCGATACGCGCCCCACGCCCCCGCCCGCCGTGGCATGATGAGCCCCCAGAGGGATTGAAATGATTTTCATAATCAGATTGGATCGTCGTTATGAGGGTGGCGTTCGTTGGTAAGGGCGGCAGCGGCAAGACGACCCTGTCGGCGCTTTTCGCGAGATACACCGCGAGCCGGGGCGGCCCCGTCGTGGCCGTCGACGCCGACATCAACCAGCACCTGGGCATGGCGCTGGGGCTGGCCGAGGGTGCGCTGCCGAGGCCGATGGGCTCGCACCTGACCGAGATCAAGGAATACCTGCGGGGCGACAACCCCCGCATCTCGTCGGCCTCCGCGATGGTCAAGACCACCCCGCCGGGGTCCGGCTCGCGGCTGCTCCGCCTCGACGAGCGGGACGACCCGATCCACACCGGATTCTCCGTCCCCACGCCCGAGGGGCCCCGGCTCATGGTCACCGGGCCGTTCGACGAGGACGACCTGGGGGTGGCGTGCTACCACTCCAAGGTCGGCGCGGTGGAGCTCTACCTGAACCATCTGCTCGACGGCGCGGGCGAGTACGTCGTGGTCGACATGACGGCCGGGGCCGACTCCTTCGCCTCGGGACTGTTCACCCGCTTCGACATGACCTTCCTGGTGGCCGAGCCGACCCGCCAGGGCGTGAGCGTCTACCGCCAGTACCGCGACTACGCCGCCGACTACGGCGTGCCGGTCGCGGTCGTGGGCAACAAGGTCCACGGTCCGGGAGACGTGGCGTTCCTGCGCGACCAGGTCGGCGACGACCTGCTGGTCTGCCTGGAGCACTCCGCGGCGATCCGCGCGATGGAGCAGGGCCGCCCCTTCACCCTCCGGGACCTCGAACCGGCCAACTCCCGGGCCCTGGGCACGATTCTCGACCATCTCGACACCCAGGAGAAGGACTGGTTCCGCTTCGGGCGCCAGGCCGTGCAGTTCCACCTCCGCAACGCGGAGGCCTGGGCGAACAGGGCCACCGGCCAGGATCTGGCGGCCCAGATCGATCCCGGCTTCGTCTTCGGGCCCACGCGAGTGTCGCTCTCCCGCTAGATGGAGCGTTCCGCGAGCCCGACCTAGTGTCTGATGAATCCCCTTCTGTGAGGAGAACGCAGCATGTCGCTGACCGTTTCGAACGATCTTCTCGACCAGGCCAAGGCCGGTGAGGTGGACGACGCGGCATTCGTCACCTGTGTCAGAGACTCCCTTCCGTACGCCTGGGCGCTCATCACCGGCCTGGTCAAGGAACGCGAGCAGACCGGTGCCGAGTTCGCCGACAACACGGTGCCCCCGCCGGACGAGGCCGCTCGCGGGCAGCTCCTGCGCGCCCTCGCCAGCGACGCCATGCGCGGCGCCCTGGAGCGCCACTTCGGGGTACGGCTGGCCTTCCAGAACTGCCACCGGGTCGCCGTCTTCGACCCGTCCGCCACCGGCGCCCACGCGGAGTTCGTCACCGCAAGGTCGCAGATCCTCAACCAGACGCCCGAGCTGGTCGACTGCTGACGACCTCGCCGGACGTCCTCGAAGATCCTGAAAGATCCCCAGGGATCCTCAGAGATTCCCAGAGATCCCTAGAGATCCCGGAAACCAGAAGAAAGGTGTCTATCCGAAGAGCCCGAGCTGGCCCTCTCCGGCCAGCGGGTTGCGATGTCTCTTGAGGTGGCGCCACCGGGGAAGGTCGTCCAGATAGGACCAGGACAGGCGGTGATGCTCCGTCGGGCCGAGAGCGGCCAGCGCCGCCTGGTGGACCGGTGAGGGGTAGCCCGCGTTATCGGCGAACCCGTACTCCTCGAAACCCAGCGAGGCCATGTAGGTGTCCCGCCGGACCTTGGCGATCACCGAGGCGGCGGCCACCGAGACGCAGGAGAGATCGCCCTTGATCTCGCACCTGACCGGCCAGGGCGCGCCCAGATAGTCGTGCTTCCCGTCCAGGACGACCACGTCGGGCCGGACGGGAAGCCCGGCCAGCGCCCTCCTGGCCGCCCTGCGCAGGGCCTCGGTCATCCCGAGCGCGTCGATCTCCTCGTGGGACGCCTCGCCGTACCCGATCCCGGTCGCCCAGGCGGTGATCTCGGTGACCATGGCGGTACGGCGGGCGGGGGTGAGCAGTTTCGAGTCGGTGAGCCCGGCGGGCGGTTCCGACAGGTCGGTGACCACGGCGCAGACCGCCACCGGACCGGCCCAGGCACCGCGCCCGACCTCGTCCACCCCGGCGACCAGTTTGGAACCGCCGTCGTTCAGCAACCGTTCGAGCGCGTAGGTGGGAGGCACGTGCCGACGTTACCGGGCCGCGCCCCCCAGGGCGTCCCGGATCGGACATCCCCCGATCAGGCGGGGTCCTCGAACTCCGGCCGAGGCTCCGAACGTTCCCGGGAGGCCGGTTCGACCCCCTCCAGGTCGGCGGCGAGGAGCCGGGCGGCGACGTGGACGGCCCGGAGGGTGACGGAGACGGCGGGGCGGTGGACGCTGGACGATCGGGCGACGGCGTGCACGACCCGGCCCACCGCCGGCCCGGGAAACCGGCGGACGGCGATGCCGCGCACCCCGGCGGCGAGCGCCAGGGCGGGGACGGCCGCGATGCCGATGCCCTTGGCGACCAGGCCGATGATCGTGCCCAGCCCCTCGAACTCCCAGGGCACCGGCCGGTGACCGCCGACGTCGGCCATCAGCCGGTCCACCGCCAGCCGGGAGGGCTCGCCGTCCGGGGTGGCCATCCAGGGCTCGTCCCGCAACTCCCACAGGTCGACCGGGACGTCGGGGGAGGCGAGCCGGTGCCTGCGCGGCACCACGAGCACCAGCGGGTCGCGCAGCAGCGGGAAGACCCGCACGGTGTCGGGCTCGCGCATCCGGCCGTGCCAGTCGTCGATCAGGGCGATGTCCACCTCGCCCGACCGCACCTCGCGCATCCCGCGCCCCGAGCGGCCCTGTCCCATCCGCAGGGTGAGCTCGCCGTGCTGGCGCAGCGTCCTGGCCAGCGCGGGCGCGAAGGCCACCGCGGCGGTCGGGAAGGCGGTCACGGTGACCCGCCCCGAGGGGGTCGCGGCCTGGGCCGACAGGTCGGACTCGGCGCTCTCCACCATGGCCAGGATGCGCTCGGCGTGCTCGACCAGGCGGCGGCCCGCGTCGGTCAGCTCCGCGCTCCTCGCGGTCCTGTCGATCAGCACGGCGCCCGCCTCGCGCTCCAGCGCGGCCAGCTGCTGCGAGACCGCCGAGGGGCTGTAGCCGAGGGAGGCCGCGGTGGCCGCGATGCTGCCCCGGCGAGCGAACTCGCAGATCAGGGCGAGTCTCCGCAAATCAAGCATCAGTTTTCCTTACGCCCACCCACGACAACCGAAGCTTGTCCTGATGCACCCCATCCCACCAGGCTTGGAGACACGGCACAACGGCCCGCGCCACTCCGCGAACGGCCCGCGCCACACCGCAGAACAGGCAGAACAGGCAGAACAGGCAGAACAGTCCGCACCGTTCCGCGGACGGCACAGACCGCACGGACATTTCGCATCGCTCCACGACAAGGCAGGAACCCCGCGATGAGCGTCACACTTTCCGCCACCCTGGCGGCCAACGAGGACATCGAGCGAAGACGGCGCGCCGGTGAGCGCGTGCTGAACCTGGCCTTCGGTGAGGCGGGCCTGCCCGTGCATCCGGCTCTGAGCGAGCGGCTGGCCGCGGCGTCCGGCCTCAACGGCTACGGACCCGTCGCCGGCGCGCCCGCGCTGCGCGAGGCGGCCTCCGGCTACTGGTCGCGGCGCGGCCTGCCCACCGACCCCGGCCTGGTGGTCTGCGGCCCCGGGAGCAAGCCCCTGCTGTACGGCCTGCTGCCGGCGATCGGCGGCGACATCGTGCTGCCGATGCCGAGCTGGGTCAGCTACGCGGCCCAGACAGAGCTGGCCGGGGCGCGTTCCCTGCTCGTCCCGACGCCCCCCGGCGAGGGCGGGGTGCCGGATCCCGAGCGCGTGACGGCGGCGGTCGGACGTGCCCGCGCCCAGGGACGCGACGTGCGCTCGCTGCTGGTCACGCTTCCCGACAACCCCAGCGGGACGCTGGCCGGGGCGGCGACGATCCGGCGGATCGCCGAGGTCGCCCGCGAACTCGACCTGACGATCATCTCCGACGAGATCTACCGCGACCTGGTCCACTCCCCGGACAGCGGCTTCCTCAGTCCCGCCGACGTGGCTCCCGAGCGGACCGTGATCACCAGCGGGCTCAGCAAGAGCCTCGCCCTGGGCGGCTGGCGGATCGGCGTGGCCCGGCTCCCCTCACCCGCCCTGCGCGACCGGCTCCTGGCGGTGGCGAGCGAGATCTGGTCCAGCCCCGCCGCGCCGGTCCAGCAGGCCGCGGCGTACGCCTACACCGAGCCGCCGGAGCTCGTCGAGCGGGTGAGCCGGAGCCGCGAGCTGCACGGCGCGGTGGCGCGGGCGGTGTACGAGCGGTTCGTCCGCGCGGGCGTACGGGTGGACGCGCCGCGGGGCGGTTTCTACCTCTACCCCGACTTCACCGGGCTCGACGTCGCGTCCTCCGCCGACCTGGCCGCGTACCTGCTCGACCGGCACGGCGTCGGGGTGCTCCCCGGCCACGTATTCGGCGACGACCCGGCGGCCCTGCGGGTGCGGGTGGCGACCAGCCTCCTGTACGGCGAGACGGCGCGGCGGCGGCTGGCCGCGCTCGACGCGCCCGACCCCCTGGCGCTGCCCTGGATCTCGGCCTCGCTGGACCGGCTGGACGAGGCGCTGACCGGCCTGTTCGCGAGGCGGGGAACACCCCCGGCTCCCGTGGGCGTCCCGCTCGGCGCGGCCCCCGCGACGGGGTGATCGCGGCCCGCCGGAAACGCCCTGCGAACGGACGTTCCCGGAGTGGCGTCAGCGGTTCTGACCTGGTATCTCTTACCCTGAAGGCTCACGGGCCACGTGCGTTCCTCGATGCTCACCAAGATGTCTCGTGTCGTTTGGTATCAGGCAGGGGAAAGAGCCCTCATTATGTGCTCATGCCCGCTTTCGTCACCCTGTCCGGGCGCCTCGTGCGCCTGGAACCGCTCAGCCTCGCGGTCGTCGACGACCTCGTCGCCGCGGCGAGTGAAGACCGTTCTACCTACGCCTTCACTCGTGTCCCCCATGGCCGGGACGAGATGGTCTCCTACGTGGAGGCCGCTCTGGCTGAGCAGGCGGAGGGCCGCACGATGCCCTTCGCCATCCGGTGGCTGCACACCGATCGCGTGGTCGGTGCCACCCGTCTCATGCACCTGGAATATTGGCAGGGCCCCATGCCCTGGCCGCCGGGCGCCCGTGGGGCGGTGGGCGATGTCCCGTCCGTGGCGGACATCGGTTACACCTGGCTCTCCGCCTCCGCGCAGGGAACCGGCGTCAACCGCGAGAGCAAGTATCTGATGCTCTCCCTCGCCTTCGAGACCTGGCAGGTCCACCGCATAACCCTCAAGGCCGATATACGGAACGTACGCTCCCGGGCCGCCATCGAAGCCCTCGGCGCGCACCTCGACGGTGTGCGGCGGGCGGAGAGCCGAGGCGCCGACGACACGGTCCGAGATACCGCGTACTACTCCATCCTGAGTGACGAATGGCCGGTCGTCCGAGAACGGATGCACGCGCGGATGGGCCTGGTCGAAGCCGCGTGAGACGGACACCCGACCTGCGGTATTACGAGAGACAGCGGACGATTGAAAAGGATAGAAAGCTAGAAATTACACAGAAAGCACATACTGGAGAAAACAGTATTTCAATTGCCTAATGGAACAAAAGGCCCGCCCGGGGGTTCCGGGCGGGCCTGTTGTTCCTCCGGCGCCGCACGCGAGTCGCGGCTCGCGTGGTCAGCGGGTCGGCTCGCGTGGTCAGCGGGTCGGCTCGCGTGGTCAGCGGGTCGGCTCGCGTGGTCAGCGGGTCGAACGGAGATCGCGGGCGAGGGGAGGAGATTCGTCTACCGGTACCGCCGGGCGGTTTCACCGGCCCCCACCGGATTCACCGCCCCCACCGGATTCACCGGCCCCCGCCGGAAGCCCCGGGGTCACTCATCGTCGTCGGACTCGACCTCGTAGATGTAGCGCCACTTGCCGCACAGCGTCTTCTTGGCGTCGTGCTTGTCCCAGTAGCAGACCCTGACCTGCAGGTTGTCGATGTCGTCCGCGACGTAGTGGAAGTTCTGGTAGCCGCTGGTGCCGCACTTGCGGGCCCAGGAGTAGTTCTCGTCGCCGTCGTGGGTCTCGAACTTGAACTGGGCGTAGCCGCAGAGCCAGTTCGGCGAGTACTTGTCGTAGAGCCGTCCCCGGACGTGGAGGCGGTCGTCATCGTCGAGCGAGACGCTGCCCCGGGCGCGGGCACGGGAGTCGTCGTAGTACTTGGAGTAGTAGTAGCCCCAGGGCTCCTCGTCATAGCTGCTCGCGGAGGCGGGAGCGGCGGTGGAGGCGGAGGCGGGGGTGGCGAGGGCGGGAACACCGATCGCGATGACGGCGGTGGCGGCGGCGAGACCGAGGAGCTTGGTGATCGAGCGGCGCATGGTGGTTCTCTCCTTGAGGGGTGCGGCTCCCGGCTTGCTGAGGAGCCATGGCTCATTGATAGGCCCCGGTGCCTGCATCGCACTTACAGCCCCTTTATCCATGCCTGCAATCCACTGACTTGTCGGGCATGGCCGCCCCCGTATGGGGCCATGCCCGACGACATCAGCATCGGGGGCACGGCTCAACAGCCGATTGACGAGTAATCAACGTCTCGGCGAACAAGCAAGCCTCTACCTACGGGGTAAGCAAGGGAGGATCTATCATTTGGCCATAAAACTTCCCATTGGGCGGAGATTCAAGAAATGGCTGTTCAGGGCAGCGGAGACGGATTGCGGTTCGCCGTGCTCGGTCCTGTCCAGGCATGGCGCGACGGTTCCGAGCTCGATCTGGGCACCCCACTGCAACGTTCCATCCTGGCGATGCTCCTGCTGAGGGAGGGCCGGGCGGTCACGCCCGCCGAGATGATCGACGCGATCTGGGGGGAGGAGGCCCCGCCCCGCGCGCTCGGCGCGCTGCGCACCTACGTCTCCCGGCTGCGCGCGGTGCTGGAGCCCGGCCGGTCGCCGCGCACCCGCCCCGAGCTGCTCACCTCCGTCGGCAGGGGGTACGCGCTGCGGCTGAACGGCGGCTCCCTCGACCTGCTCTCCTTCGAGCACGGCGTCCAGGAGGCGGAGACCGCGCGCCGCGAGGGCGATCCGGCGCGGGCCGCGGAGAGCCTGCGCGCGAGCCTGGCGCTCCACACCGGCGAGCCGCTCGCCGGGGCCGTCGGCCCGTACGCCGAACACCAGCGCGGGCGGCTCGCCGAGCGCCGGATGAGCGTGCTCGAAGCCCTGATGGACCTGGACCTGGAGCTGGGCAGGCACGCCGACGTCCTGTCCGAGCTGATCGCGCTGACCGGCGACCACCCGCTGCGCGAGCGGCTCCGCGCCCAGCTGATGCTGGCCTACTACCGGTGCGGGCGCAGGGCGGAGGCGCTGGCGGCCTTCGCCGACACCCGCGCCACGCTGATCGAGGAGCTGGGCATCGAGCCGGGCTCCGACCTGAAGAGCATGCACCAGCGCATCCTCACCGGCGACCCGGGCCTCGCACCGGTCCCGGCCGACCCGCCGGCACGGCCCGCCGAAACCGTCAGGGCCGCCGAGACCGCGGAACCCGCGGCGCGGGAAGGTTCCACGCCGAAGCCGGCCCAGGAACCCGACCCCGAGGCCGCGAGGACGCCGGAGGCGCGGGCGACGGCGACGAGCCCGGAGCTGCCACGACCGGAGCTGCCACGACCGGCGCAGCTTCCCGCCGGCGCGAACGACTTCACCGGCCGCCGCCAGATCATCGCGCGGCTGCGCACGCTGCTGTCGGTCCAGGACGGCTCCGAGGGCGTGCCGGTGGCGGCCATCTCCGGCATCGGCGGCGTGGGCAAGACGGCCCTGGCCGTGCACGTCGCCCACGCCATGCACGACCTGTTCCCCGACGGCCAGCTCTACGCCGACCTGCGCGGGTACGGCGAGGAGCCGACCGCGCCCGAGTCGGCGCTCGCGGCCTTCCTGCGCGGGCTCGGCCTGCCCGCCGACGCCATCCCCGACGGCCTGGCCGAGCGGTCGGCGCTGTTCCGCTCGCTCCTCGCCGACCGGCGGATGCTCGTGCTGCTGGACAACGCGCGCGACGCCGCCCAGGTGAGCCAGCTGCTCCCCGGCTCGGCCGGATGCGCGGCGATCGTGACCAGCCGGGGCAAGCTCGCCGACCTGGCCTCGGCCAGGCTGGTCGACCTGGACGTCATGGAGCCGGAGGAGGCTCTCGCGCTGTTCGGCATCGTCGCCGGCGTGGAGAGGGTGGAGGCCGAGCGCGCCGCCGCCATGGACGTGGTCGCCGCCTGCGGTTTCCTGCCGCTCGCGGTGCGGATCGTGGCGGCGCGCCTGGCCGCGAGGCCGTCCTGGACGGTCGCCTCCCTGGTGCCCCGGCTCGCCGACGAGCGCCGCCGCCTGGACGAGATGCGCGTGGGCAACCTCGCGGTGGAGGCGACCTTCGCCCTCGGGTACGGCCAGCTCACCCCCGCCCAGGCCCGCGCGTTCCGGCTGCTCTCGCTGCCCGGGGGCCCGGACATCTCGGTCGGGGCCGCCGCGGCGCTGCTCGCGCTGGACCCGATGGACACCGAGGACGTCCTGGAGTCCCTGGTGGACACCAGCCTGCTCGAAGCCCCCGCTCCCGGCCGCTACCGCTTCCACGACCTGCTCAAGCTCTTCGCCCGCCGCGTCGCGGAACGCACCGAGAACGCGACGGAGGAGAGCTGCGCCGCGGGCGAGACGAAGCGGGGGGAGCGGCGCGGGTCCGGGGTGAGCGTGACCATCGGCGGGGAGGGCGAGGCGGCGCTGCGCCGGTTGCTCGACTTCTACCTGGCGTCCGCGCGCTCGGCGCACCGCCTCGCCTACGAGGGCAGCACGATGGCCGACCGGCTGGGAGTCACCGGGACCGGTCACGCTTTCGCCTCCGCCGACGAGGCGGTGGCCTGGCTCTCGGTGGAGGCGGAGTCGCTGTTCGCGTCGATCGCCCAGGTGACCTGCGCGGACAAGGCCGACGAGCTGCTGCCGGGGGCCGACCTGCTGCTCGCCATGGAGCCGCTGCTGGAGTCGGGGAGCCACGTCCGCGAGTTCGAGAGCCGCACGCGGGAGATGCTGGCCGTCGCGCGGCGGATCGGCGCCGTCTCCAGCGAGCTGCGCTGCCGCTACGTGCTCGGGCGGGTGCTGTTCGGCGCCAACCGGCTGGCCGAGGCGGAGGAGGAGTTCCGTACGTCGCTGGAGATGTCGGCCGGAGGCGACAGCATCGTCACCGGCGAGGCGCTCAACGCGCTGGCCGTCGTGGCCGGGCGCCGGCGCCGCCACCGGGAGGCCCTCGCCTGGTTCGGCTCGGCGCGCGAGGCGTTCAGGGAGGCCGGGGCGCGGGGCGGGGAGGCCCTCACCCTCAGCTACTCCGCCCGCGACCACCTGTTCCTGGAGCAGCCGAAGGAGGCGATCGCCGCCGCCGAGCAGGGGCTCGCCCTGTTCATCGAGATGGGCTCCAGCGCGGGCACCGCCAGGGCCCGCTACCACCTGGGGATGATCCTGTCGCGGGTCGGCCGGCTGAACGAGGCGGTCCACCACCACGCCGAGTGCCTCGCCTTCTTCAGGGCGAGCAGGCAGCGGGTCTGGGAGCAGCGGGTCTGCTCCCGGCTGGCGGAGACGTTCATCAGCGCGGGCCGCTTCACGGACGCGGCCCGTCACGCGGAACAGGCGCTCACCGTGAGCCGGGAGATCAGCCACCCGTACGGCGAGGCGCAGGCGCTGTGGGTGCTAGGCAAGGCGCTCAACGGTCTCGGCCGGGCCGAGCGTGGCCGGGGATGCCTCGAACGCGCCCACGACCTGTTCGGCAGGCTCGGGGCGCCCGAGGCCGAGGATCTGCGTCTTCTGCTGGAGCGCGACCAGGTCGACAGCTGATGCCAGGCCGTCGTACAGGTCGTCGTCGAGACGCGTCATCCAGACGTGGTTGATCACCGGCGTTCCCCTCGAAGTCAGGCCCCGCGGTTCGGGATGGGCGTGGAGGTCCGGCCGGCCGTCTGACCCGGGCGACGCGTAGGGGGCCCGGTCATCCGGTGCGTCGCTCGCGGGTCGGCCGCCTCACTGTGACGGTCGGCCGGACGTGGCACGGACCCTTCACCCCCCGGGTCCGTGCCCCACGACCAGAGCCTCTCCCACGGCGTTTGCCATCCGATTGACAAGTGATAGCGGCGATATCCACAGCCTGTGGACGATCACCCTGTGGATATGTGGAAAAACCCTTCGGCGATCAGTGGACGGAGGGCGGCGGGAGCCTTTCTCCGCAGGTCGTCGTGGTCCTCACCGGTCAGTTCCGCGATCGCGGCGAGCAGCGGGTCCAGTGGATAATCGCCGTCGCAGACCCCCGCGAGGGCGGCTTCCACGGTCCCGACCGTCGCGGCGCGGCGCAGCCCCGAGGTCTGCCGCAGCACGATGCGCGCCGGGTCCTCGGCGCCCGGCGGGCCGACCCGCTCCTCCAGCACCCCCTCGGCCAGCACGAGCCTGGAGCCGAGCAGCTCGGCGTCGGCCATCCGGTGGGCCGTGGTGACCGCGCCGAGCACCTCGTCCACGTATCCGCCGACGGGCAGCTCCACCGGGTGCCCGTACTCCTCGACCCGCACGACGGGGTCGAGGCTCCCGGAGTCGTGCAGCGTGATCCAGCCGAAGCCGATCCCGGTGACGTCCGCGGCCTCGAACCAGCCGAGCCAGTCGTCGTAGAGCTCGCGGTGGCGCGGGGTGCCCTGCTCGGCGGCGTCCCGCAGCCACAGCTCGACGTACTCGGCGGGATCCTGGACGTCGCGCTGCACCACCCAGCCGTCGCAGCCGGTCCCGGCGAGCCAGCCGCCCACCCGGTCGCGCCAGTCCTCGCCGCCGACGTGCAGCCAGTTGGCCAGCAGGTGGCAGGTGCCGCCGGGCGCGAGATGGCGGGGCGCCAGGCGTACGAGGTCGCGGCAGAAGTCGTCGGCGTGGAAGCCCGACTCGCGGTAGGTGAACCGGCCCGCCGGGGAGATGACGAACGGCGGGTTGGAGACGATCAGGTCGAAGCGGTCGTCCTCGACGGGGTCGAACAGGGAGCCCCGCCGGGCGTCGACGCCGGTGACCCCGGACAGCGCCCAGCTGAGCCCGGCCAGCTCCAGCGCGCGCGGGTTGACGTCGGTGGCCGTGATCTCCTCGGCCCTGCCGTCCAGGTGGAGGACCTGCACCCCGCACCCGGTACCGATGTCCAGGGCGCGCCCGACGGGGCGGCGGGAGGCCAGCTGGGCCAGGTTCGCCGAGGCGCCGCCCGCGCCGACGACGTGGTCCGGGCGCAGGGCCGGGTCGCCCGGCCTGACCTTCCGGTCGGAGACGACATAACCACCGGAGCCACTGGAGCCACCGGCGCTGTCGGAGCCACTGGTGCCGTCGGTCTCCCAGGGCTGCAGGTGGACCGCGGAGGTGACCCGGCCGTCCTCGACGGTCACCAGGCCCGCGGCGGCCAGCTCCTCCGCGGCGAGGCCCGCGGGCATCCTCCGCGCCTCCACGGGAACGCCGAGCCACCACAGCCGGATCAGGGTGGCGAGCGGGTCGCCGTCCGCGGTGGCGCGCAGGGCGGGGATCGTCTCCTCACGGGAGAGGGCGGTGGCGGCGACGTCGCCGAGACGCTCGCGGACGCCGTCGATGGTGTAGCCGGTGTCGAGCAGGAGCCCCCTGAGCCGGCCGAGCAGATCGTTCACCGGGCAATCCTCGCACCGGGGACGTCCGGATGCTCCCGGTGATGAGACTGTTACCCATCGGGGTAAGCGATCTGCAAGCGGACTTCAAGTGGAAAGCGGTACTTCTTGGGAGCCGCACCACACGCTTCAAAGGATCCATGATGCTGATCCCCTGCTTCGCCTGCGAGTCCCGTTTTCATCCCGACGAGTATTTCCGCGCCTGCCACGACTACCACCGTGGCAAGGACCTGGTCGCGTGGACATGCCCGCGGTGTGGCAACCAGGATGAGTTACGGGTCTTCCCGGGAGAGCTGGGGTTCGGCTACGCACGGCGTGGCAGGTTCGACGTCTCCGACCGGGTGCGGGTGCCCGGCCTGCGGCGCCGGCGCCAGGACCTGCGGTTGGACATCTCGCTGGACGAGGACGTCTGGCGGGTGTCGACGCGGACGCGTCAGCTTGTGGGAGCGCACTGAGACCGCTCCGGCCCGGAAAAGCCCCCGTGATCCGGGCCGGAGTATCAGTGACACCCGCAGAGCGGGCAACGCTCGGAGCGGCCGTACGGGGACGGGCCGCTCGAAGAGTCGAGAACTTTCAGAGGGTCAAGCCGCTCAGGGGCATGCGGTGACGGCCGCTCATGCCGCAACGGTGACGGCCGCTCAGGGGTCTGTCGGTCAGGGGTCTGTCGGTCAGGGGTCTGTCAGGGGGTTTGCTGCCGCAGGCTCTGCCAGGCCGCCTCGCGGAGGCCGCCGATCTCCTCGGGGGTGGGCTGGTGCGCGCCGGCGAACCACAGGCGGCACATCTCGGTGGCCGGTCCCAGCCAGAGCACGTAGCACATCGTCGGGTGGACGGGCTGGAGCAGGCCGTCCTTCATGTGCGGGCGCCACCAGTCGGAGACCTTCCTGAAGAACGCCCTGCGCGACTCCGACACCTCGGTGCCGCCCGGCTCGTCACGCCTGGGCGGCCGCTCGCTGATCAGCAGGTGGGCGCGCTCGCGGTGCTCGCCGCACCAGGACATGTGCAGCGCGACGATGGCCTCGATGCCTCCCCGCGCGCTCTCGTGACGCTGGAGCTCGGCGAGGAACGCGTCCTGGTACATGCGCAGGGTCTCGGCGTACAGGACGCCGAAGACGTGTTCCTTGCTGGCGAAGTGGTGGTAGAAGCTGCCGACGCTGACGCCGCTCTCCTCACGGAGGCTGGCCAGCGTGGTGGCCGAGACCCCGTCCTGGCTGAATCGGCGCAGGGCACCCTCGACGATCCTGGTGCGGCCGTCGCGTCCGCTCTTGGCAGTCTTCACGGATCCCATGGTGGAGCAACAGAACCTTGTTCCGCAAACTGCCCGGGGAACGGCTTGGACCACGTCGATCGTACCGTCTTGATCCGGGAGCCCGGATCGTCACCCCGGATGTCCGGTCCCCGGGTTCGGTGACGGCGCCGTCCGGGCTTGCGGGCCGGAACCTCCGACCCGGTACGCCCCTGGTGGGACCCCTCAACGAGCCCCGCCGACGAGCCCGAACGACGAGCCGATGAGCCCGGGTGGGGCCGTGTGGAAACCGGCCCGGGGCGTAAACCGGTGGGGCTGTGCGGGAACCGGCCCGGGTGGTGAACCGGTGAGGTTGTGCGGGAACCGGTCCGGGTGGTGAGCGGATGAACCCGCCCCGGTGAGCCCGGGTGGGGCCGCATGGAAACCGGCCCGGGTGGTGAGCCGGTGAGCCCGCGCGGGACCCGGTGAGTCCGGGGCCGCGCGGGAATCGCCCCGGAGTGGTCTCAGCGGAGAACCGTCGCGGTCACCTCGACCGTCCCCGAGGAGACGCGCATGGTCGCCTCCGGCCATGCCCTGCGGACCATCGCCAGGACCGTGCGGTTGTCCCCGAGCACGTCCATCCCCACCGTCCTGGCCCCCCTGACCTCCGCGCGGCGCATCAGCGCGCGGACGAGCCGGGAGCCCAGTCCCATTCCCTGCCACTCGTCGCCCACCACCACGGCGATCTCGACGTCGGTCTCCTCGCCCCGGTAGCTCATCGCGTGCCCGACGAGAAGGTTCCCGTGCACGGCGAGCAGGGCGTCGCGCCGCTCGTCCACCGCGAGCAGCGTCCTGACGAAGCTCGCGCTCGGACGGCCCATCCCGGCGAAGAACCTCAGCGCCTGCGTACGGGGCGACAGTCCACCGAGGAAGCGGCGGATCGCCTCCTCGTCGTCGTCCGGCCGCGCGGGCCGGATCTCGACGGCACCTCCGGGCACGGTCACGACGTCCCCCGACCCGGCCGTGACGACCTCGGGAATCGGTCCGTGATCCCCGCGATCCCCGTGATCCCGGCGCGCGACCGGGACGCCCCCGGACACTCGTTCAAGATCCCCACGTACGACCGCGACGTCCTCACACGTGACCGCGACGTCCCCGCGTACGACCGCGACGTCCCCGCGCGCGGGCGGGGCGTCCCCGGGCGCCGGGACACCGTCCGGCGACACCAGCTGAGTTCGCATCATGGACTCAGAGTCTCGCGGGGCAGCTGAGTATGTCAACTAGACTTAGATGAACGTTGGAGGTGGTGCGATGGCGACTTACGATTCGCACATGAATGAGGCGGCTCCCGGCAACCTGCCCCTGCACATAGAAAACTGCTCCATCGAACGTGCCCTGGGCGTCGTCGGCGAGAAGTGGACGTTCCTGGTGCTGCGCGAGGCGTTCAGCGGCGTGCGGCGCTTCGCCGACATGCAGGCCGCCACCGGAGCGCCCCGGCAGGTGCTCAGCGCCCGGCTGACCCGGCTGGTGGAGGAGGGACTGCTGCGCAAGGTCCCCTACCGCGAGCCCGGCCAGCGGCAGCGCGACGAGTACCGGCTGACCCAGATGGGCCTCGACCTCTATCCGGCCCTGATGGCCCTGATGCGGTGGGGCGACCGCTATCTCAGCGACCACGATGGGCCGCCGGTGCTCATCACCCACCGAGACTGCGGCGCCCCGGTCGAGCAGCACTTCCGCTGCGCCGAAGGGCACGAGGTAGCGGGTCCGAGAGAGGTCACCCCGCTGCCCGGCCCCGGACTGCGCCGCGGGGCTACGGCCTCGGCGCCCGCGGGTCCGGTGTCCCCGGCTCCGGGATCTCCGTCCCTCGCGTCTCCAGCCTCCGCAGGCAGTGCCTGAGGCTGAGCACCGAGACCAGCGCCGCGCCGCCGAGCAGCACCGCGACCGCGGAGGTACGGACGAGGAGGTAGGTCTCCAGGGTCTGGCTGAGCAGCAGCCAGAGGCTCAGCACCCCGTTCAGCAGCTGCGCGCAGCCCCACACCACCGACTGGGACACGAAGAAGCGGCGCATCCTCGGGTGCTCCATCACCTGGTCGGGCAGCGGCACGAGATCGGCCACCACCCGCCGGATCAGCGGCCTCCGCAGCGGCGCGGTGAGCAGGAAGCCCATGCTCACGCAGAACACCCCGAGGCAGGGCTGCAGGAAGAACACGATGGGGTTGCCCGTCGCCACCGTCAGCACCACCCTGACGGTGATCGTGCCCGCCGCCAGCAATAGTGTCCCGGGCGCTTCGCCACCCTTGACCAGCCGCCAGGCGACGCCGCCGTAGACCCAGGCCGCCGCCACCGCGAGCGCGACGTTGGCGTTGGTGAAGACCAGCGCGACGTAGAAGACGAGAACGGGAAGGATCATGCTCTCGAACACCCTGGGGGCGGCGTGCCGCAGCAGGACCCCGATGCGGGGGAGTACGAGCGGAGCCGGGGGGGCGGGCATGAGCACAGTCATCAGGGGCGGGCTCCGGAGGTGGTGGAACATCCCGGGGGAAATCTCACACGACCGTACGTGATGTCCGGAGTGTCCGGCGAGCTTTTCCATGACATCCGAGGATCGTGCGGTCCCGGGCACCTTACTACGCCCAAAGGCGCACCCGGCCGTTTCCAAAGGCGTGGTCGGAGGACGGGGCGGTGCCCCCGGTGCCTACCCTTGATGACGTGTACCGGTTCCTGCTGACTCCCCGATGGCTCGCCCTCCACGTGGTGGTGCTGCTGGTCATCCCCGCTTTCGTGCTGCTCGGACAGTGGCAGTTCGGGCGTTTCGAGGAGAGGTCCACCAGTAGCCACCGGATCACCGGCAACCTGGGCGCCGCTCCCGTCGCCGTGGAGGAGCTCACAACACCCGGCGGCACCGTCTCTACGCAGGACAAATACCGCACTGTCCTCGCCAAGGGGACATACGACGCGAACGCTCAGCTCCTGGTCCGGCGCCGCGTCCAGGACAAGGCGGTCGGCTTCTACGTGCTGACCCCGCTGGTCACGGCGAACGGCACCGGCGTGCTGGTGAACCGGGGCTGGGTCAGGGCGGGCGTCAGCGCCGACGCCCTCCCCGAGGTCCCGGCGCCGTCCTCGGGTGAGGTGACTGTCACCGGCAGGTTACGTCCCACCGAGACCGAGGAGACCTCGGGCATCCGCGACCGGGCGGGCCTGCCCGCGGGACAGGTCCTGCTGATCAACACCGAGGCGATCGGGCGCCGCCTGCCGTACAAGCTCCTCGGCGGGTTCGTCGAGTTGATCGAGCAGTCACCGGCGGCCGCCGCCGGCGCGCCCGCGCCCGTCCCCACGCCGGACGTCGGCGAGGGGGGCGGCCTCAACCTGGCCTACGGCGTGCAGTGGTGGCTGTTCATCGGGGTCGCGATCGGCGGCTGGGCACTGCTGATCCGCAGGGAGGCCGCCGACCTCAGGGCGGCGGCCTCGGCACCGGCCGCGACCGGCGGCCCGGGTCCCGGTGATCCGGATCCCGGTGACCCGGAATCCGAGCCCGGCGGCCCGGGTCTTGAGCCCGGTGACCCGGGTCCTGGGTCGGGTGAGCCGGGTCCTGGGTCCGGCGGCCCGGGTCCTGGGTCCGGTGATCCGGGCTCCGGGTCCGGCGAACCGGCTTCCGAGCCCGGCGGCCCGGGTTCCGGGCCCGGCGGCCCGGGTTCCGGGCCCGGTGAACCCGCCACGCCGGAGAGGCACTCCGCGTCCGGCGAGTCGCCCGCGCCCGGCGACCCCGCCCGCCTCCGCGCCTAGTTCCTGAGGAGGCTCAGGAGATAGCCGACGGCCGCCAGCAGGCCGGAGGAGAGCAGGCCCAGCCCGATCGCCGTCAGAAAACCCCACCCGCCGCTCAGCCGCTCGCGCGGCTTGGGACGCCGCCCGGCCGCGAACCAGAGCGGACGGGGTTCGAGCAGCAGGAAGAGGATCGCGCCGACCTGCCCGACGGTGAAGAGCCAGAGCCAGGCCCACCGGTTGCCCAGCCGGGGCGTCGAGCCGAGCATGATCAGGAACGTGAGTATCCAGCCGATCACCAGCCACGGTCCGCCGACGAGTCGCTGCGTGTCGGCGGCCCAGCCGGGGATCCACCCGTTCCCCTCCGATCTGCTCTGCTCGATCGACCAGACGCGGCTCGGCCCCAGGTCCTCCCTCAACTCTTTCCACACCTGGGCGGGCACGCCCTCCTCGGGCGTCCGCGGCCTGAACTCGCGCCAGAGCAGCGGGCCCTGGGCCCATCGGACGTAGGAGACCGCGCCGGTCCGCCCCTCGTACTCGACGAAGGAGATGCGGCCGGCCTCGGCGGCGGCGCGGAACTCGGCCCCCGTCCCCGGCAGGGGCGTGACGCTCAGCGTGAAGACGAGGGTCCCGAAGGCCAGGCAGAGCAGGAGCGCCGACCGGATGGTGAGCCCGACGATCCGCCAGCCGCGACGGACCTCCGGCGCTTCGGGAACTTCAGGGTCCATGCCTTATTTACTACTCGACGATCACGCGTTGACCATCGCCATGCCGAAAAGAAGTGCCACCGCGATCGCGAACCCGCGTGTCCCGTCGAGCTTGGCCGGTGCGGGCAGCGCCTCGTACGGATCCCGCCACAGGGGTCTCGGCTCCAGCAGGACGTAGAGCAGCGAGCCGCCGGTGAGGAACATCCAGAACCACGCCCAGCGGCTGGCGTAGCGGGGGTTCGGCCTGGTCAGCATGAGCAGCCAGGCCAGGATCTCCGCCGCCACCGCCACCGGGCCGAACGGCTCCCACCACCGCCCGTAGGCGGGCGAGCCCGCCAGGGCCCCGAGGCCGTCGGAGCGCACGATCTCCACGGAGGGGTCGGCGGCGGCGCGCACCTGGGCGAGGAAGGCCTCCTGGCGGCGCTCCAGCGCCTCGGGGACCAGACGGGTGGTCCGGGGATCCCAGACGTCGTCGGGCTGGTCGAACCGGGCCTGGCTCCAGGAGAGCGGCCCGTGGGACCAGGTCAGCGTGCCGTAGGCGGGCCAGTTGCGGTCGTAGACGACCTTGGTCACCTCGCCCGCCCGCAGGTCCGCCACGAGCTCCACCGCGGGCCGCAGGGGAGGTGCCTGGTTGATGTGGACGATCACCGTGGAGAGCGCGAGCACGAACAGCAGCGCCACCCGCACGGCGTACGGAATGTCATCCCGTGCCGGAACCATCACTCGCATCCCCTGCCCCCATCGCGCGAGACCCACCGCTGGATAGGTTAGAGGGCGTGATCCGGCATATCGAGTTCGCGCGGCTGTACAACTTCCGCGACGTGGGCGGCTACCGGACGGACGGCGGGATGGAGGTGCGCTGGCAGCGGCTCTACCGCTCGGCCTCGCTGCACATGCTCGCCGACGACGACCTCGACCGTTTCCACGCGCTCGGCGTACGCACCGTGATCGACCTGCGCCATCCCAACGAGGTGACACGTCGCGGCCGTGCCCCCCAGGGGCCGAGTTACCACAACCTCCCGGTCGAGCACCGCAGGTGGGACACCGTCGGCGACTACCACCCCGACGCCGGGGTCGCGAGGTTCTTCGCCGACCGCTACCTGGAGGTGGCCCACGACGGGCACGCCGAGCTCAGGAGTGCGCTGGAGGTGATCGCCGAGGCGGACAACGCGCCCGTGGTGGTCCACTGCGCGGCGGGCAAGGACCGCACCGGGCTGCTGGTCGCCCTGGTCCTGCGGCTGCTGGGGGTGCCCGAGGAGGACGTGATCGCCGACTACGCGCTGACCGGGCTGTCCAGGGCCCAGATGGTCGCGTACTGGGAGAAGGAACATCCGGGCGAGCCCCAGTGGGCGGGGTTCGGACAGGCGCCCGCCGAGGCGATGCGTCTCTTCCTGGCCGAGCTGGGCCCGGTACGGGACCACTGCCTGCGGACTCTGGGTGTAGACGAGAGTGTGATGTCCGCTCTCAAGAATCATCTTTTGAAAAATCCCGATATCGACGCGATCTCTGGGTAGGCGCCCTCACAGGACCCGCCATGGGCAGCACCCTCCGGCGGGTCCGCCCCCCGGGGCCGCCCTTACCCCCCTCCGGTGGCCCCGGGGCCCGCGCCCGCCCACCCTGCGAGGGACGCCGCGGGAGGCGTACCGGAGGGCCTCGCGAGGAGCGTCGCGGGCGACCCCACGAACGTCGCGGGTGCCCTCACGAAAGACGTCACGGCGAGCATCGCGGGAGCCCTTACGAGAGCCGTCGCGAAAGACGTCCGGGAGACGTCGTGAGAGACGTCGTGAGAGACGTCGTGAGAGACGTCGTGAGAGACGTCGTGAGAGACGTCGTGAGAGACGTCGTGAGAGACGTCGTGAGAGACAGAGATACCAAGCGGAGACCTTGCGGCTTGATGAGTGTTATTCCAGCGGAATACGGTTGACCGTGTGACTACGCCGCTGCTCCCCGACCCCGAGCCCAGGCGGCGGGACTATGTGATCATCTCAGCCGACGACCACCTGATCGAGCCGCCCGACATGTTCGACGACCGGCTGCCGGAGAAATACGCCGACAAGGCGCCCAAGGTGGTCGAGACCGACTCCGGTCACCAGGTCTGGCGTTACGGCGGGGCCACCTATCCCTGTGCCGGGCTCGACGTGGGCGCCGGCCTGCCCCGCGAGCAGTGGACGCTCGACCCGGTGCGGTTCGAGCACATGCGTCCCGGATGCCACGACGTCGAGGCCCGGATCGAGGACATGGACCGCGCCGGCGTCTGGGCCGCGCTCTGCTTCCCCGGCATGCTGGCCGGGCAGTCGGGCATGGTCTTCGCCAAGACCCGCGACCAGGAGCTGGGCCTGTCGGTCCTGCGCGCGTGGAACGACTGGCACGTGGAGGTCTGGGCGGGCACCTACCCGGAGCGGATCATCGCCCTGCAGCTGCCCTGGCTGACCGATCCCGAGGTGGCCGCCAAGGAGATCCGCGACAACGCGGCGCGCGGTTTCAAGGCGGTGCTCTTCCCCGAGTTCCCCACCCGGCTGCGCCTGCCGTCCATCCACAGCGACCACTGGGACCCGTTCTTCCAGGCGTGCGAGGAGACCGGGACCGTCGTCTGCCTGCACGCCGGCGCCGGTTCCTGGGCTCCGGTCCCGTCCCCGGACACCCCGATCGAGGCGATCACCACGCTGATGCCGGCGAGCGCCATGTTCGCCTGCGCCGACTGGCTCTGGTCGGGCGTCCCGCTGCGCTTCCCCGCGCTGCGGATCCTGATCGTGGAGGGTGGCGTGGGCTGGCTGCCGATGCTGGCCGAGCGGGCCGACTACGCGCTCGACCACCCGGTGGCGGGGGAGGCCTCGTGGGAGGGCGGCCTGAAGCCCAGCGAGGTGCTGCGGAGAAACTTCTTCTTCGGCACGCTCAACGACCACGCCCTTTCCGGGGTGCGGCTCGCCGTCGGGCTGGAGCACGTGCTGCTGGAGAGCGGCTATCCGCACTCCGACTCCACCTGGCCCGACACCCAGCAGGCCGTCGCGACGAACCTGGGCAGCCTGCCGCCCGCCGACATCGCCCGGGTGGCCTACGGCAACGCCGCCCGCCTCTTCGGCCACCCGCTGCCCTCACGCGCCTGGCTCAGGATGGAACAGATCTGACCGCTCCCGCCCCTGGGCCGGGAGGGTTCACACGAACTCGCCGGTTCAGGAGGGGTCTCCATACGGATCTCTGACCGGGGCGGAGCGTCCCCCTGCTTGAGAAGGGGGACGCGGGGGGTCGCTCGTGCTCCCCGCTCGGGCCGGGGCGGAGCCGACCCACTCCTCACCCTCGGCTCAGGGCCGGACGGACCTGACCCTCTCGCGCTGTCCCCTCAAGACGGAGCTGATCCGTTCGCCCCCTCGATCCAGGGCTGGACGGACCTACCCCTCTTGCGCCGTCCCCTCAAGACGGAGCTGACCCGTTCGCACCCTCGATCCAGGGCTGGACGGACCTGCCCCTCTTGCGCCGTCCCCTGAGAACGGAGCCGATCCTTTCGCGCCCTCGGCTCAGGGCTGGACGGACCTGACCTTCTCGCGCTCCCAGTCGACGTAGCGCCCGCCCTCGCCGAGCAGGGAGCCCATCAGCCACAGGAACACGCCGAAGTCGTCGGCCACCCCGATGAGAACCAGGAAGTCGGGAACGACGTCGACCGGCGAGATGATGTAGAGCACGCCGAGCCCCATCATGGCCAGCTTGCCCTTGCCCATGCCGGAATACTCCCCGCGCATGACCGCGCCGACCATCCTGGGGAGGGCGCGCAGCCGAGCGCCGAGACCGGGCGAACCCGGCTTCGTCACGTCCTTGTACGTCCGCCACGCCTGCGCCGCGCGAGCCGCCTTCGCCATGGAATCCTCCTCGGAACCACGTTCGCCTGGCGGCCTACTACCCCACCGCCTCACGATATAACGCGTGACTTCCCGACAGGGTTCCCCAACCCGGCGTACGGCCTGAGGGACCGCGACCTTCCACCGCCTCCGCTCCTCCCCGGCGCGAGATCGCGCCCCCCACCGCCTTGCTCCCCACCGCCCCGGCGCGAGACCGCGCCCCACCCCGGGCCAGACCCCTCAGCCGGGCCCCTCGGCCGGACCGCCCGGCCGAGGCCGGCGTCCACGCTCCCGCCGCACCACGGACGCTAGCGCGCCGCCGCGTGCCGGAAGGGCCGCGCCTCCTCGATCTGGGCGGCCACCCGGACGAGCAGGTCCTCCCGCCCCGCCGCGGCGACCAGCTGCACCCCCACCGGCAGGCCGTCGGCGGTGTGGTGCAGCGGCAGGGAGATCGCGGGCTGCCCGGTGGCGTTCACGGGCGAGGTGAACGCCACCGCCTGGTTCGTACGGCCCCGCGCGGTGCTGACGTCGTCGGGAGGCAGCCAGCCGAGCCGGAAGGGCGCCACCCCCAGGGACGGCATGAGCAGCAGGTCGTACGACTCCCACCAGGCGGCCATCCGCCGCCTGAACCCGTCGATCCAGTCGCGCGAGAGCACGTAGCCGACCGCGTCGAGCCTGCGGCCCGCCGCTCCCAGGATGCGGTTGCGCGTCTCCAGCTCGTCGAGCTCGACCGGCCTGCCGCGCCAGCGCCCGATGTCCTCCAGATCGGCGGCCACGTGGGCGGCGACGATCGTGCCGAAGTGCGTGGCGAAGCCGTCGTCGGCGAGCGCGGAGGGCCCTCCTGGCTCGACGTGGTGGCCCAGCACCTCCAGCAGCCCGGCGGCCCCGGTGACCGCGGCCACCAGGTCCGGGTCGGACGGGAGACCTCCGGCGGGGGGTTCGGTGAGGAAGCCGATCCGCAGCCGCCCGGGATCCGCTCCGGCCTCCTCGGCGAGCGGGCGCCGCCAGGCGGGCGCGCCGTACGGGTCGCCCGGCATCGTCCCGGCGATCACGTCGAGGGTCGCCGCGCTGTCCCTGACCGTACGGCAGAGCAGGCCTGCGGCCGAGAAGCCCGCCCAGGGCTCGCCCGCCGAGGGGCCGGAGCTGACCCTGCCCCTGCTGGGCTTCAGCCCGACCAGCCCGCACATGCTCGCCGGGATCCGGATCGACCCGCCGCCGTCGCTGGCCGAGGCGACCGCGACCATGCCCGCCGCCACCGCCGCCGCGGACCCGCCGCTCGACCCTCCGCTGCTGTAGCGCGGGTCGTACGGGTTGCGGGTGGGACCGAACGCCACCGGCTCGGTGGTGATCGCGGTGCCGAACTCCGAGGTGTTGGTCCGGCCCAGGATCGTGAACCCCGCCCGGCGCAACTTGGTCACCGCGTAGCCGTCGCGCTCGGCGGAGATCCCGTCGAGGGTGCGCGACCCCGCGCGGTACGGCTCCCCGGCCATGCTCCAGCCCAGGTCCTTCAGCAGCGTCGGCACGCCCGCGAAGGGGGCGCCGGGGTCGGCCGCGCCCGCCTCCTCCAGTGCCCGCTCGAACCTGCGGTGGACGACCGCGTTGATCGTGCCGTCGCACTCCTCGATCCGCGCGATCGCCGCCTCGGCCAGCTCCCTCGGGGAGACCTCCCCTTTCCGTACGGCCCGCGCCTGCCCGAGCGCGTCCAGTCTCAACAGGTCGTGCAAGGGTCTACTCCTCGGCGGGGGCCAGATCTCGTACGGCTTGGGCGATCGGGACCTCGCCTCCGGGGATGGGGGCGAGGACCGGGGTGTTCAGGCCGTTGCCCACATACTCCCTGATCCTGGCCCGGCACGTGGCGGCGTCGCCGTGCACGATGAGGTCGTCCACGACCTCGTCGGGGATGGCCTTGAGCGCCGCCTGCCGGTCTCCGGCCGCCCACGCCTCGTGCATCGGCCGCAGCACCTCACCGCGCCCCAGCCAGTCGTGGAAGGCGGCGTAGACCGGGACGGTCAGGTAGCTCGCGAGCATCCAGCGCCCGAGCTCGCGCACCTTCTCCGCGTCCTCGCTGACGCACACGAACAGCCGGGCGATCAGCTCGGTCTCCTCGCCGACCTCGGCCCTGACCTTCCGCACGTCCCCGGGCGAGAGCCAGTTGGTGATCGCGCCGTCGGCCTCCTCCGCGGCCAAGCGCAGCATGCGGGGACGCAGCGCGGCGAGCACGATCTTCGGCGGGATCTTGGGGGCGCGCTCCAGCTTGAAGCCCTTGACCTCGAACGTCTCGTACCGCTCGCTGACCTTCTCGCCCGCGAGGGCCCTGCGCAGGAAGCGCAGGGTGTCCCTGGTCCTGGCGAACGGCTTGACGAACTCCCCGGCGTTCCAGCGCTCGACGATGGCCGGGGAGGAGGCCCCGATGCCCAGGACGAAGCGCTCGGGGGCGAGGTCGGCGAGCGTGGCGGCGGACATGGCGAGCAGGCCGGGCCCCCGGGTGGAGACCGGGACGATCGCGCTGCCGAGCCGCACCTCCGGGGCCCACTCCGAGGCCATCGCCAGGGGGACGAAGCCGTCGACGCCGTTGACCTCGGCGGACCAGACGTCGGTGTAGCCGAGTCCGGGAAGCTCGGCGATCAGATCCCTGGAGGCGGCGAGCGAACGGTCGTAGAAGGGAATCGTCATACCCCAGCGTGGGCCCGTGGTCATCGTGCCGCCTCCGTGTCGGTGGTCGCCGCCTGGGACCTTTCCCCAGAACGATGTTCTGATGTAGCTTGCCGCACCCGCTCGGGGTGCCGTCAATACCCTGACCGTACCAACCGGACGGTATGTCGCCGCAAGAATGATCTACACCGGCCGGTCGTTTAACGGCCGATCACTTTCCGTATGATGCTAGAAACTTTACGTGACGAAGCATCGGCGGAGGAACCAACGGCGGGGCGCGCTCGGCGCGGTGACCCTCGCGACCTGCATGGCGGCTCCCGTTCTGGCCTGGACACACCCCCTCGCGGCGGAAAGCGGCTCGGGACCGCCCGCCTCCCACCCCGGGGTGTCCCTGGTCTCCGGCCGATCGGCGCTCCCGGAGCCGGCACCGGAGCCGTCAATGAAGCCGGAATCCGGCCCCCCGGCCGCGCCGCAGTCCGCACCGAAGCCGAAACCGGCGTCGAACGAGCCGAAACCGGAGTCGAAGCCCGCCCCGAAGCCCGAACCGGACTACCCGACCGTGCCCCCGCCGGGAATCGACGACCGGAAGGTCCCCTGGTGGCACTGGTGGCACTGGTGGGGGTCCGCGCCGGGCCATCCGGCGGACGTCCCGGCCAAACCGAAACCAGAGCCGAAGCCCGAGCCGAAGCCAAAGCCAAAGCCGGAACCGGAACCGGAACCGGAACTGGAACCAAAGCCCGAGCAGAAGCCGAAACCGGAGCCGAAGCCGGTGCCCGAACCCTCGCCCGAGCGGCCGACACCCACCGCGTCCGCCCCACCCGCTCCCCCCACCCCGTCCGCCCCGGAGCCCTCCGCGCCCCCCAGGCCCCCCGGGCCCCGCGTCCCGGCGCCGCCACCCGTCCGCCTCCCCGCCCCCGTCCCCGCCGTCCTCGACGTCGCCGTCACGCCGACCCCGGCCCGGAGCCGCACCCCCCGGCCCAGGGCGGCGCCCTCCAGCGTGCCCCCTCTCCTGCGGCAGCGGCTGGTGCTCGATCGCTACGCCAAGCGGCGCGAGGGCACCGACAGGAAGCTGGTCCTCGTGGTGATGTTCACCGGCGTGATCTCGGCCACCGCGGTCACCGCCCTCAACCGCAGGGGCCGCGGATGATCCGGGCGGCACGCGCGGCGAAGCCCGCCGGTGGGGGTCCACCGGCGGGCTTCCTGACCACCGTGCGCGCCGGTCCGCGGCCGGGGCGCCGAGGAGGGCTACGGCTGGGCGGGGAACTGGCCGTCGATCTGGTCGTACTGCCGCTGCGCGGCCTTGAACGCGTCGGGTTCGACGGCGCCGAGCCCGCTGAACGGGTGGCTGATCAGCATGATGAAGCACACGCCGATGAGGACCACGCCCACCCGGACCAGGTCGGCGACGATCGACGTGGTGGTGGGCCGCACTCCCGGCGCCCAGGGCAGCGCGATCACCAGCAGCCCGGAGAGGGTCAGCAGGATCACGAAGGTGTTCTCCAGGCCGGTGCTCGCGTCGTCGCTCCGGACGATGCGGGCGTGGGAGACCTCGGAGATCCGGTCGAGCGTGTCCTGCTGGAGGTTCCTGCTCTCCTCGCCGACCGGGCGGAGCCTGAGCACCGTGGCCCGCATGTCCATGAGGGTCTGCCCGGGGAGCGGGGACATCTCGTTCCTGGCCATGAGCGGCCAGTCGAGGTCGACGCTCTGCGCGGTGTACTGCCGGATCTGGGCCCGGACGGGCGCCGCCTCGGGGATGGGCGCCACCGACCAGTACATCTCGGTGAGGCTCTCGGCCTCGGCCTGGACGTCGGCCTCCGACACCGAGAGCGCGTCCCGGCACAGGACCGCGGCGTAGGCCAGCACCAGCAGATAGACGGCGAGGGCGAGGTTGGCGGAGAAGTCGACGGACGACGAGCCGTGCTCGTCGTCCTCCCGCCCCCTCTTCCCGAGAACGCGGAACGCGATCAGCACGATCGCGACGGACACCACCACCAGTACGGCTATCCAGCCCATGGGACTCCCTTGAAACCGTCATCGAATCGGCTACCCAGGGTAATCAGATCGATACGGTGCTTCATGGGGTTCCGGTGGGATTCACTCGCGAAGTTCGTGGATCCCCGCGATGAAGTCACGGGCGACCCCGCGCAGGCCGGGCAGGTGCGAGAGCCCCACCAGGCGGTCCACCAGCGGCACGGTGAGCTCGATGAACCGGTGTGTCCTGCGGCATCCCTCCGACTCGTCGTGCACCCAGAACAGGACGACGCCCATCGACATCAGCCAGAGCAGCTCGGGCAGCTCGGCCCGCAGCTCGCTGTCCATGCGGTCGGAGGACCCCTCCACGACCCGCCGGTAGATCGCGATCGACGCCTCCCTGGAGGGCGAGGACTCGGCGCTGAACGGGTTGAGCGGGTTGCTCGGCTCGGCCGCGTGCTTGAAGAACTTCACCGCGAACTCGTGGTACGGCTCGGAGACCCGCACCCACTCCCGCAGCACCCCCGCCAGCCGCGCGGCGAACCGGCGCTCGGTGGCCAGCAGCCTCTCGCACGCCGCCTCGTGCTCGGCCTGGGCGCGGTCGTAGTACGCCTGGACCAGGATCTCCTTCGAGGCGAAGTAGTAGTAGGCGTTGCCCACCGAGATCCCGGCCTCGGCGGCGATCGCCCGCATGGTGGTCGCCTCGTATCCCCGCTCGCGGAAAAGCCGCAGGGCCGTCTCCACGATGACCTCACGGGTCTTGTCCGATCCACGGGTTCTCGGGGGCGGCTCGGTCATGGGGTGCTCGTCACCTGTCGATTGGAGCTGGGAGAACGGGCTCATCTGGTCTTTCTCCACCGGACGAAGCCTAGATCATCCGTCCCGCACCACCGGGGATGAGCCTCCGTGAACGACCCTAAGCGCGCCACATCGCACCCGCCACTCATATCCGCGATTGCTCCACCGCTCTCGACGCCGCTCCCGATATCGCCCTTGACGCCGCCCTCGATATCGCTCCCGACGTCGCCCTCGATATCGTCCTCGATTCGGCGCCGCTTCGTGCCGTGCCCGGCGCGCCCGCGCGCCGTCCGCGGGGACGTGACTATGGCGCCGTACGCGACAAATACCGATATGTCGCCTATCTCCGGAACTGCCGTCTCAGCAGGTCATCGAGCTGCCCGATCATTCCCACTACCGGGCAAAAATCACTCTTCGTGAGGGATCATCCGGGTTCGGGAGTGGGATTGATCCTTTTGGCGGAAGGGCTCCCGCGACAAGGGATACATAAATGGGGACATGTCCCTGTAGAAAGCGAGCTGCCCGGTTTTCCGCCGGAGCACTGCTCGCTCTGCAGCTATCTTTCATCGCATCGGCACCGCACCACAGCGCGACCGCGGAGAGCGGGACCGCGTCGGCCGGCGCCGCGATCGTGAGCCGGCCCGTCGCGGCCGGCCCGGTGCGGGCCCACCGGTCCACGATCATCGGAGTGTACGACATCGCCACCCTGGAGACCGCCCGGCGCTACACGTGGGAGCTGTGTCACCCGGCGGACGTCCAGCGGGGCCGGGAGACCGCGTTCTCCCTCTGGCCGGAGGACGCCACATCCACGGACACGCCACCACACCCCTCCACGACCACCGTACGAACGCGAACCGCCCCCCAGGCGAGCGAACACCGTGAACAGGCGGCCCCCCAGCCCCCCGAGACCACCGCGCGAACGCGAAACGCCGCCCTGACAGGCACCCCCCGCGAACCGGCGGCCCCCCGGACCCCGGAAACCACCTCCCGGCCCCCCGGAAAAGCACGGGCGTTACAGGCCCGGGGAAACGCGCAGGCCCCGCCCCCGGCCGCCGTCACCGCGGAGAAAGTCACCATCGCGGAGAAAACCGTCGCCACGGAGAAACAGGCTCCAGCCGCCACGGAGAAAGAGGCCCCCGCCGCCTCGGGGAAGCAGGCTCCCGTCGCCCTCGAGAAGCCGGCCGAGGCCCACCCTCCCCAGACGCAGCAGGCCCAGCAGGCACAGCAGGCCCAACATCCCACGCGGCTCCAGCAGACGGACGCCAAGCGGCTCCTGAAGGCGGCGGGCCTGCGCTGGACCTCCTCGGGCAAGTGCGCGAACCGCCAGGGACGCAACTGCACCTCGCTGGATGCCGTACGCTCCACGACCGTCTCCAGCGCCATCGACCTGAAGCGCCGCAGCGGCTGCCCCCTCGTCGTCACCGGCGGCACCGAGGTGGGCCACGCCCCCGGGCCCTACAGCCACTACGAGGGCTACAAGCTCGACATAAAGCCCAACGCCTGCGTCAACCGCTACATCACGAAGAACTACCCGCCGCAGGGGGTGCGGGGGGACGGAGCCCGCCTGTACGGCCAGTCGCCGACCTCGGGCCCCCTCTTCGCCCGCGAGGCGGACCACTGGGACATCCTCTTCCGCTGACCCGGCGATCCAGCGACCCGGCACTCCGACGCCTCGACGCTTCGGCGACCCACACGACCGCACCGGCCCCCCACACGAGATCACCGGCCTTCGGCCCCGCGGGATCACCGATCCGTCCCCGAAAGACTCACCCGCCCCGGCCGTCGCGAGGATCCACGTCACCCCGGGGACCGGGTCCCCCGCGAACGCGAAGGCCGTACGGCGAAGCGTGGCGTCATCGGACACCGCGCCCCGCCGTACGGCCTGGGAAGAACGGGAAGAACGGGAAGAACGGGGAACTACGAAGAACTACGCGAACTCGGCCGCGACCAGCTCGGCGATCTCCGCCGCGTTCAGGGCCGCGCCCTTGCGGAGGTTGTCGCCGCAGACGAACAGGTCGAGGGTGTTGGGGAAGTCGAGCGCCTGGCGGACCCGGCCCACGTAGGTGGGGTCGGTCCCGACGACGTCCGCCGGGGTCGGGAAGACGCCGTTGGCCGGGTCGTCCATGACGACCACGGTCGGGGCGGCCTCGAGGATCCGGTGGGCGTCGGCGACGGTGATCTCGCGCTCGAAGGTCGCGTGCACGGCCAGCGAGTGGGTGGTGATCACCGGGACGCGGACGCAGGTCGCGGAGACCTTCAGGTCGTGGATCCCGAGGATCTTCCGCGACTCGTTGCGGAGCTTGAGCTCCTCGGAGGCCCAGCCGCCGTCCTTGAGCGAACCCGCCCACGGCACGACGTTGAACGCCACCGGCGCCGGGAACGGCGACTCCTCGTCCCCCAGCTTGTTCTGCAGGACCTTGCGCACGTCACCGGCGGTCTGCCCGACCGTGCGGTCGCCCGCCAGGGCCTCGACCTCGTCGTAGAGGCGCGCCGAGCCCGCCACGCCCGCGCCGGAGACCGCCTGGTACGAGGCGACGACCAGCTCGCGCAGGCCGTACTCCTCGTGCAGGGCACCCATCGCGGCCATCATCGACAGGGTCGTGCAGTTGGGGGTGGAGATGATCCCCAGCGGCCTGGTGCGCGCGTCCTGCGGGTTGACCTCCGGGACGACCAGCGGGACCTCGGGGTTCATCCGGAAGGTGCCCGACTTGTCGATGACGACGGCGCCGCGCTCTGCGGCGATCGGCACCCAGGTCGCGGAGACCTCGTCCGGCACGTCGAAGATCGCGATGTCGACGCCGTCGAAGACCTCGGGGGTGAGCTCCTGGACGACGAGGTCCTCGCCGCGGACCCGCAGGATCTTGCCGGCCGAGCGGGCGGACGCGACGAGCTTGATGTCGCCGTAGACGTCCTCGCGGTTGGAGATGATGTCGCGCATCACGGTGCCGACGGCACCGGTCGCGCCGATCAGGGCAAGGGTGGGCTTGCGGCTCATCGCCCGCTACCTCCGTAGATCACTGCTTCAACCTGGTCCGCGTCGAGGTCGAACGCGCGGTGCGCGGCGCTGACCGCCGTGTCCACCTCGTCCTGCCCGACGATCACCGAGATGCGGATCTCCGAGGTGGAGATCATCTCGATGTTCACCCCCGCGTCGGCGAGGGCGGCGAAGAACGTCGCGGTGACGCCGGGGTGCGAGCGCATGCCCGCCCCGATCAGCGAGACCTTGCCGATCTGGTCGTCGAAGAGCAGCGACTCGAAGCCGATGCGCTCCTGGATCTTCTTCAGCGCGGTGAGCGCGGCCGAGCCGTCGCTCGTGGGCAGCGTGAAGGAGATGTCCGTCCGGCCGGTCGTCGCAGCCGACACGTTCTGCACGATCATGTCGATGTTGATCTCGGCGTCGGCGAGCGTTTTGAAGATCGTCGCAGCCTCACCGACCTTGTCGGGCACCCCGACAACGGTGATCTTGGCCTCGCTCCGGTCGTGCGCGACGCCGGAGATGATCGGCTGCTCCATCTCTGTTCCTTCGCTGTCGGGGTCGGAGACGACCCACGTGCCTTCCTTGGTGCTGAACGAGCTTCTGACGTGAATCGGCAGGCTGAAACGGCGAGCGTACTCGACACAGCGCAGGTGCAGGATTTTCGCACCGCACGCCGCCATCTCCATCATCTCGTCGTACGAGATCTTGGGGATCTTGCGGGCGGCCGGGACGATGCGGGGGTCGGCGGTGAAGACGCCGTCCACGTCGGTGTAGATCTCGCACACGTCGGCGCTCAGGGCGGCGGCGAGCGCGACCGCCGTGGTGTCGGAGCCGCCCCTGCCGAGCGTGGTGATGTCCTTGGTGTCCTGGGAGACGCCCTGGAACCCGGCCACGATCGCGATCTGGCCGCTGTCGAGCGCCCCGCGGATCCGGCCGGGCGTCACGTCGATGATGCGCGCGCGGCCGTGCGAGGAGTCGGTGATCACGCCGGCCTGGGAGCCGGTGAACGAGCGCGCCTCCTGGCCCAGGTTGGCGATCGCCATCGCCAGCAGCGCCATCGAGATGCGCTCACCCGAGGTGAGCAGCATGTCGAGCTCGCGGCCCGGTGGGAGCGGCGAGACCTGCTGGGCGAGGTCGAGCAGCTCGTCCGTCGTGTCGCCCATGGCCGAAACGATCACCACGACGTCGTTGCCGGCTTTTTTCGTCGCGACGATACGCTGCGCGACCCGCTTGATGCAGGACGCGTCGGCGACGGACGAACCACCATACTTCTGAACAACGAGCGCCACGAGATGTCTCCGAAGCAATCTAGGGCTGTGGAGCTCACAGTCTACTGGCGCCCTCGCCGAGGCCCTCTGATCAAACCAGTATGTGGACGATCACACCGTCGTGCGCTCCTCCGCGACGTCGAGCCGCGTGTGGGCGACGAGCGCCTGGAGGGCCCGCATCGCCGCTCCGGCGTGGTTGCCCCAGGTGTTGAAGTAGGAGTACTGCCACCACCAGAGCGCCTCCAGGGGGCGCCCCGCCCGGTGGTGCCGCAGGCCGTGCAGGAGGTCGGCGGCCACCGCCGTCAGGTCGTCCGACAGGCGGTACGGGGTGACGACGGTGTCCTTGTAGGGGTCGAAGACCTCGGCGTAGTCGTCGACCGGCCCCAGCCGCTCGGCGAGGGCCGTGCGGACGGCGTCGACGTCCGGGTCCTCGCCCAGGTGTGGCTCCCAGTTGCCCGACAGGATCACGTCCTGGCTCGCGCCGAGCTGCGCGCCGGCCGAGCTGACCTGCGCGACCTCCACCAGCAGCAGCGGCAGGATGGCGTCGCCGCCCTCACCGCCCGCCAGGCGGGTAAGGCCGTCGATGTAGTTCTTCGCGTGCTCCGCGATCCGTTCCGCGAGAGCGCTCCACGCATCGTCAGACATCAAGGAGCCTTCTTCCTTCGAACGCGCGGCCCAAGGTGACCTCGTCGGCGTACTCGAGGTCACCGCCTACGGGCAGACCGCTGGCCAGTCGTGTCACTTTCAGTCCCATCGGCTTGACCAGACGGGCGAGATAGGTCGCCGTCGCCTCCCCCTCGAGGTTGGGGTCGGTGGCGAGGATCAGCTCGGTGACCTGACCGTCCGCCAGGCGGGTCATGAGCTCTCGGATGTTCAGGTCGTCGGGGCCGACGCCGTCGATCGGGCTGATCGCCCCGCCGAGCACGTGGTAGCGGCCCCGGAACTCGCGGGTCCTCTCGATGGCCACGACGTCCTTCGACTCCTCGACGACGCAGATCACGTGAAGATCGCGCCTGGTGTCGCGGCAGATCCGGCACTCCTCCTCCGCGGCGACGTTGCCGCAGACCCGGCAGAAGCGGACCTTCTCCTTGACCTCCAGCAGAGCGTGCGCGAGCCGTTTCACGTCGGCCGGCTCCGCGGCCAGCAGGTGGAACGCGATGCGCTGCGCGCTCTTGGGACCGACGCCGGGAAGCATCCCGAGCTCGTCGATCAGGTTCTGGACGACCCCCTCGTACATGACCTAGAACCCGGGAAGCTGGCCGAGCCCGCCCCCGCCGCCCAGCCCCTGCGCGAGGGGGCCGAGCTTCTCCTGCTGCAGGTCGGCGGCGGCGCGCACGGCGTCGCGAATGGCGGCGATGACCAGGTCGGCGATGGTGTCGGCCGTCTCCTGGGGATCGCCGGGGTCCACGGCCTCGGCACTGATCTTGAGCTCGAGCAGCTCGCCCCCGCCGTTGACCGTGGCCACGACGAGGCCGCCGCCCGCGGAGCCCTCGACTTCCGCGTCGTTCAGCTCCTGCTGGGCGCTCACAAGCTGCTGCTGCATGAGCTGTGCCTGCTCCAGCAGCTGCTGCAGGTTGACATCCCCTGGGTTCACCGTCGTTGTGCTCCTCGTCCGTGACATCGGTCGTCACGAGCCTACGGGGTTCGGGCCGGGTGTTGTACTGCAGCGAGCACGCGTTCCCCCAGTATGGGGATTAAACCCCCGTCGGGCCTCGGGCCCCCCTCCAGACGTCCGAGACCCGACGCGACACGCGCCGGAGCGGCCGCACACGACAGCGTGTGATCGAAAGCTAACCCTCCGGAGGTTGCACACACGTTGCGATCGTTCACTCACCCTTCGCACACCCTCTTTGGCCGAACGGGTTGCGGGCGGGGGTCCCGACCACCGATGCTTCGGCCATCGGCTCTATTCCGGGGGGATATGTGCGCGACGGCCACCGGGGAGCTGTCCAGGCGGCCGACCTCGGCTCCTACTCGACCCGACTGCGACGCCTGCACGAGGCGCTGATCAGGGGCGAGCGGCCGGCGGGCGAGGGACCCAGGAGCGTGATCTCCGCGTCGTGGCGGCGCTCGCTGGACGCCGGGGTCGACCCCGACGCCGGCTCGGCCCCCCTCGCCTTCGAGGGCGAGGACATCCGCGAGGTCCGCTCGGCGCACCCGATGAGCAGGCTCCTGCCGATCATCACCGGGACCCTCCTGGAGGCCGTCGACGCGGACGACCAGATCCTGCTCGTCACCGACGCCCGCGGCCGGGTGCTCTGGCGCGACGGCAACCACCGGACGATGGAGAGCGCCGACGAGGTGGGGCTGGCCGACGGCTTCGACTGGAGCGAGGACGCGATCGGGACCAACGGCCCGGGCACCGCGCTCGCCACCCGGCGGCCCCTGCACGTCTTCTCCGCCGAACACCTGGTCAGGTCGCTCCACCGCTGGTCGTGCTCCGCCGCGCCGATCGTCGACCCCGACAGCGGCGACGTGCTGGGCTGCGTCGACATCAGCGGCACGACGCGCTCCATGCACCCGGCGAGCGTCGCCCTCGTCGAGGCCGCGGCGCGGCTCGCGGAGAGCCACCTCACGCTGCGCATGCTCGAACGCGACGAGCGGCTCAGACGCCGCCACGAGCGCCACCTGAGCGCGCTGCGCGGCGAGCCCGGCGCCCTGGTCACCGCGACCGGGCGGATCATCGCCGGTGACGACGCGCGGCACTGGGCCCCGCGCGTCCGCCTGCCGGAGATGGGAGACCGGGTGGTCCTGCGCGACGGGCGGAGCGCCTTCCTGGAGGCCCTCGGCGACGACGGCTTCCTGCTCCGCCTCGCGGGCCCGGCCAGGGGCCCCGTGCTCGCCCTGTCCTTCCTCGGCGCCGAGCACCCCTCGGCGCACCTCGACGGGACCCGCCTCGCGCTCTCCCTGCGCCACGCCGAGATCCTCGCGATGCTCGCCCTCAACCCCCGGGGGATGACCGCCGCCCAGCTCTCCTTCCACCTGTACGGCGACGCGGGCAACCCCGTCACCATCCGGGCCGAGATCCACCGCCTCCGCGCCCAGCTCGGCAGTACGATCGCCGCCAAGCCGTACCGCCTGGCCTGCGTGGTGGAGGCCGACTTCCTGGAGCTCAAGCGGCTGCTCGCGGGCGACGAGGCCGCCCCGGTCGCCCGCGCCTACCGCGGCCCCCTGCTCCCCCGCTCCGAGGCCCCCGCCCTGCGCCTCGAACGCGAGGAGCTGGAGGGACAGGTGCGTGCCCGGCTGCTGCGGCGGGGAGGCCCCGAGGACCTGTGGGCGTACGCGGAGACCGAGCACGGCAGGAACGACATCCAGATCCTCGAACGCCTCGTCACGGCCCTGCCCCGCCACGACCACCGCGCGGTGGCCGCCCGGATCCGCCTCAGCGGCGTCGATCTGCCCTGAGGCCGCGCCCTGCCGGCGGACCTGGAACCCACCGGGCACGTCCTCGCGCGGATGCCGCCCTGCGCGGGTGGTACCCCGCCGGGTGGGACCTCCCCGGCGGCACCTCGCCAGGTGTGGTCTCTCAGGTGGTGCCTGTCGTCAGGTGTGGTCGATCTCGCCGATGACCTGGCCGCCCAGCTCCCGCTGGAGGAGGGCCATACCGGTGAGCGCGTCGACGTCGGCGTCCGCGTCGTTGAGCGGGTCGACCTCGTCGGTGTCGGGGGCGGCGGCGCGGGCGCCGCGGGCCGGGATCGCGTCGGGCCAGGCCGCCGCCTTGGCACCGGTCTTGACCGCGGCCTTGGGCCCGGCCTGGGCCGCCGCCCTCGCCGCCGAGCGGGCCGCGGCCAGACCGGGGCTCGGCACGGAACTCGGCGGGGGAGGCGAGCCGGGGTCCTCGGGCAGGGGGGCGTCCGGCCAGGACTCGTCCGTCGCGGGCGGGGCCTGCCTGTCCGTCGCGGGCGGTGCCTGCCTGGGCGGAGTCTCCCGCGAGTCCGCGGGAGACTCTCCGGGGGCGGGCGCCGGACGGGCGGGTGCCTGGGACGGGGACTGCGGGGCCGGTGCCTGCGGGGCCTGCGGCGCCTGGTTCTGGGGGGCGGGGTGCTGGGGGGCCGGGGGCTGCCTCGGAGCCGGTGGGCGGCCACCGCCCGAAGGAGCGGGCCCGCCGCCGACGACGGCCTCGACCTTCCAGGTGCCGCCCAGGACCTCCTGCAGCACCGCCGCGACGACCGCGTCCTTGCCGCCGCCGGTGAAGTTCTTCATCGCGCCGACCTGGGCGAACCCGAGGGTGACGATCTTGCCCTCGACCCCGACGACCTGGGCGTTGGTGTTGACGTTGGCCCACACGACGATGCTGCGCCGCTTGAGCGCCGCGAGCACCTGGGGCCAGGCCTGCTGCACGGCCCCGGCACCCGAACCGGACGCCGCCGCCGTGTCGGCCGGGGCGGGAGCCTGCTGACCGGAGTCCGGAGCCCGCTCCTCCCGGCCCCGCTGCCCCTGCTGGCTCTGCTGGTCCTGCTGTCCTTGCCGGCCCTGCTGTCCTTGCTGTTCCTGAGCTGGCGCGCCGGGCCTGACCGCCACGGGCCAGTCGTCGCCGGAGCCGCTCCCGTCGCCCCTGCCCCCGGACCGCTCGGCGGGCGCCTCCGCCTGCGGCGGGGACGGGGACGGGGACGGAGGCGGGGGTGCCGCGTGGACCACGGGCGCGGGGGCCTGAGGTGCGAGGGGCGCGGGAGCCGCGACGACTCCCCCCTTCTCCAGCCGCTCCAGGCGGGCGAGCAGCGCCGCCTCCCCCTGGGCCGCGCCGGGGAGGAGGATCCTGGCGCACATCAGCTCGAGCAGCAGCCGGGGCGAGGCCGCCCCGCGCATCTCGATCAGGCCCGCGTTGAGGATCTCCGCCGCGCGGGTCAGCTCGGCCGGGCCCATCGAGGCCGCCTGGACCTGGAGCCGCTCCAGCTCGTCGCCGGGCCGGTCGAGCAGACCGCTGGTGGCCGCCTCCGGCACGTTGGCCAGGATCACCAGGTCGCGGAAGCGCTCCAGCAGGTCCATCGCGAACCGCCGGGGGTCGTGACCGCCCTCGATCACCCGGTTCACGACCTGGAAGACCAGCGCGCCGTCACGACCGGCGAAGGCCGCGACCACGTCGTCGAGCAGGTCGCCGTCGGTGTAGCCGAGAAGGGAGACCGCGCGGGCGTACGTGATGCCCGCCTCGTCGGAACCGGCGAACAGCTGGTCGAGGATCGACAGCGAGTCGCGGGCCGAGCCCGCGCCCGCCCGGACCACCAGCGGGAGCGCGGCCGGCTCGAACGGGACCTTCTCCGAGGTGAGGATCTCCTCCATGAGCGCGCGCAGCGCGGCCGGAGGGATCAGCCGGAACGGGTAGTGGTGGGTCCGGGACTTGATCGTCCCGATGACCTTCTCCGGCTCGGTGGTCGCGAAGACGAACTTCAGGTGCGGGGGAGGCTCCTCGACGAGCTTGAGCAGCGCGTTGAAACCCTCGCGGGTCACCATGTGCGCCTCGTCGATGATGTAGATCTTGAAGCGCGACGACACCGGCGCGAAGAAGGCCCGCTCGCGCAGGTCGCGGGCGTCGTCCACGCCACCGTGCGAGGCGGCGTCGATCTCGATGACGTCGAGGTGGCCGGGGCCGGTGGGCGCCAGCGCCACGCAGGACTCGCACTCCCCGCACGGGTCGGGTGTCGGGCCCTTCTCGCAGTTGAGGGAGCGGGCCAGGATGCGCGCGCTGGACGTCTTGCCGCATCCCCTGGGCCCGCTGAAAAGATAGGCGTGGTTGATGCGCCCGCTGCGCAGCGCCTGGCGCAGCGGGTCGGTGACGTGTTCCTGACCCTTGACCTCGGCGAAGGTCCCGGGCCGGTACTTGCGGTACAGCGCAAGACTCATGCGGCGATCCCACCTGCGAGGGGTCTCAACGAAGAGACCCCTCGCACACCCGCCAGAGCCCGCTTATCCTTGCTGCCTTCCGGCCCTGGGGAGGTTCACAGGATGACGCCGCGCGAGGGGTCGGCCCCCAGTCTAGCCTCAGATCCGAGTGGTCGGTGTCGGAAAAGATCAGAGTGGTCGGTGTCGGAAATTAGTGGTCCGTGCCGCTCCGAAAGTTGGGTAAGCTTCTCCACGGAGGATTCGCCTAGTTGGCCTAGGGCGCACGCTTGGAAAGCGTGTTGGGGGCAACCCCTCAGGAGTTCGAATCTCCTATCCTCCGCCACCTGAGAGGGGCCGGACCGCACACGCGGTCCGGCCCCTCTGGCGTTGTCCCCAATGTGGCGACCCCGCGTTCCGGCCGCCGCGCACGCCCTGACCAGCCGTTTGTCCGGGTAGATGCGCATTTACGGGGAATGCCCAAGAAAGCGAGTAAGAAGTCCGCTCCGCCCGATCACCCGATCGTGGCCCGGTGGACGAGAGGGATCCGCGGGCGCCCCGCCCCGGTCACCCGATCACGAGAGCCACGGTGCCTTCCCCGAGGGGTGTCCGGTCCCGTCGGCATGGCGGGCCCTCCCCTGGGCAGTCGGAGGGTCCTAAGCGGATCGAAGGGACGTCGGCGATGGACTTCAAGGATGACGCCCAGCTGGACAGCTCGCAGGTCGAGAGTCGCGGCGGTGGGGGGAGGATCCCCGGTGGCGGTCTCGCGATCGGCGGCGGCGCGGCGGGAATCGTCGCGCTCATCCTGGCCCTGGTGTTCGGGATCGACATCGGGGGCGGCAGCGGGGGCTCCTCCCAACCGGCCCCGGTGGGTCCGAGCTCCGACCTCACCGCCCAGTGCAAGACCGGGCAGGACGCCGACCAGAACGAGGAGTGCCGGGTGGTCGGGGTGGTCAACAGCATCCAGGACTACTGGCCGAAGGCGGTCCAGGGGTACGAACCGGCCAAGACCGTCATGTTCTCCGGCCAGGTCGACACGGCGTGCGGCGCCGCCGACGCCTCCGTCGGCCCGTTCTACTGCCCGGCCGACCGCCAGGTCTACCTGGACCTCAGCTTCTTCAAGGAGCTGGAGAGCAAGTTCGGCGCCAAGGGCGGCCCCTTCGCCCAGGCCTACGTGATCGGCCACGAGTACGGCCACCACGTCCAGAACCTTCTCGGCACCAACGCCAAGGCCCAGCAGGGTCCGGAGAGCGGCCCGGAGAGCGGCTCGGTCCGGCTGGAGCTGCAGGCCGACTGCTTCTCGGGGGCGTGGGCCAAGAACGCGTACGAGACCGGCCTGTTCGAGAAGCCGTTCACGAAGACGGACATCGAGGAGGCGCTCAGCGCGGCCTCGGCCGTGGGTGACGACAGCATCCAGGAGCGGACCCAGGGCCGGGTCAACCCCGACGGCTTCACCCACGGGACGTCGGCGCAGCGTGTCAAGTGGTTCACCACCGGTTACGAGGGCGGCGACCCCGGCAAGTGCGACACCTTCGCCGGAAGCATCTGAAAAAGGCCTGTGAGCTGCGACGAGGGAAACCCGCCGGGCAAGCGGCGGGATTCTCTCCTAAACTACGTACCGTGATCTTCAAGTTGGTCGGCGACGAACGGCCCTATCCCGAACACGGTCTCTCGCATCGCGAGTGGGCCCAGATACCGCCGCGACAGGTCCGGCTCGACACCCTGATCACCACGAAAGCGGTGCTCGACCTGCACTCCCTGCTCGCCAAGGACTCCACCTTCTACGGCGACCTGTTCCCGCACGTGGTCCAGTGGCGCGGCGACCTCTATCTGGAGGACGGCCTGCACCGGGCGCTGCGCTCGGCCCTGCACCAGCGCTCGGTGCTGCACGCGCGAGTCCTGGACCTGCCCTCGGAAAGCTGAGCCTCCCGGGAAGCCGGGGGCCCGTCCCGGCGGCGTGGACCGCGTTCGGCCCTCGGGACCGAGACCGAAAATCAGGTGACCGGTGCCGCCCCGGTGTGACGGTGACACGGAAAGAGCCCCCGACCCGGATGTCCGGGTCGGGGGCTCTCTCGGTGGCGGTGGAGGTGGGATTTGAACCCACGGATAGGTTGCCCCATCACACGCTTTCGAGGCGTGCGCCCTCGGCCACTAGGCGACTCCACCGCGGAGCAGCTTACCGGATAACCGCTATTGCTCGCGCATCCGGCGAGCGGTGAAGAACTCGGTGAGAACCGCCGCGCATTCGTCGGCCAGGACCCCTCCGAGAACCTCGGGCCGATGGTTGAGGCGGCGGTCCCTGAGCACGTCCCAGAGCGACCCCGCGGCGCCGCCCTTGGGGTCCGCCGCACCGTAGACGACGCGATCGATCCGGGCGAGCACGGCGGCCCCCGCGCACATGGTGCAGGGCTCCAGGGTGACCACCAGCGTGCAGCCGCTCAGCCGCCACTGGCCGCGCTCCCTCGCGGCCCGCCGCAGGGCGAGCACCTCGGCGTGCGCGGTGGGGTCGGCCGAGACCTCCCGATCGTTTCCCGCCTGGGCCAGCACGGAGCCGTCGGGACCGAGGACGACCGCGCCGACGGGCACCTCTCCGCGGGCTCCGGCCTCGACGGCCTGCGCCAGGGCGAGCCTCATCTCCCGGACGTGGCCCCCCGGCGCCGAGCCGGTCACCGTACGCCCGCCAAGGCCGGCGCGTCCGCCGAGACAGCCGGCGCGTCCGCCGGTGCCGGGCCGGTCACCGTACGCCCGCCGGTGCCGGGGCGGTCAGCGCGCATCCGCCGGCGTCGGGCTGGTCACGGCGCGTCCGTCAGCGCAGCCGGTCGAGCTCGTCGGCGAACGCCAGCCGCTCGGCGATCACCGAGAGGGTGTCCGCGGGGAGCGCGCCCTCCTCCATGCTGAGCTCGACGAGCTCCTCGGAGCTCAGCCCGAGGTCTTCCAGCAGCTCGAAGTCGCCCGCCGGCCGCACGCCCAGGTCGGGGGTGTCCTTGTCGACCGCCACCCCGGCGAGCTCGGTGAAGAGCTCACCCAGGTCGTCGGACAGGCCCGCGTGGGCGTCGGACAGGAACGTGCGCGGCTCCAGGTCGCCCTGGTAGCGGACGATCGCGAACCACTCGTCCTCAACCTCCACGCATAACAGGGCCAGCTCGTCACCGGTGAGCCCCAGATGCTCCTGGACGGCGTCGCCGAGATCGTCGGCGATCTCCGCCTCGCTGAGGTCGACCTCCGCACCGTTCCAACCGTCCGTCGTACGGACGAAGGCGGCGGAGAACACACTGTTGGATGGTCTGGAGGGCATGGCCGATCTCCCGAGGTCAGCCGAACACAGAGTCGATGGCGCGTTCGAACGGCTCGGAGAACCCCAGCCGCGCGGCGATGCTTGACAGGACGTCCTCGGGGAGGAGGTCGATATCCCCTGACAGGATGCCGAGCTCCATCTCGTCGAGGCCCAGGTCGGCGAAGATGGACAGGTCGCCCGCGGGGAGCGCCGTCTCCTCGTCCTGGAGGATCGCGTCGAGTTCGTCCTCGTCGGGAACGGGCACGTCCAGGTATTCCAGCGCCTGCTGCGCGAGCGGGAAATCCCAGGACGCGGCGATGTCGGAGAGGAACACCTCGACCCTCTCGCCGAACACCCGTAGCGCCACGAAGAACTCATCCCCAACGGCGACCAGGCCAATCGTGCCGTTCATGCTCGGCTGCTGGCGCAGGGCGTGGACGAGACCCTCGAGGTCGGAGGTGAGCGACACCGGGAGCATCTCCGCCTCCCAGCGGTCGTCCTCCCGGTAGATCACGATGGCAAAGTCCAGCGAGTCTTCGTCTGACATGGCCATCCCCACCGAATGCTTTCTCTACGGAGGTCAATGCTTTCAGAAGCGAGGCACTGACGTGGGCCTCTCCGACCAAATTGTGATCAAATCCGAGTGAGCGGGCGATGTCGAACAGGTGCGGCCCGTCTTCCCCCCGGCTCATCGCCGCCCGTCGGCCCAGGATACCTTTGACCACCATGGAAACCCTGGTCGTCGACCATCCCCTGGTGGCCCACAAGCTGACCGCGCTGCGGGATGTGAACACCGACTCCCCCACGTTCCGGCGTCTCGCCGACGAGCTGGTGACCCTGCTGGCCTACGAGGCGACCCGGCAGGTCCGCGTCACCGAGTGGTCGGTGGAGACCCCGGTCGCCCCCGCGAAGGGCGTGCGGCTGGCGCAGCCGTACCCGCTGGTGGTCCCGATCCTGCGCGCGGGGCTGGGGATGCTGGACGGGATGACCCGGCTGCTGCCGACGGCCGAGGTGGGTTTCCTCGGGATGATCCGCAACGAGTCCACGCTGGAGGCGGAGACCTACGCCACCCGCCTGCCCGAGGACCTCTCGGGCCGCCAGGTCTACGTGGTCGACCCGATGCTGGCCACCGGCGGCACCCTCGCGGCCGCGATCAAGTTCCTCTTCGACCGGGGCGCCGACGACGTGACCGCGCTGTGCCTGCTGGCCGCGCCCGAGGGGATCGCCCACCTCGACGAGGCCTTCGCCGGCACCGGCAGGCCGATCCGCCTGGTGACCGCGGCCCTGGACGAGCGGCTGAACGAGAACGGCTACATCGTCCCCGGGCTGGGCGACGCGGGGGACCGCCTCTACGGCGTCGTCTGAGGCACCCCGGCATCCCCCGGCACCCCTCGTAGGGACACCGCCGGTCCTCCCGAGATCTCGCACCATCCTTTTCCCTTAAAGGATGGTTCTTCTACCCGCCGACCGTTACATAATGTGGTTCCCCGGGTACTAAGCGTGGCGAAGACATCTCTTCTGTGTCCCCGGTCCGCCGAGGCCGCGGGCGCACACCAGGGAGAACCATGAGCGAGCGAATCATCCCGGACACCGAGCCGGACCCGTACGCGGACTTCAGCGCCGCGCTCAGGGACGAGTTCTCGGAGATCCATCCGGCGACCACGGTGACCCGTTGCATAGAGGCGGCCCACTACGGAGCGCTGGAAGTGGTCGGCCACGCCCATCCGGCGCTGGTCGAGCGGATCGCCCGCAAGCACCTCGAGGTCCTCGCGCTGGTCGCGAGCGAGCGCGGGTGACGCGGGCGGCGGACGATGGCGGGCGCGCCGGCGGAAAGTGCCCCGCGAGGACCTGAGCCAGGTTTCTCGCGACGCGCACGAGACCGAATCGGCCGATGCGCTTTACCTCGGCATGGCCCTGGGTAATGTATATGGCGGGTGCAGTGGGTGAGCGGTAGTAGGAGGCCAAGGTGCAGGTCAAAAAGGTGCTGACGTACGGCGCTGTCGGATTTGTGGCGTTTTTCCTGTTCACACGACCAGGTGACGCGGCCAACGCGGTGAAGGGTGCCATGGACACGGTTTACTCGGCGGCTGATTCTCTGGCCCAATTCGTCTCACATCTGTCATGAGGCTCGTGACCCACGGGGACTCCGCCCCCTCGTCGGTCAACCGCTACCTGCTCCCCCACGAACACCAGGTCATCATGGTACGGCGCCACCCGGCCGTGCTGCTTCGCGCGGTCGCCGAGGTCTTCGGCGGCCTGATCCTCGCCGGACTGCTGAGCAAGTGGTTCGGCGACCAGGGCGGTGGCGGCGCGCTCGTCGTCGTCTGGTGGGCCTGGCTGCTGTTGCTGATCCGCTTCGTCTGGAAGGTCGCCGAGTGGTCCGTCGACTACTTCGTCGTCACCTCCAAGCGGATGCTGCTCACCACCGGGCTCATCACCCGCAAGGTCGACATGATGCCGCTCGGCAAGGTCACCGACATGAGCTTCCAGCGCTCGATCCTCGGCCGCATGCTGGGCTACGGCGAGTTCGTCCTGGAGTCGGCCGGTCAGGACCAGGCGCTGTCGAGGGTCAATTACATCCCCTACCCGGAGACCCTCTATCTGGAGGTCTGCCAGATGCTCTTCCCCGGGGGCAACGATTCCGATGATTAGCGCCCTGTGTCCGTAATGGCATAGGAATCACGTGTCCGCAGGACATGAGGAGCGTTGACACTTTCCGGTGAGGATTTTTCACTCGGGGTTACCTGATTCGACCGCTTCATGCAATCATGGCGAGAACATTGACCATCCCCCGCCCTGAGAGATCAGATGCCGAGTCAGGGAACCATCGGTGACCGCGTCCGTGGACTGCGCCTGAGCAGGCGTATGTCCCAGGCCCAGCTCGCAGGGCCGGACCTTTCCGACAGCTACGTCTCCCTCATCGAGTCCGGCAAGCGGACCCCGACCCCCGTGGTCGCCCGCCTGCTGGCCGAGCGCCTGGGGTGCACCACCGAGTTCCTGTTGCACGGGATCGAGCCGCGCCAGCGCATCGACACCGAGCTCGGGCTGCGCCACGCGGAGCTTGAGCTCCTCCACGGGGATCCGTCCGTCGCGGCGGATCGCTTCGGCGAGATCGTCAAGGTCGCCGGCGAGGAGAACGCCATGCTGGCCGCGCACGCGCGGTTCGGCCGTGCCCGCGCCCTGGAGGTCCAGGGCAAGGTCGGCCCGGCGGTGAAGGCGTTCGAGCGCCTCCGCCGCGAGGCGGCCGCCCACCCCGAGCGCCTGGCCGACCTGCCGCTGGCGGTGGCGCTGAGCCGCTGCTACCAGCGCGCCGGAGACATCCTTCGCGCCCGCGACCTGGCCGTCCACGCGCTCGACGAGGTCAACCGGCTGCCCCTGGCGCAGGGAGAGATCGCCGTCGAGCTGGCCGCCTCCCTGATGGGGATCAGCGGCACCCGCGGGTCCGGCACGCCGAGCCTGTCCTACGTCCGAAATGTCCTGTCGGTCAACGGCGTCCCCACCGCGGTCAACCGCGCCGCGGAGATCCACGCCCTCTGGCAGGCGAGCATCACCGCCGCCGACGGCGAGGACTCGGCGCTGGCCGTCCGCCTCGCCGACGACGCGATCGCGACCGGGCGCCCGGCGCGGATGGCCGCGCAGCTCGCCCTCATCGCGATGGACTGGGCCCATCTCGCCGCCTCCGGCGGTGACGAGCCGCTCGACGAGGCCCGCGAGCTCGCGACCGCCGCGAGCGAGGTCTTCGCCGTGTTCCCCGAGCACGTCCACGAGTACGTCAGGAGTCTCGTCGTGCGCGCCCACGTCCAGCTGGGGGCCGGAGACGAGCGGAGCGCGACCGCCCTGGCCGCGACCGCCCTCGACACGCTGGGCGACCAGGCGACCGCCGTCGGGGCCGCCGCGCGGCTGGTCCTCGCCCGCGCCGCGATCATCCGCGACCAGGTGGGCGAGGCCACGACGGCCCTGGACACCGCCAGGCGGCTGCTGGGCGACGTCCGGCACGAGCTTTCCGGCCCCGACCGGGAGACCGCGCGGATCTGGCGTGACCTGGGAGACCTGTACGGCCAGGTCGGTGTGATCGACGAGCAGACCAGTGCGTATCGTAGGGCTCTTGAGACTGCCGGGGTGCGCGACGCGATGGTGGGCATGACGGTCGATTCGGCTCTGGTCCGTTAGACGGCCCACTTCTGGAGCTCCAGATTTGTTTTTGCACCTCCGGAATAACTAGGGTCTACCAGTCATTGATTCGTAGGATGATTGGTTTCTCCGGAGGAGGCGGACGGTGAGTCTGCGTACGGCGCAGCGAGCATCCCTCGTCGACCAAGTGATCGATCAACTCAAGGAGCAGATCACTTCTAACTCCTGGCAGATGCACGCGAAGATTCCTACCGAGACCGTGCTCGCCGAGCAGCTCGGGGTGGGGCGCAACACCGTGCGCGAGGCGGTGCGCGCGCTCACCCACGCCGGGTTGCTGGAGTGCCGCCAGGGCGACGGGACGTACGTCCGTGCCACGAGCGAGCTCTCCGGGGCCATGCTGCGGCGGCTGCGCACCGCCGAGCAGCTCGAGATCCTGGAGGTGCGGCGCGCGCTGGAGGTGGAGGCCGCGAGGCTCGCCGCCACCCGGCGCACCGAGGCCGACATCGCCGGGATCGAGGCGGCGCTGGCCGAGCGGGAGCGGGCCTGGGAGAGAGGAGAGCCCGACACGTTCGTCGAGGCCGACCTCGCCTTCCACATGGCGGTCGTTCGCGCCACCCACAACCTCGTGCTGATCGATCTCTACGAGGACTTCTCGGCGGCGCTGCGCGCCAGCATCACCGCCGCGGGCACCTCGTTGAACAGCACCCTGAACAGCACGTACATCCCGCACGAGGCGATCGCCCGCGCCATCGCCGTCGGTGACGCCGCCGCCGCCGAGCGCGCGGGTCACGCGTGCATGGAGCACATCCTGATCGCCCTGACGGAGGAGCAGGAGCTCTCTCTCTGAGCCCTGTCCTCCTCGCCCTCTCGTGACGCGGGCCCCCTCACCGGCTGGTGAGGGGGCCCGCGTCATGAGATCACCGATCCTGTGCCTGGCATGGTTCCGGGTCTCAGGGCGGGGCGCCGGGTGATCGGGCGGACGTCACGTGGCTTGCCGTACCCGGGTCGCCGGGCGGTCGGGCGGACGTCACATGGCCTTGCCCGGGGCACCGGGCGATCAAGCGGACGCGTCCTTGTGCCCGGGGCGCCGGGTGATCAGGGCAGGCGCAGGGACATCACGAGGTAGCGGAAGGAGGGGGCGGCGTCGCCGGGAACCTCCGTGATGAGGGCCGGGCGGCTCGGCGACTCCATGTTGAGCCGGACGAGCTCGGTCTCGACCCCGCTCAGGCCGTCGAGCAGGAACTGGGACTGGAAGGCGATCTGGATGTCGCCGCCGGACAGCTCGGCGTCGACGACCTCGGTGCCCCTGCCGATGTCGCCGCCGCCCGCCTGGATGAGGACCTGCCCCTGGCCGAAGGAGAGCCGGACCGCGGTGTTGCGCTCGGCGACCAGCGCCACCCGCTTGATCGCGTCGATGAACGGCGCCACCGGCAGGTCGGCCCGGATCGACCAGTCGTCGGTCAGCCGCGAGCGGTAGTCGATGAACTGCTCGTCGAGCAGGCGGACCGTGGTGGCCCGGCCGACGCTCTCGAAACCGGCCACGCCGTCGCCCAGCGCCACCGAGACCTCGCCGCCGCGCAGCGACCTGGCCACGTCGACGAGCACCCGCGCGGGCACCATCGCGGCGGCCGTGGCACCGGCCGTCTCGGGGCGCCAGCCGAACTCCCTGGCCGCGATGCGGTAGCGGTCGGTGGCGGCCATGGTCACGTCGTCGCCGGAGATGTCGACCCGGATGCCGGTCAGCATGGGGAGGCTCTCGTCGCGGCTGGCCGCCGGGGCCACCTGACCGACCGCGCTCGCGAAGACCACGCCGCCGACCGCGCCGATCTTCGGTGGCATCTCGGGGAGGGACGGGAAGTCCTCGACCGGCATGGTCAGCAGGCCGAACTCCGCGCTTCCGCAGGTCAGGACCGCCTCGGAGCCGCTGGTGAGCACCTCCACCACCTCGCCGGGCAGGCTACGGGTGATCTCCGCGAGGATCCGGCCCGGGATGAGCACCCGGCCGGGCTCCGCCACGACCGCGTCGATCGAGACGCGGGCGGAGACGTCGTAGTCGAAGGCCGAGAGCACGAGGTCTCCGTCGTCGGCCTCCAGGAGCAGGCCGGAGAGGACGGGAACGGCCGGCCGGTTCGGCAGCACCCGGGCCACCCAGGCCACCGCGTCGGCCAGGACATCACGGTTAACCCGGAACTTCACCTGATCATCCCTTCGTCCCGAACGGCACCCCACACGCGGAAGCCGTACTCCACAGCACGTTATCCGCTGAGACCGACAGAACCGTTACCCGGCCGGGGAAAAGGGGGGCGGGAAGGGGGCCGCGGGGGCGTCGGCGCGGGTGGCGTCGAGACGGGCCGGGACGGGTCGGGACGGCGAGGAGCGGGAGCGTCAGCCGCGGGCGGCGTTGAGGAAGGTCAGGACGGCGAGGAGCGGGAGCGTCAGCCGCGGGCGGCGTTGAGGTAGGTCGGGACGGCGAGGAGCGGGAGGGTCAGCCGCGGGCGGCGTTGAGGTAGGTCAGGACGGCGAGCACGCGGCGGTTGTCGTCGTCGGAGGGGGCGAGGTCGAGCTTGGAGAAGATGCTGGCCGTGTGCTTGCCGACCGCGCTCTCGCTGAGGAACAGCCGCTGGGAGATGGCCGCGTTGGAGCGGCCCTCGGCCATCAGCTCCAGCACCTCGCGCTCGCGCGGGGTGAGCGCGCCGAGCGGCTGGTGCCTGGCGGTGCTGGCCAGCAGTTTGGCGATCACCTCGGGGTCCATCGCGGTGCCGCCCGCGGCGACCCGGCGGACCGCGTCGACGAACTGCTCGGCGTTGAAGACCCGGTCCTTGAGGAGATAGCCGATCGCCCCCGAGCCGTCGGCCAGGAGCTCTCGCGCGTACAGCTGCTCGACGTGCTGGGACAGCACGAGCACCGGCAGGCCGGGGACGGCCCGGCGCGCCGCGAGCGCGGCCTGGAGCCCCTCGTCGGTGAACGTGGGCGGGAGGCGCACGTCGACCACCGCCACGTCGGGCCGCAGACCGGTGAGCGCCCTCAGCAGCTCGGGCCCCGACTCGACGGCGGCCACCACCTCGAAGTCGTGCGCCTGGAGCAGGTGGACCAGGCCGTCTCGCAGGAGGTACAGGTCTTCGGCGATGACGACTCTCGGGCTCACCGGCCCAACCATAGGCGGGTCGGCAGGACCTCCGCCAGCCGCTGCTGGCGGGCGTGCATGACGGGGATGAGCATGCCCGCGGCGTACATGGACAGGCCCAGGAGGACGTTGAAGACGATCAGCGGCCACTGCAGCAGCTCGGGCAGGTAGAGCGCGAGGAACCAGCTGCGGTTCTCGACGTCGAAGAGCTTCATGAACATCGCCACCAGTCCCTGCGGGAAGAGCGGGAGCCAGCCGATCCCCCAGCAGATCCCGACGATGGTGGCCTTGCCGCGGGGCAGGGACGGCGTGCAGTCCGGGCCCTTCTCCCTCATGGCATAGGGCAGGTCGAACGTGGCGGTGGTCGGGCCGCCCCGCGGGCTGTTGACCGCGAGCACCCCGTCGAAGGCCGCCAGCCTGCGCTCGATGCCGCGCAGGCCGCTGCCCAGGGCCGGGTCGGCGCCCCCCGAGCCGTCGTCGGTGACCACCACGCGCAGCGCGTGGTCGTTGCTGCTGATGTCGATCCACACCCGCTCGGCGCCGCCGTGCCGGGCCGCGTTGGTGAGGAGCTCGCTGATCGAGAAGTAGGCGGCCGACTCCACGGGCGAGTCGGGGCGGGTGTCCAGGTCCACGGTGACCGTGACCTTCAGCGGGCTGTCCATCGCGAGGGCGCGCACGGCGTCGCCGAGGCCGCGCTCGGCCAGGACCGGCGGGTGGATGCCCTTGACGAGGTCGCGCAGCTCGACGAGCGCCGTGGAGGAGGCCTCCCTGACCTTGCCGAGCAGCGCCTTGGCCGCCGCGGGGTCCTTGTCCATCAGCTCCTCGACCGCGCCGAGCGTCATGCCCATCGCGACGAGCCTCGCCTGCGCCCCGTCGTGCAGGTCGCGTTCGATCCGCCGCAGCTCGGAGGCCTGGGAGTCGACCGTCGCCAGGCGCGCCTGGTCGAGCCGCTGGATCCGCGCCGCGAGCACGGACTTCTCCGTGGGGGACAGCAGCAGGTGGTTCCACCACGCGTACGCCCGCAGCAGGCGCGGCGTCGCGGCGAGCGCGGCGGCCGAGGCGCCTCCCAGGGCGAGGGGCAGCACCGGCGGGGCCGCGGACCACGCCGCCAGGACGGCGCACCCGGCCAGGGTGAGGGACAGCAGCGGGAGGGCGCAGACGACCACCGGGTTGAGGAAGAGCCAGAGCCCGTCCCGCCAGGTGGCCGGGTCGCCGACGATCCACTTCCAGCGGTTGTTCCAGTCGGGCCACTTCGGCGTCTTGTAGAGCTGGCGCTCGTGGCGGTACCAGCCGTCGGGCTGGGGCCGTGCCGGCAGCGGCGGGGGCAGGTAGGGCGCCGGCACGGCGGTCCCGAACCACGTGCCGTTCAGCCTTCTGGCGAGTGCGGTGCGGTGCCGGACCAGATGGGCCGTGGGGGGGAACATGAAGACCATCCCCAGGCCGAACGCCAACACGAACCCGACCAGGGACAGCACCACCAGGACGACGTCCACCAGCGCCGTCGCCCCCAGGGCGAGCGCCTTCCCCACCGCCACCGCGTATGTCCTCATGGGTCCAAGTGTCGGCGATCCCGCCGCGCGTGCCCAGTGGTGGCGGGCGCCGCCGGGGGGTGGAGGTAGCCACACCCCCCTCGGGTGCCTGGCCCGTCCCCGCCGGGGGTGTAGACGGATTCTCCGGGCGCGGCGCGGCTCGTAGCGTCGTCGAGCATGAAGGTCATCGAGGTCAGCAACCTCCGCAAGCAGTACCGCGACCAGCTGGCGGTGGACGACGTCTCGTTCACCGTGGAAGAGGGCGAGATCTTCGGCGTTCTCGGCCCCAACGGCGCCGGCAAGACGACCACCGTGGAGTGCGTCGCCGGCCTGCGCGTCCCCGACTCCGGCACCGTCAGCGTGCTCGGAGGTCTGCACCGCACCGAGCTCAGGGAACAGCTGGGGGTCCAGCTGCAGAGCTCCACGCTGCCGGAGAAGCTCAAGGTGTGGGAGGCGCTCGACCTGTACGCGTCCTTCTACCGGGCCCCGGCGGACTGGGGGAGTCTGCTGGAGCGCGTCGGGCTCGCCGACAAGCGCGACACCCCCTACGGCAAGCTCTCCGGCGGCCAGCAGCAGCGGCTCTCGATCGCGCTGGCGCTGGTCGGCAACCCCCGCGTGGCGATCCTGGACGAGCTCACCACCGGCCTGGACCCCCAGGCCCGGCGCGACACCTGGGAGCTCATCGAGCGCATCCGCGAGGACGGCGTGACGATCCTGCTGGTCACCCACTTCATGGAGGAGGCCGAGCGGCTCTGCGACCGGCTCGCGCTGATCGACTCCGGCCGGGTGGTCGCGATGGACACCCCGTCCGGCCTGATCGGCATGGTCGGCGCTCGGCAGACCGTCAGGTTCCGGCTGTCCGGGCCGCTCGACGACTCGCGGCTCGAAGCCCTGCCCGAGGTCACCGGGGTGAGCCGCAGCGGCGGGCAGGTCGCGGTCACCGGCACCGGCAACCTGCTCCTGGCGGTCACGTCCGTCCTCTCCGCCGCCGGTGTCGTGCCCACCGACCTGCGCATGGAGCAGGCCACCCTCGACGACGCCTTCCTCAGCCTCACCGGAAAGAAGATCTCCTCATGAACAAGATGCTCCTGACCGAGGCCAAGCTCTTCCTGCGGGACCCGGCCGGCCCGATCTTCTCGGTGATGCTGCCTCTCGTCCTCCTGCTCGCGCTCGGGCAGATCCCCGGCTACCAGGACAAGGTCCCCGAGCTGGGCGGGGAGCGGGTCATCGACACCCAGCTGCCCGCCATGATGGTGATCCTGGCCGTGGTGACGATGGCGCTGACCGTCCTGCCGGCGACGCTGGTGACCTACCGGGAGAGCGGCGTGCTGCGCCGGATGTCCACCACCCCGGTCAACCCGGTCCGGCTGCTGGTCGCCCAGGTCGTCAACAACCTCGCGGTGGCGATCGTCGCCACCGTCCTCCTGGTCGGCCTGGGCTATCTCGTCCTCGGCTCCGTCCCGCCCAGGAGCCCGTTCGCCTTCGCGGGGGTGTTCGTGCTCGGCACGGCCTCGCTGCTGGGCCTGGGCCTGCTGATCGCCGCGGTGGCGCCCAACGCGAAGGTGGCGCCGGGCATCGGCTCGCTGCTGATGTTCCCGCTGATGTTCATGGCCGGGATGTGGATCCCCCGCGACCTCATGCCCGACCTGGTGCGGCGGATCGGGGACTTCCTGCCGATGGCGCCGTTCGCCGACGCGCTCCGTGACACGTGGGCGGGACACGCGCCGCAGCCGCTGCACCTGGTGGTGATGGCGGTGACCGTGCTGGTGACGGTCGGACTGGCCGCTCGGATGTTCCGCTGGGAGTAGCGTGCGGCCGCCAAGACGCCGGGGTCCGTCCCTTACGAGGGGCAGGGGCGGACCCCGGCTTATTTGACTGTCCGTTCCAGATTGTTCTACGTTTCTGCGCATGGTGAGGACGAAGGAGTTCGACCCGGACGCCGCCCTTCGGGCGGCGCTCGACCTGTTCTGGGAGCGCGGCTACGAGGCGACGTCGGTGAGCGACCTGGTGGAGCACCTGGGGATCGGCCGGGCCAGCCTGTACGCCACGTTCGGCGGCAAGCACGAGCTCTACCTCCGGGCGCTGCGGCGCTACCGGGAGATCCGCCGCCCGCTCTACATGGAGACGCTCTCGCGCCCGGGACCCGCGCTTCCCGCCGTACGGGAGCTGGTGGAGGGCTACGTCCGCGACTCCGTCGGGGACGCGGGGCGGCGGGGCTGCATGATCGGGAACGCGGCGGCGGAGATGCTCCCCGGCGACGAGCGGGTGGCCCGGTGCGTGGACGGCGAGTGGACCGCGCTGGAGACCGCGCTGGCGTCGGCGCTCACCAGGGCGCGGGCGCAGGGGGAGCTGCCCGCCGGCCGCGACCCGCGGGCGCTGGCGGGCTTCCTGCTGGTCTTCCTGCAGGGGTTGCGGCTCACGGGCAAGGGGACCTCCGACCCGGCACGGCTGCGTGACGCCGCCGCCCAGGCTCTCACCATTCTGGACTGATCAATCTGTTATGAGGACATCATGAAATTTCAGGACAAGGTGGTTCTGGTGACCGGGGGCGGGACGGGCATCGGCAGGGCCGTCGCCCGCGGGTTCGCCCGCGAGGGCGCCCGCGTCGTGGTGGCCGCCCGGGGCCCGGAGGCGCTGGAGCAGACCGTGAAGCTGATCGAGTCGGACGGCGGCCGGGCCTCCGCCCTCGTCGCGGACGTCTCCGACTCCGCCTCGGTCGCCGGGCTGGTCGAGCGGGTCGTGGCGCGGCACGGCGGGCTGGACGTCGCGATCAACAACGCGGGGGTCTTCGCGATGGGCGAGGTCGCCGACCTGCCCGAGGAGGACTTCGCCCGGGTCGTCGGCGTCAACCTGACCGGCGTCTTCCTCGCGATGAAGCACGAGATCCCGGCGATGCTGGCCGGTGGCGGCGGGGTCATCGTCAACGTCGCCTCCCAGGTGGGGACGCACAAGCGCATACCGGGCCTCGGCGCCTACGCGGCCTCCAAGGCCGGGGTGACGGCGCTGACGCGCACCGCCGCCCTGGAGTACATCGGCCGGGGGGTCAGGATCAACGCGATCAGCCCGGGGCCGCACGACACCTCGATGTCCATGCGGCCGGGCGAGACGGAGGCCGACCGGGCCGAGCGGATCAGCAGGCAGCTCCCGATCGGCAGGGTCGGCTCCCTCGACGAGATCACCGGCAGCGTCCTGTGGCTCGCCTCCGAGGACGCGGCCTTCGTGGTCGGCGCCGACATCGTGGTGGACGGCGGCTCCACCGCCTGACCCGGCGTCGTGTCTCGTCCTGTTCGGCTTCGCCCTCGTCCCGCGTCGTGACTTGTCCTGTCCGGCTTCGCTCTCGTCCCGCGTCGCGCCTCGTCCTGTCCGGCTTCGCCGTCGTTCCGTGTCGTATCTCGCCCTGTCCCTGTCCTCGTCCTGCGTCGCGCTCGGACGCCCGGCCTCGCCGTTCGGCCCGATGTCGCGGCCCGTCCTGTCCGGCTTCCTCTCACACCGGCTTTCCGCGCCCGGTGCGTTCCTGCCGTCCGTCCCGGATGTCCGGCGACGGGAAGCCGGATATGTCACTCTTGATTGATGCTGATCCTGGCGCACGTAAGTGACGTCCACATCGACGGTTCCCCCCGCAGCATCGACAGGACCCGATCCGTCATGCGGCACCTGGAGAACCTGCCCGGTCCCCTGGACGCGGTCATGGTGACCGGCGACATCGCCGACAACGGCCTGATCGAGGAGTACGAGATCGCGCGTGAGCTGCTGACCACGCGCTATCCGACGATCATCTGCCCGGGTAACCACGACGTCCGCCCGGCGTTCCGCAAGGCGCTGCTCGACGGCGACGAGGACGGCGACGGCCCGGTCAACCAGGTCCTCAGGCTCGACGGGCTCACCGTCGCGCTGTGCGACTCCAGCGTCCCCGGGCGGCCGGAGGGCTTCCTGGAGGACGAGACGGTCACCTGGCTGAACGGCGTGCTCGCCGAGAACCCGGACACCCCGGCCGTCGTCGGCATGCACCACCCGCCGGTGTCGCTGGGCATCCCGTACGTGGACGCGATCCGGCTGCGGAACCCGGAGCGGCTGGAGGCGGTCGTGCGGCGGCACCCGCAGGTGGTGGCCGTCGTCGCCGGTCACGCGCACACCGCGGCGAGCACCACCTTCGCGGACCTGCCGCTGTCGGTCGCCCCGGGGGTCTTCTCCACGTTCCGGCTCAACCGGGAGCTCGACGTCCCGGTCCCCGTCGACTACGACCTGCCGCCGCAGATCGCCCTGCACGTCTTCGACGGCGGCCGCCTCATCACCCACGTCCGCCCGGTCCTGTGACATCGCCGCGGCCCGCCCTCACGGCGTGCCGCGGCCCGGGCGACACGCCTCACGGGACCGGTCGCCGGGCATCCGTACGCCACGCGACGCCCCGCACCCGCACAGGGCGCCACGGCGAGGACCCGCCCCGCGTCCGCACGGCGACGGGCGCCGTGCCCCTCTCACCTCCGCACCGGCGGGACGCACGCGCACCCGCACGAGGAACGGTCGCAGCCGTGCGCGAGGACCGGCGGACCGTACGCGGACCGGTCGGCGCACCCGTGTGAGGACCGGCGTCGCATCCCGTGCTCGTCGCTTCCGGTGGGGCGACACCATGGTGGCCCACCGGTTCGGAGAGGTGTCTTCGCCCGGAATTAGCCTTTATTTCCCCTTATGGGAAGCTAGTTCGGCTGATAATCGAAAATCCAGATGATCTGTTGAACCCTCTGGGATCCGGCGCCGTACTGCCTGCCGACACCGGAAAATCGTCCGGCGGCCGACCCTCGGAGGGCACAGCGTGATCGTGAACGCCCCGCGGCGGCCCGCTCCAGCGGGCACCGCCGTGATCGCGGCACCGCCGCCCGGCCTCCGCGCCCACGGCGGGCCGGGCGGCGCGGCCCCGCGCGCCGGTCGCGACCGACCGGCGCGGACCGCGGGACGCGCGTGATGACGCGGCAGGGCGCCTGCCCCTCCCCGCCGGCCGATTTCCCCGGAGAGAACCCCAACGTGAAAGCCTCATCCTGGCCCGGTGACCGGCCGAACCGGTCCCGCCGCCTGCGACCGGTCGACGTCCCCGACGACGAGCTGGTCGTCGCGGAGCTGTACAGGGCGTATCACCGGCCGCTGCTCTCCTTCGTCGTACGGCTCACCCGCGGCGACGTGCAGTGGGCCGAGGACGTGGTGCAGGAGACCATGGTCCGGGCCTGGCGCAGCGCGGACCGGTTCGACGCCGACGCGTCGTCCCTGATGCCTTGGCTGGCGACGGTCGCGAGACATATCGTGATCGACGACCAACGCCGTAAGGACGCGCGTCCCCACGAGGCGGGTGAGGGACCACTGGAGAGTGTGCCCATGCCCGATCAGATGGAAGACCTTCTGCGACAGGTCGTCGTGTCGGACGCGCTCGACTCGCTGTCTCCCGCCCACCGCGAGATCCTCAACGAGACGGTCCTGCGCGACCGGTCGGTGAACGACGCCGCCGAGGCGCTCGGCATCCCGGTGGGCACGGTGAAATCGAGGGCGTACTACGCCCTCCGCGCGCTGCGCGTCGCCCTTGAGGAGAGAGGGGTGACGGCATGACCTCGCGGGTGGAGCACACCGACGTGGGCGCGTACGCCCTGGGCATCCTCGAAGAGCCCGACCGGACGGCTTTCTCTGACCACCTGGCCACGTGCCGGTCCTGCACCGCCGAGCTGCAGGAGCTGTCCGGGGTGGCGGGCGCGCTCGCCGGCATCGGCCCCCTGAGGGACGAGCGCGACGACGCCGGTACGCGTACCGGCGACCAGGGTCCCGCCGAGGTGGTCAACCTGCTGCGCCGCCGCAAGGCGGCCGACCGGCGCGCCCGCAGGGGCACGTTCGTGATCGGCGCCGCCGCGGCCGTCACCCTGGTCGCCGGCGGGATCGCGGTGGGCACCTCGATCTCCGGCGAGAACGGGAGCGGGAGCGTTCCCGTCGGCCACTCCGCGCACGGTCCCGCCGAGGAGGCCTACCGGGCCGGCACGCCGCTCGCGGGCGCGGGCGCCACCGGTGTCACCGGCGGCCTGGTGCTGGAGACGAAGGGCTGGGGCACCCACGCCGCCCTGGAGCTCAGGGGCGTCAAGGGGCCGCTGGAGTGCGAGCTGGTCGCCGTCTCCCGGACCGGCGAGCGGCGCGTGGTCACCGGATGGGCGGTGCCCGAGCGGGGTTACGGGGTTCCCGGCTCTCCCGAGCCGCTCTACGTGCACGGCGGGGTCGCCTGGGAGCGGGCCGGGATAGACCGCTTCGAGGTGCGTACGAACGGCGGCGACACGCTGCTCACCGTCGCGGTCTGAGCGGGTCATCCTAGCCCTCCCCCGGACCGGGAGGGCCGGTCGAGGGCCGTTTCCCTGTGTGCATTTTTACGTATTTGAAAGTTGAACCTTTAGCGGTCGTGGCGCCGTACAACCGGCTGAAGAACGCAGCAGCCCCTTACAGCTACGAGAGGTTCACGATGTCCAAGCGCACCCTCACCGTCTCCGGCGTGGCCATCGCCGCGGCCCTGCTCTCCTCGGGCCTCGCCCCGGCCGCGCAGGCCGGCACAGCCACGGTTACGCGGTCCGATACCGCGAGCACAGCCACCGCGAGCACGGCGGACGCCTACTTCGCGGGCACCCTGCTCGGGAAGAACGAGGTACCGGTCAGCGGCGGCCCCGCCGTCGGCGACAAGAACGGCAAGGCCGTCGCCGTCGTCCGCATCCGCGGCAACGAGGTCTCCTACGCCGTACGGTGGGAGGGAACGGCCACCCCCACCGCGTTCCACATCCACCAGGGCAAGGCCGGCAAGAACGGCGACGTGAAGGTCGGCTTCTTCATGGAGGCCCTGCCCGGCGGCAGCAAGGCCATCCTCGGCAGCGTCAGGATCAACGACGGCGGCCTGCTGTCCGGGATCAAGAGGAACCCGAAGAACTGGTACCTCAACCTGCACACCGCCGAGTTCCCGGGTGGCGCGGTGCGCGCCCAGATGCACCGGATCAGCCCGACCAACCTGGCCAACGTGCTGGCCAGCGGCGTGCACCCCATCTACCACTCCAACGCCGACGGCCGCCAGGAGGTCCCGGCCCCCGGCAAGAAGGTCGGCGACCCGAACGGCCGCGCCGAGTGGCTCGTCGGCATCAAGGGCTCGAAGGTCTACTACGCCACCATCTGGGAGAGGCTCGCCGCCCCCACGAACGGGCACATCCACCGCGGCAAGAAGGGCAAGAACGGCGATGTCGTGATCGACTTCTTCGCCGACACGAACGGCCTGCCCAAGGGCGTCACCGGCATCGCCGGCACCGCGTCGGTGAAGTCCGACATCGCCCGGGGCATCAAGAAGAACCCGAAGAACTGGTACACCAACCTGCACACCACCGAGTTCGGCGGCGGAGCGGTGCGCGGCCAGCTCTACCGGTCCGGCAGCGGCTGGTAGGCGGTCGGCGGAAGGACGTCCGGGGATCACGCGGCGGCTGTGAGCGTCCGGACGCGGAGGGGATCCACGGCGGCCACGAGCCACCGGTGACCCCGGAGACGACGGCGCCCGCCACCCGGAACACGAACTCCGGGTGGCGGGCGCCGTCGCGCGTGACGGCCGGTGACGCGCCCGGGTCCGTGCGCTCAGGCATGCATGCTTCTGGCCCACGTGCGGCTGGCCCGCGTGTGCTGGCCCGCTCTGGCCCGCGTGCTCTTCGACCCGCTCTGGCCCGCGTGCTTTTCGGCCCGTTCAGGCCCGCGTGCTCTTCGGCCCGCTCAGGCCCGCGTGCTCTTCGACCCGTTCAGGCCCGTGTGCTCAGGCCCCCGTGTCCGGGTCCGCTCAGCTCACCTGGACGGGCCTGGGTTCCTCGGCCGCGCGGAGGTCGTAGAGCTCGCGGGCGGCCATGATCTCGGGCACGTGCCTCTCCGACCAGCTCTTGATGCCCTCCATCAGCGTGACCACGCTGTGTCCCAGCGCGCTGAGCTCGTACTCCACCCGGGGCGGGATCGTCGGGTAGACGGTGCGGATCACCATCCCGTCGCGTTCCATGCTCCGCAACGTCTGGGTGAGGCTCTTCTGGGTGATCCCGTCGATCCTGCGGCGGAGCACGCCGAACCGGACCGGGCCGTCCCGCAGGGCGTCGACCAGCAGGCAGGTCCACTTGTTGGCGATCGCCTCCAGGACCTTCCGCGAGCCGCACTCCCGGAGGTACGCGTTGGCGGCGCCGTGCTCTCGCAGATGGGAAGTGGTTTCCATAAGGTACCTATATCTCCAGAAGGTGCCTTCTTTCAATGAGATACCGATATCGCCGACGATTGGTCCCGAAGAGCTTCCCCTCAGAGGAGATCACGATGCGTGTCATCACCCAGTCCGCCGTCGGCGACCCTTCCGTGCTCGGTGTCGCCGAGGCCGACCGGCCGGAGCCGGATCACGGACAGGTTCTGATCAAGGTCGGGGCCGCCGGGGTCAACCCGGTCGACGGAGCGGTCCGCTCCGGCCTCTTCCCGCTGCTCGGCCCGCCGCCCTTCACCCTCGGCTGGGACGTCGCGGGCACGGTCGAGTCCACCGGGCCCGGCGTGTCCGCGTTCGCCCCCGGTGACGAGGTGCTGGGCCTGCTCGCCTTCCCCGGCGCCGGCAACGCCTACGCCGAGTACGTACTCGCCTCGCCCAACGAGATCGTCCACCGGCCCGCCACGCTGCCCCTGGAGCAGGCGGGAGGACTCCCGCTGGCCGGGCTGACCGCCTGGCAGGCGCTGGTCGGCATCGCCCGCGTCACCGAGGGGCAGCGGGTTCTCGTCCACGCCGCCGGAGGAGGGGTCGGCCACCTCGCCGTCCAGATCGCCGCCTCTCTCGGCGCGCACGTCACCGGTACCGCGCGGACCGCCAAGCACGACCTCCTGCGCGAGCTCGGCGCGCACACCCTGATCGACCACACCACCGCCGACTTCGTCGCGGAGACCGAGCCGGTGGACGTGGTGTTCGACCTGGTGGGGGGCGAGTACGGGGAACGTTCCGCCGCCGCGCTCAAGCCCGGCGGCCTGCTCGTCGGAGCGGTGGGGAGGAACCTCGGCATCACCCCGGAACGCGCGGCCGAGCTGGGCGTACGGCTCGCGGTGGTGAGCGTGCGCCCCTCGGCGGCCGACCTGTCGCGGCTGACGGCCCTGACGGAGGCGGGACGGCTCAGGGTCCTCGTGGACCAGGCGCTGCCGCTGGCCGAGGTGGCCAAGGCGCACGAGCTCCTGTCGACCCGCCGCACCACCGGGAAGATCGTCCTGATTCCCTGAGGCGCCCGGCCGGGTCAGGTGGTGTAGGGGCGGGCGGTCCTGCCCTCGCGCAGGGTCCGTGCCCACCAGGTCAGCTGGTCGAGCAGGATCCCGGCCGCGCCGTCGCAGCTCCGCGGGCTGGTCGGCGCTCCCTTGTCGTCGAAGTGCTTCCAGGCGCCGTGGAAGCTGACGGTGTCGCGGACGGTGACCGCGTGCAGCTCGGCGAAGACCAGGCGGAGCTGCTCGACCGCCCGCAGGCCTCCGGAGATGCCGCCGTAGGAGACGAAACCGACCGGCTTGGCGTGCCACTGCCGGTCGTGCCAGTCGATGGCGTTCTTCAACGAGGCGGGGAAGCTGTGGTTGTACTCGGGCGTCACGACGGCGAACGCGTCGGCCCTGGCCAGACGTGGTGTCAGGGCTCCCAGGGCCCGCGCCGCCTCCTCGCCGGGCCCGGCCCCGAAGCGGGGCAGCGCCATCGGCAGGGGGATCTCGGCCAGGTCGATGACGTCGACGTCGAGGCCCTCGTGCCGGCGGGCCCGGCCCGCGAACCACTCCGCGACGGTCGGGCCGAGCCGCCCCTCCCGGACACTGCCGATGATCACCGCTAGCCGGATCGGCTCCTCGGGCATGACGGTCCTCCGCTGGTCACAGTGGGCTTGTCCGCGCCCTCGCGGCGCCGTGTGAACAGGTTCGTACCTCAACCAAGGTTCACGTCAAGTCGGACCCGCGCATCCGCCGGAATCACCGGGTCACGAGCGTTTTTCGCTACCGCAGATGCGATGTGAAAGCGGCTGATCATGCTTTGCTTACCAGGCATACCGGCTCTTGATGCCGGAATGTGCGAGGGTATCGTGATTGTTCGTGACGACGTTTCGGATCGGCGAGGCCGCCACGCTGTTGAGCGTCAGCCCCGGCGCACCCGCCGATGAGCGGACACCGGGCGGCCCGTCGTGACCGCCGCGCCGCCGCGCAACGCCATCTGCCTGGGCGGCCCCTGCCACGGCATGCTCACCCACATCGACCAGGACATCGGCACCCTCACCGTGCCCGTCCCGCGCCGCTCGACCGAGGAGCCCGAGGTCGTCGCCCGCTACCGCGTCACGCGCGAGCGGGTGCACCACCCCTGCCGTACCGAGCCGTTCATCGCCCTGCACTGGGCCGACACCGCCGAACCGTCCGGCTCGTCCTGCCCGTGCGGGTGCGCCCGCTAGCTCACCGGGGAACGCGTGTCGGATGTGCCCGCCAGCTCACCGGGGGACGCGCGTCGGGAGCCCATCGGGGGACGCGTGTCGGGTGCGCCCGCTGGCTACCGGGGGACGCGGCCGGATGTGCCCGCCTCGCGCGAAGCCGCTCGACCCGTCCTCGCCGATCCGAGAGCCCCGGCCCTCGGGGTCACTCCTCGCCGGAGAAGCGCTCCCAGGCGGACTGGCGGGTGATCCCGAGAGCCTCGCCGATCTTGGCCCAGGTGACGCCGCGCCGGCGCAGCTCCTGCACCCACGAGCGCAGGTCGGCCTCGGCCTGCTCGATGTGCGCGGCGACGCGCGGGATGTGACCCAGCATCTCCTCGTCCGTCAACGACTCCCAGACGGACACGCGCGGTTTCGCGGGACTGCCGAGGCTCTCATCGATGATCGACGCGGCCAGGGTCACGCACTCGTCGCAGATGTGCACTCCGGCGCCCGCGACCAGCTTCTCGACCTCGGTGTCCGGCTTGCCGCAGAAGGAGCATCGGGCGAGTTCGGTCAGGGCGTCAGGCGATGCCATGGCGTTCTCCTTACTGTCAGGATCTCCCTGACAGCTTAAGACGTCAGGGAATCCCTGACAAGTGGGCTCGTGCGGCGTACCGGCAAGGCGGAAGTACGTCCCGCCGGACCGTCCGCGCCTCGGAGAACTCCGGGAATCCGCGCTTCGGACACGTCCCCTCAGCGGGCCGCGGTCACTCCCCGGCCGCTTGGAGGAAGATCTGCGCCAGCTCGCGCGGCTGGGAGAACATCGGCCAGTGGCCGGTGCTCATCTCGACCAGCCGCCAGTGCTTGCCGGTCAGCAGCCTGGCCACGTCGTCGTCGAGCTCGGCTCCGTCGAACAGGCATCGGACGTACGTCGCCGGGAGTTCGTCGAGTGGCCGTGACAGCACGGCGGGCTCGGTCAGCGTGGCGCCCGGGTGCGGCGTCGAGCCGTCCAGGATCCGTGCGATCTGCTCATCGGTGAGATCCTGGCCGTCGTAGTGGGCCGCGGTCACGAGCGGCCAGAATCCTCCGTTCTCGGCGATCGACGCCTTCACCGTCGCCCCGCCGTCCGGCCAGGCGGAGACGAACGCCTCGCCATCGGCCGGAACGCTGGAATCGACGAAGACCACATGAGCCAGCCGGTCACCGATCCGCTCCGCGGCCTGACCGACCGGAATGCCCGAGTAACTGTGCCCCACCAGGACGACGTCGCGCAGGTCCCGGCCCTCGACCTCGTCGACTATGTCCTGGACGTGGGTCTGCTGCCCGGCCGGCACACCCGCTTTGTCGGCAAGACCGGACAGCGTCAACGGGTGGACGCCCTGACCTGCCGCGCGCAGATACGGAACCACCTCGTCCCACGCCCACGCCCCGAGCCGCGCGCCCGCGACCAGTACGAAATTCGCCATGACCGCACCGTAACGGAGCGGCCCGACAACTGGGCGCCCGGAAGACACTTCCTCCGATACGGGTGGGATCCGCACGCACGCGAGCACATGTCGCTACGGAAACACCGGAATCCGCGGGACATGCCGGGCGGCCCGGTGGGGATCCCGCCGTCCCAGAGCGCACCCGCGACCAGAGGTCCGGTGCCACCGGCAAGGCGCGCGATTCTCGCAGAGCGTCATCAAAGGTCATGATCACGCGGATTCGCCGTCAGATACGGTTCCAGCCGGACGAACCCTTGTCACCGGTGTGTCCGGCTGGTGAGAAGATCGGGGGTGCTCCGAATAGTAGAAGCAGTACTCACGAGATTGCCGGCACCGCTGCACGCACTCGCGCTGAAGCACCGTGAGCCGCTGAAGTTCGCGGTGGTGGGCGGGACCGCGTTCCTGGTGGACAACGCGGTGTTCTACGGGCTGAAGCTGACCGTCCTGGAACCGAAGCCGGTGACCGCGAAGGTCATCGCGGTGCTCGTGGCGACGATCGTGTCCTACGTGCTGAATCGCGAATGGTCGTTCCGGACCAGGGGCGGCCGCGAGCGCCGTCACGAGGCGGCACTGTTCTTCCTGGTCAGCGGCATCGGCCTGGTGCTCAGCTCCGCACCGCTGTGGATCTCCCGGTACGCGTTCAGCCTGGAGGTCCCGGCCGTGAGCCTGGTGACCCAGGAGATCGCCGACTTCGTGAGCGCGCAGGTCATCGGCACGCTGATCGCCATGGTCTTCCGCTTCTGGGCGCTCCGGAAGTGGGTCTTCCCCGACGAGAAGGCCCAGCCCGGCCACGTACGGCTGGCTCCCACTCCCGATCCCACGGACGAGGCGGCATGAGCTTGACGGACGAGCAGCTTGACGGGCGGGGCGGCTTGAGCTTGACGGGCGAGGCCGCTTGACGGCGGCGGATCCGGAAGCCGCTTCGGCGATCGGACCGGTTCATGCCGCTGCCGCGCCCCACGGGCCCGGCCCCGCGGACGACCGCAGGACAACACGTCCGGAGCGGGCGGACCCACGGCACGTCCCACTCCACGGATCGCAGAAGCCCCGTGAGCCCGGCATCGCGGATCGCCCGTACAGTGCTCATGATCGGCCGCACCTACCCGCGGAATCGCGGATCCCGCGATGTGAGACCTAGTGAGGGGCCATGTCGACGAAACGGCTGTAGTGGCCCTGGAACGCGACGGTGACCGTGGCGGTAGGGCCGTTACGGTGCTTGGCCACGATCAGGTCGGCCTCGCCCGCCCTGGGCGACTCGCGCTCGTAGGCGTCCTCCCGATGGAGAAGGATGACCATGTCGGCGTCCTGCTCGATGCTTCCGGACTCGCGAAGGTCGCTGACCATGGGCCGCTTGTCCGTCCGCTGCTCGGGGCCACGGTTGAGCTGGGAGATCGCGATCACCGGGACCTCCAGCTCCTTGGCGAGGAGCTTGATGGCCCGGGAGATCTCGGAGACCTCGTTCTGGCGGCTCTCGGTCTTCTTCGGGGAGGACATCAGCTGCAGGTAGTCGATGATGACGAACCGCAGGTCGTTGCGCTGCTTGAGACGGCGGCACTTGGCCCTGATCTCCATCATCGACATGTTGGGCGAGTCGTCGATGAAGAGCGGGGCCTCGGCCACCTCGCCCATCCGCCGGGCCAGCTTGGCCCAGTCGTCGTCGGTCATCGTGCCCGACCGCATGGCGTGCAGCGCCACCCGCGCCTCGGCCGACAGCAGACGCATCGTGATCTCGTTACGCGACATCTCCAGCGAGAACACCACAGTCGTCATACCGTGCTTAATAGCGGCAGATCTCGCGAAATCCAGGCCAAGCGTGCTGTTGTGCGTCGGAATGCCGGTTCTTCCGGCAAGGTACATGTGGTCTGCGTTGTCGACTTCCACGCACCTCACCGGCGTCGAGGGCACCGGGCGCACGTCGACGATGTATCGGACGAGCGTCGACGGATGGACCGCGGTCACCTGCCGGACGGCCTTGCGGGACAGCCGGAACACCTTGTCCGCCGCCGTGAAGTTGATCATGTAGCAGGTGGAGGAGTCGGCGCTTCTGCCCTTGACCGTCCGTGTCCTCATCGTCGCCCGGTAACCGAGACTCAGAATCAGCTCGTAGGCGTCTTCGGCAAGTCTTCTGTTGGTGACCCCGAACTGGATCTGGCCGTCACGGCTGACATATCCATCGGTGTCGAGGAGACCGGCGAGCAGGGCGCGCCGCTGCTCCTCGGAGGCCCGCAGGTAGATCTGGGGAATGTGCTTGTCACCGAGGACACCGAGAGTGCGCAGGATGGCCTGCACCGTGCCATGACGGTTTCGGCATGCCTGGCATCGTCTCAGACCGCTGGACGGGCCACCGCAGTCAGGACACGTGGGTGCCGGAACCGGACTCGACACCAGACGGGCCTTTCCTCCGCACGAGCGGCCGCACGTCCGCACCTGGGAGGTCCGGGGCACGAACAGGGCGCCGCAGACCGTGCAGGACCTCTCCGCCACGGGCGACGGATGTGGCAGACCGAGTGAGTAGAGGAGGTCGGAGCTCGTGCGGGTGACCCGCAGCCCCTCGGCTTCCAGATTGAGAACGATCTCCGAGTCGATGGTGGTGAACCGGGCACCGTCGGTGTGGCCGTCACCAAGCCATACTCCGAGCGCATAGGCGGGCAACGGCAGATCCCGCTCGGGCAGGTCGAACGCCGCCGCGACGGCCACCGCGTGGTTCGGCCGCCTGTCCGCCGAGGCGCAGCGCAATGTGCGGGCGATCTCCTCGGTCGTCACGACGTCCTTGTGGGCAGCGGTCGTGGAAGCGTTCAACGGCTGGGACATCCGCGCGTACAACGCTCCGAAAAGCTCCTCGCGCGAGTATGCCGGGGCGTTCCACGTGTAGCGGCGAACCGGGCCGGTGACGGGTATGGGCACCTTGCCCGACGCACCGACCTCCTTCTGCACGGTGTGGAGGACGTTGCGGAACTCGTCACCCAGAACCGACAGGGCTTCCCGATGCGTGATGAGCCGGTCCGGCTCCGCCATCGACGTCTCGTACGCGCTCCTGACGTGCTCGATGGATTCGGCGGGCCAGTAAAAGGTCCGCCTGCTCTCCGAGTCCTGGCGACGACGCGCACGCGTGGTCGTCCGCCACTGATGCTGGGCGTCCGCGACGATCACGGTGCCATCGCTGAACTCCACCTCGTAACAAGGCCGCCCTTGCATCACCTCGGTCGCCGCGACCACCCGTGTCGGCTTGCCGTCCGCACCGATCAGGTGGTCACCCGGCTCGACCTCCCCCATGGTCGTCCAGCCGCCGGGAGTGGGCAGCGGCGTGTCGAGAGCGAGCGCCTTGCCGATGGCGGGACGAGCGGCCACGACGATCATCTGGCCGGGGTGCAGGCCGTTGGTGAGGGAGTCGAGGTCCTGGAAGCCGGTGGGGACTCCGACCATCTGGCCGCTCCGGCCGCCGATGGCCTCCAGCTCGTCGAGGGCGCCCGGCATGATGTCGGCCAGCGGGATGTAGTCCTCGGAGGTGCGGCGCTCGGTGACCTTGTAGATCTCCGCCTGGGCGCGGTCGACGAGGTCGTCGACCTCCTCGTCCTGACCGCCGTAGCCGTAGGAGACGATGCGGGTGCCGGCCTCGATCAGGCGGCGGAGGATGGCCTGCTCGCGGACGATCCTCGCGTAGTAACCGGCGTTGGCCGCGGTCGGGACGACGGCGGTCAGCGTGTGGAGGTAGGCGCCGCCGCCGATCCTGGCGACCTCGCCCCGCTTCTGCAGCTCGTCGAGGATGGTGACGGCGTCGGCGGGGTCGCCGCGGCCGTAGAGGTCGGTGATGATGTCGTAGATGATCTGGTGGGCCGGACGGTAGAAGTCGTCGGACCGCAGGATCTCGACCACGTCGGCGATGGCGTCCTTGGACAGCAGCATGCCGCCCAGGACCGACTGCTCGGCCTCGATGTTGTTCGGTGGGGTGCGCTCGAATCTCGGCTCGAAGACCGGCGGCTCCGCGATGCTCACCACACACCCCCTCTTTCGAACACAGTTACGTTATCTCTATTTGTAGCCGATCGGTGTGACAGTTTCGCCGCTTCGCGCCCGGCTGGCAACGCGGCCTGTCGACAGAGGTGTGGATAAGCTGTGCACTTCTTCCCCAGAGGTGTGGGCACCCTGGGGACAGTACTGTGGATAACTCTTGTCCACAGCTGTGGATAACGCTCTGACCAGCGAAAACATCATCCACTGCCTGTGGAGAAAAGAAAGTTGGGGCGACACGCCGAAAGTCGCCCCTGATGGCACACCCTGAGGGGTTCATCCCACCGAAGATCCACCCGAGGGTAAGAGGCACAATAGATAAGTGCCTCTTACTCCTCGACCCGGCCGATTCGGTCGGTCCGATCGGTCCGGCCGACCCGATCGGTCCAGCCGATCCGACCGGTCCGGTCGATCTGGCCGCTCCGGTGGGTCCGGCCGGTCCGACGGATCCGACCCGCTCGGCGGATCGGGTCGGCGCGGTGGATCCGGCCGGTCCGGTGGGTCGGGTCGCGACCACGACAGGCAGATCCTGCGGCTCGCGCTGCCCGCGTTCGGCGCCCTGGTGGCCGAACCGCTGTTCCTGCTGACCGACACCGTCGTCGTCGGCCGCCTGCCCGCCCCCGCGCTCGGCGCCCTGGGGGTGGCGAGCACGGTGCTGAGCTTCCTCGTGGGACTGTGCGTGTTCCTGGCGTACGGCACGACCGCGGCGGTGGCCCGGCAGATCGGGGCGGGCGAGACCGGGCGGGCGCTCCGGCAGGGGGTGGACGGCCTCTGGCTCGCCGCCGGGGTGGGACTGGCGATCATCGTGGTCGTCTGGCCGCTCGCCCCCTCGCTGGTCCACCTGCTCGGCGCCGAGGGCGAGCTCGCCCGGCAGGCGGTGACCTACCTGCGGATCAGCCTGCTGGGCGTCCCCGCCATGCTGCTGGTGCTCGCGGGCACGGGCGTGCTGCGCGGCATGCAGGACACCGCCACCCCGCTGCTGGTGTCGGTGGGGGCCTTCGCGCTGAACGCCGTGCTCAACATCGTGTTCGTCCTGGTACTGGGCTGGGGGATCGCGGGCTCGGCCTGGGGCACGGTGCTGGCCCAGTCGCTCGCCGCCGTCGTCTATCTCCTCCTCATCCTCGTTCGATACCGTGCGCCGTTCCGCCCCGACCTGGCGGGCGTGCGGGCGGCGGGCTCTGCCGGGATCGCTCTGATCATCCGTACGGCATGCCTCCAGCTGGTGCTGGCCGTCGCGACCGCCGCGGCCACCCGCATGGGAGAGCAGCAGATCGAGGCGCACACCGTCGCCATCAGGATCTGGACCCTGATGGCGTTCGCCCTGGACGCGATCGCCATCGCCGGGCAGGCGATCACCGGTCGCGCGCTGGGCGCCGGCGACGTGGCGGGAGCCCGCGGCGCGACCGGGCGGATGGTGGTCTGGGGAGTCGGCTCGGGCGTGCTGCTCGGCCTTCTCATCGTGCTGGCGAGGCCGTTCGTGCCCGCGCTGTTCGACGCGGGTCCCGTCGTCGCCGCGGAGCTGCTCGACCTGCTCTGGGTGGTGGCCGTCCTGCAACCCGTCGCCGGGGTGGTGTTCGTGCTGGACGGCGTGCTGATCGGGGCCGGAGACCGGCGCTACCTCGCCTGGGCGGGGGTGTGGACGACGCTCGCCTACCTGCCCGCCGCGCTCCTGGTGGACCTGCGGGGCGGTGGCCTGGTGGCGCTCTGGCTGGCGCTCGGGCTGTGGATGGCGGCCCGGCTGGTCACCCTTTCGACGCGTGCGTACGGCAGGGCGTGGCTGGTGGTCGGCGGTTGAACCGGCGGGACTAAACAGGGAGTCGACAGCCGGATCAACGGCCGAGAAGGCCGGACGGACGCGCCGGGCGGACGCCGAAGCAGCGCGACAGCGGGCGGTTCACCTGTGACGGAGGGTGTCCGCCGGACAGGTGATCCCGGCGTGACACGGTGGTGTCCACCACGTGACCGGATAACCCTTGTCCGGTGCAACTCCCCTGCGGCACTGTGAAGCGAGTCCCACAATATAGGGTTATCAGCCCACCACGATTGGTCACGTCGTGCCCGAAGGTGCTTCCTCGTCGATCGTTCGCCGCATGCCGCCGGACCATGCCACCGGCCGGCTGACCGGTGCGCGCCACGGCCTCCCCACGGCCTATCGCGGGGCGGACCTCATCGTCCTCGGCGTCGGGGTCATGATCGGCGCGGGCATCTTCAGCCTCGCCGCCCGTCAGGCGGCGAACATGGCCGGACCGGGCGTGATCCTCTCCTTCATGATCGCGGGAATCACCAGCCTGCTCGTGGCCTTCTGCTTCGCCGAGCTGTCCTCCGCCATGCCGAGCTCGGGAAGCGCCTACACCTTCGCCTACGTCATCTTCGGCGAGGTCTGGGCCTGGATCGTAGGCTGGGCGCTGGTCCTGGAACTCCTGCTGGCCACGGCCGCGGTGGCCCGCGCCTGGTCGCTCTACGCCGCCCAGATGCTCACCGACTTCGGCGTACGCCTTCCCGAGGTGGTCGCGGGCATGGTCGGCCAGGTCACGGGTTTCGACCTTTTCACGCTGTTCATCCTGGCGATCCTCACAGCCGTGGTCGCCCTGGGGGCCCGCGTCGGACTGCGCACCCTGTGGGTCATCGTGGTCGCCAAGCTGCTGGCCATCGGCGCGGTCATCGTGGTCGGCGCCCTCCACTTCGACCAGCGCAACCTCGCGGCCATCCCGGTTCCGGCGGTGCCCGCGGGCAAGGCCGAGGAGGCCCTGCAATCCCCGCTGCTCGGCCTCCTCCTCGGCCAGACGGGCACGTTCGGCTGGTTCGGCATCTTCGCCGCCTCGGCGGCCATCACCTTCGCGTACATCGGGTTCGACGTCGTGGCCACCGCCGCCGAGGAGTCCGAGGACGCCCCCCGGTCGATCCCGAAGGGCATCATCCGCGGGCTGGTGCTCACCACGGTCATCTACATCGCGGTCGCGGTGATCATGGTCGGGATGACCCCGTACGACAAGATCGCCGCGGACGCGCCGCTCGCCAGTGCCTTCCGCGAGGCGGGCGAGGGCTTCATGGTGCACGTCATCAACGTCGGGGCGGTGCTCGGCCTCACCACCGTCGTCCTGGTGCTGCTCGTCGGCCTGACCCGCGTGCTGTTCTCCATGGCGCGCGACGGGCTGATCCCCCGCTCGCTCTCCAAGATCAACCGTAGCTACCGCAGCCCGACGAGGGTCACGCTGATCATCGGCTTCCTCGCGATCCTGCTGGCCGAGTTCGTGGACGTGCTGACGCTCGAACCGCTGGTCGTGATCGGCGCCCTGTTCGTCTTCATCGCCGTGGCCGCCGGGGTGGTCAGGATGCGGCAGACGATGCCGGACCTGCCCCGGGGCTTCCGCACCCCGCTCTCTCCCGGCGTGCCGATCGCCTCGATCCTCGCCTGCCTGTGGCTCATGGTGAACCTGCAGCTCATCACCTGGCTGTACTTCATCATCTGGATGGCCATCGGCGTGCTGGTCTACCTGGTGTACGGCAGGCGCAACAGCGTCCTCGCCGCGGCGGCGAAGCCCGTCCCGGAGCCTCCGGCGCGTCCTCCCTCTCCGGGGCAGTACCAGTACGGTCCCGTGGACGGGCGGACGGGCCAGCCCTGGCCTCCCGGACCTGCCGGACCTCCCTGGCCTCCCGGACCACCTGGGCCGCCCGGACCTCCGCCCGGCCCTCCCGGCGGCCCCGGCCCAGGATCCACCGCCGGTCCCCGCGGCAGGCACCGCCGCTGAGACCGCGCGCCTCTGAAGCTTTGAAGCGGGAAGAGGTCAGAGGCGCCGGGCGTCGATCACGCTCTGCACGAACTCTCTGGTACGAGGCTCGCGAGGGTCGGTGAAGATCTGCTCGGGAGTGCCTCGTTCCAGGAGCACGCCGCCGTCGAGGAAGCAGACGGTGTCGGCGATCTCGCGGCAGAAACCCATCTCGTGGGTGGTGAGGATCATGGTCATACCCCCCTCCTTGAGCTCCCTGATGATCCCGAGCACCTCCTTGACCAGCGCCGGGTCCAGGGCCGAGGTGACCTCGTCCAGCAGCATCAGGCGAGGCTTGGTGGCGAGGGCCCTGATGATGGCGGCACGCTGCTGCTGGCCGCCGGAGAGCTGGTCGGGATAGGCGCCCGCCTTGTCCGCCAGACCGAACCTGGCCAGCAGGTCGCGGGCCTGCTCCTCGGCCTGCCTCCTGCCCGTCTTGTGCACCTTGCGCGGTGCCAGCGTGATGTTGTCCAGCACGCTCATGTGCGGGAACAGGTTGAACGCCTGGAACACGATGCCCATGCGCTTGCGCACGTCGTCGGGATCGGTCCTGGCGTCGGTGATCTCCTCACCGTCCAGGGTGATCGTGCCGTCGTCGGCGGTCTCCAGCAGGTTGACGCAGCGCAGCAGGGTGGACTTGCCGGAGCCGGAGGCGCCGATCAGGCAGACCACCTCGTGCGGCTCGACCTCCAGGTCGATGCCGCGCAGCACGCTGTGGCCGCGGTAGTTCTTCCACAGGCCCTCGATGGACAGCAGGCTCATGCCCTCTCCTCCCGTGCCGCCGTCTCACCGGGCGGCGGGACGCTGCCGCCGTACGTCCCGATCCGGCCGCTCACTGGCCCCGCCGCCGCTGCGAACGGGCCGCCAGGTAGTCGGTGAAGCGGGCCATCGGGATGGTGAGCAGGATGAACAGCAGCGCCGCCGCCAGGTAGGGGGTGTAGTTGAAGGTGCTGGCGACGTGGATCTGCGCCTGCCGCAGCGCCTCCAGGGGGCCGATCGTGGCGACGAGCGCGGTGTCCTTCTGCAGCGAGACGAAGTCGTTGAGCAGCGGCGGCACCACCCTTCGCACGGCCTGCGGCACCACCACGTAGCGCATCGTCTGGCCGTGACTCAGCCCGAGGGAGCGGGCGGCGGCCCGCTGGCTAGGGTGCACCGACTCGATCCCGGCCCGGAAGACCTCCGCCACGTACGCGCCGTACGAGAGGGTGAGCGCGATGATGCCCAGCGTCGCGAGGTCCGTCGGCGTGCCCTGCAGGCCGAGCGCGGGCAGGCCGAAGCCGACGAGATAGATGACGAGGATCGTGGGCACGCCGCGGAAGACGTCGGTGTAGATCACCGCGAGGGCGCGCAGCGGGAAGAACACCGGCGCCGTGAGGTTGCGGGCCAGCGCGACGAGCAGCCCCACCACGAGGATGAGCGGCTCGGCGATCAGGAAGATCTTGATGTTGAGCAGGAACCCGCTCAGCACGTCCGGCAGCGCCCCGGTGAACTGGTCGAGGTCGAAGAACGTCTCCCGCACCCGGGGCCAGCCGGGCGAGGTGGTGAAGAGCCAGAGCAGCAGGACGATCACGAGGATCGTCGAGACCGTCGCGACGGAGCCCGACCGGATCGACGACCTCCTGCGGAGCCGCTCCCGCTCGACCTGCCGCTCGCTCCTCTCCCAGCCGGTGGGAACCTCCAGGCGCTCGTCGTTCCTCATCGGGCGCCGCCGCCGTGACGCGGACCGTACGCGCTCCGCGACCGCGGCCCGGTCCCATTCGTGGACATGCGCGCGGGCGGCGCCGGAAGGTACGCGCTCCGCGACCCGGCTCCGCTCGTGGACATGCGCGCGGGCGACGCCGGAAGGTACGCGCTCCGCGACCCGGTCCCGCTCGTGGTCGTGCGCGTGGGCGACACCGGAGGGTACTCCAGGGTCACTTCAGCTCCGGCGCGCCCGCGGCGGAGCCGAGCCACTCGGTCTCGATCTTCGCCAGCTCACCGGAGGCGGTCAGCTTGTCGATGGCCTCGTCGACGCAGCCCACCAGCGGGCTGCCCTTCTCGAAGACCGCGCCGAAGACCTCGGGCTCCCCGGAGGCCGTGCCGAACTGGCCGACGATCTTGGAGTTCTCGACCTGGGCGGCGGTCACGTAGAAGGCGGTGGGCAGGTCCACCACCACGGCGTCGACCTGCTTGTTCTTCAGCGCGTTGACGGCGTCGATCTGCTCGTTGTAGACGTTGAGCTCGGACGACGGCTTGATGACGTCCTTGACCGCCTGCAGCGAGGTGGTGCCGATCTGCACACCGATCTTGGCGTCCTTCAGGCCCGCCAGGTCCGTGGCGGAGGCGACCTTGGAGCCGTCCAGCGCGACCACGGCCTGCTTGACCGTGTAGTAGCCCTTGCTGAAGTCGACGACCTTGGCCCGGTCGGGGGTGACCGAGACCTGGTTGACGTCGAAGTCGAACTGCTTGGCGCCCGGCGCGAACGCGGAGTCGAACTTCACCGTGGCCCAGGTGACGTCCTCCTTGGCGTAGCCCAGCTGGCCCGCGATGGCGTAGGCGACCGCGCTCTCGAAGCCCTTGCCGTTGGCGGGGTCGTCCTCGCTGAACCACGGGTCGTAGGCGGGCTTGTCGGTGCCGATGGTCAGCTTGCCGGGGGTCTTCAGCGCGGGGCTGTCCTTGGCGCAGGCGCTCGCGGCCGTGGAGGCGGCACCGGAGGCGCCTGAGGACGCGGGACTCGCCTGGGTCGTCGTTTCCGAGGCCGGCGCACAGGCCACCGCGGTCGCCGCGAGGGCACCGAGCGCGAACAGCGTCGAGGGACGGACCATGACAAGACCTCCAGGGCGAAGCAACGGTTCCCGAATTGTATGTACTCGCGGTGACCTGGGGTAACGGGGTATCAGAATATGAAATTTCCCCGGCGGGAAAGAGGGTTTTCGTCGGTCCCCACGGGCCTGTGGAAGGACCGGGATCTCCGGACGCGCGGGAGGACCCGGGCCTTTCGCGCCGGCCGGAGAGCCCGGTTGTCCCGCTGACTCGCGGGAGGCCGGCTCGCGGGAGAACGCGGGCCCCGGGCCCGCTGAAGAACCGAGCCCGCTGAAGAACCGAGCCCGTGGAAAACCGAGTCCGCAGGAGAACCGAGCCCGCAGGAGAACCGAATCCGCGGGAGAGCCGGGTTTTCCGGGCCCGCGGGAGAACCGGGAAAGGGGACAGAGGGTCCGCGAAAGGACGAGGGGTCCAGGAAGAGGACGACGGACCGGTGGAAGGACAGCGGACCGGTGAAAAGGACAAGGGCCCCTCCCCGCGAGCGGAGAGGAGCCCTTGGTCACACGGGGCCTGTCAGGCCGCGACGACCTCGACATCGAGGGACGCGGAGACCTCCGGGTGCAGCTTGACGCTGACCCGGTGGGAACCGAGGCTCTTGATCGCGGAGGCGATCTCGATGCGACGGCGGTCGAGCAGGGGGCCACCGGCGGCCTTGACGGCCTCGGCGACGTCACCCGTGGTGATGGAGCCGAAGAGGCGGCCGGACTCGCCGGCCTTCGTCTTCAGGACCACCTTCAGGGCCTGCAGCTGGCCGGCGACTTCCTTGGCGGTGCCGAGGTCGCGAATCTCGCGGGCGTCACGGGCCTTCTTGATCGAGGAGATCTGCTTCTCGCCGCCGCGCGACCACAGGATCGCGAAGCCGCGGGGAAGCAGGTAGTTGCGGCCGTAGCCGCTCTTGACCTCGACGATGTCGCCGGGGGCGCCGAGGCCGGTGACCTCACTGGTGAGAATGAGCTTCATCTGTCCGGACCTCCTTAGCGCGCGGTGCTCATGTACGGCAGGAGCGCCATCTCACGAGCGTTCTTGATAGCGGTCGCCACGTCACGCTGGTGCTGGGTGCAGTTGCCCGTCACCCGGCGGGCACGGATCTTGCCGCGGTCGGAGATGAACTTCCGAAGCAGCGCCGTGTCCTTGTAGTCGACGTAGGAGATCTTGTCGTGGCAGAACAGGCAAACCTTCTTCTTAGGCTTGCGCAGTGCCGGCTTGGCCATCGTGGTGCTCCTTTCAGAGCCCCGCCGTCAGGCGGGAATGGTCGCTGCGGATATGGACTGGGATGCCGGGACGCGGTCGTGGCCGTCCCGGAGGGGCGTCCCTAGAAGGGCGGCTCGTCGCTGAAGTCGCCGCCGCCGAAGCCGCCGCCACCCTGCTGCTGCTGACCGCCGCCGCCCCCGTAGTTGTTGCCACCGCCGCCGGAGAAGCCGCCACCTTGCGGTGCGGCCGGCGCCGCGGAGGCCCACGGGTCGTTGGCGGGGCCGCCGCCGAAGCCGCCACCGCCGCCACCGCCCTGACGGGCGGTCTTGTTGACCTTGGCGGTCGCGTTTCTCAGGGAGGGGCCGACCTCGTCGACCTCGACCTCGTAGACGGTGCGCTTCTCGCCTTCCTTGGTCTCGTAAGACCTCTGGCGGAGCCGCCCCTGAACGATGACCCGCATGCCGCGCTGGAGGCTCTCGGCGGCGTTCTCCGCCGCCTGCCGCCAGACGTTGCAGGTCAGGAACAGGCCTTCGCCGTCTTTCCACTCGTTGGTCGTCTTGTCGAGGAACCTCGGAGTGGACGCGATGCGAAACCGGGCCACCGCTTGCCCCGTGGGGGTGAAGCGCAGCTCCGGATCGTCGACGAGGTTGCCGACGATGGTGATCGTGGTGTCGCCTGCTGCCATGGCTAGCGCTGCCCTTCCTGCGGCCTTCGCTGGTTATCGGCTCAGAGTACGGCTGCCGCCCGACAAAATGCCGGAGATTAGTGCACGTCCGGGCGCAGGACCTTGGTGCGCAGGATTCCCTCGTTGAGGTTCATCTGCCGGTCGAGCTCCTTGACCGTGGCGGGCTCGGCGCTCAGGTCGATGACGGCGTAGATGCCCTCGGGCTTCTTCGCGATGTCGTAGGACAGCCTGCGGCGACCCCACACGTCGACCTTCTCCACGGTGCCGCCGTCGTTGCGGACGACCGTGAGGAACTGGTCGAGGGAAGGGGCGACCGTACGCTCATCGAGCGAGGGGTCAAGAATGACCATCACTTCGTAACGGCGCATGCTGACTTCCAACCTCCTCTGGACTCTTGCGGTCACGACACCGTGCCGTGACAGGAGGACGCTGACGTACGCCACCTCGGGCTCCCATTTCGGCGCTCGGGGTGGAGGGTGGGCCATGACACACCCATTCGACGTAGCCGTGCCAGCCTACCAGTCCGGCAAGGGTTGGGCCGTCACCTCGCCGGGCACGTCCCCATCAGGGAAAACGGGCGTGTCCCCACGGGGACGCGCCCCTTCACGGGGAAAGGGGGGCGGTGAGGATGTCACGTGCGCCCGGACGCGGCCGGAGCGGGCCGTCCCGGTTCAGGCTGAACAGCGACGGGCGGCGCCACCCCCTGGAGAACGTGCTGAGCGTCGGCACGATCCTCTGCGGATTGATCGCCTTCGTGACCGGATTCATCCCCTCCGCGCACCCCGTCGCGTCGTTCCTGGGGGTGCTGGGGTTCGTCGGCGGCCTCTACTCCCAGTACATCTCCGCGACGACGCCGGAGCGCGCGCTGAACATCGTGGGCATCGTGGCCTCGTTCGTCGGGGTGGCCTTCGGCATCCGCCACGGGGGTTTCCTCCCCTAGGGCCCCGAGCCCCCGGGGTCCCGGGCGCTGGGCTCCCCGGCCTGACGCGGCCACACCGGCGAGGGCCGGGCCGAGAGGCCCGGCCGGATCACGCGGCACGCGAATGGGGAACGGAGAACGGGGAACGGGGAACGGGGAACGGAAGCGCGGAGCGGCTAACCCGCCAGGCGCAGGTCCACTCCCAGCAGGATGAGGAACCACAGGAAGACCGCGAGAAGGGCCTCGGCGATGTCCTTCAGGAGCGCGGGGGTGATGTAGTCGTACACCCAGGCGACGTAGATGCCGATCAGGATGTAGATGAGGCCTATGAGACTGATCCCTCTGCGATAGCGAGCAGCCACTTGGAACTCCTTGGGGTTGGCCCGTGGGGGCGGGCGGTGGGGCGCGACCTGCGTCTGCCCGAGCCCTCGGCGTTGAAACGGCTACTCTCGGATACATGCCGCTTATCGGAGCTCATGTCGATCAGGACGACCCGCTGGCGCATGCCAGGTCACGCGACGCGGAGGTCGTCCAGTTCTTCCTCGGTGACCCGAAGGGGTGGAAGGCCCCGGTCATCGGCGAGAAGACGCGGGAGATCAAGGACTCGGACGTGGAGGTCTACGTCCACGCCCCCTACGTGATCAACGTGGCGACCGCCAACAACCGGGTGCGCATCCCCAGCCGCAAGCTGCTGAGCGCGCACCTCGCGGCGGCGGCCGAGCTGGGCGCCCGGGGGCTGATCGTCCACGGCGGGCACGTCGGCGCCGGGGACGACCCGCAGAAGGGCTTCGACAACTGGCGCAAGGTGTTCGAGCGCCTGGAGGAGCACGAGGTCCCCGTGCTCATCGAGAACACCGCGGGCGGCGGCAACGCGATGGCCCGCAAGCTGGAGCGCGTCGCCCGGCTGTGGGACGCGCTCGACGGCTTCGACGTGGGCTTCTGCCTCGACACCTGTCACGCTCACGCGGGCGGCGAGGACCTGGCGGACGTGGTCGAGCGGGTCATGGCGATCACCGGCAGGATCGACCTGATCCACTGCAACGACTCGCGCGACGCCTTCGACTCCGGCGCCGACCGGCACGCGAGCCTCGGCTCCGGCCAGATCGACCCGGAGCTCATCCTGGGGGTGTGCCGGAGCGCGAACGCCCCGATCGTGGTGGAGACCCCCTTCGACGGCCAGGCCGAGGACATCGCCTTCCTCAGGACGAAGCTCTAAGAGGCTCCACGTGGCTCTACGCGGCTCTACGCGGCTTTAGGACGAGGCTCCGGCACGAGAACTTGGGAAAGCTCCAGGACGAGACCTGGGAAAAGCCCGGGACGAAGCCCCAGGTCAGGCTCCGGCGCGGCTCCGGGCCGGGAATTGATCCACAGCCTGTGGATAACTTCATGGGATTACTTTTTCCGGGAAGTGGGTAAGGAGCCATCCCCGCGGCTCAGCCCACCCAGGCCCCGTCGGCGAAGATCAACACGTTGAGCGCCATCAACGGGCCCACCACCAGCGCGTAGACGACGATGATCCATCGTCGCCACGGCGCCGGTCCGCCGCTCGCCTTGGCGATGAGGATGAAGAGCGGCCACCACAGCAGCGCCGAGCGCGGGACCGACAGATAGTAGGCGGAGCACAGCAGGGCGCCCACCTGGAGCCCCACGTAGACGAACTCGCTCCATCTCCGCAGATAGAGCAGGACCAGCACGAGCCCCACCCCGACGATCGCCCCCGCGATCTCCAGCCGGAACGCCCAGGCGAACCGCCCGTCGCCCGCGGTGGCGTTCCAGGTCGTGATCAGCGACTCCCAGGGCCACACCAGGTGGCGTCCCCATCCGGCCTCCTGCGCGCTCTTCCAGGCCAGCCAGTCGCCCGTACGGGAGTACTGGTACGCGGAGTAGAGCGCCAACGGCACGAACGGGAGGAGCAGCCACGCCGCCCGCCGCAGGGGCTGCCTGCGGACGAGGAACTCCACGATCAGCGCGACGGCCAGGAACAGGCCGGTGATGCGTACACAGGAGGCGCCCGCCGCCAGGGCCGCGGCGAGCGGCCAGCGGCCCCGGCGCGCCGCGAGCCAGGCGGGGACGGCGAAGGCCAGGAAGAGCGACTCGCTGTAGCCCGCGAACAGGAACACCGCCATCGGCCAGAGCAGCAGCGCCAGCACCGCGCGCCTGCCGGTCCCCTCCGGCCCCTCGAACTCGGCCAGCCTGGCGAGCGCCGCCATCGCGACGGCACCGGCCACCAGGGAGATCAGCAGACCGGCGATCGTCCAGTCGTCGATCACGAGATGCACCACGCGGAGCATCAGCGGCATCCCGGGGAAGAAGGCGGGCAGCCCCTTGTCGGGCTCGCTGCCCGGGGCGCCGTCGTAGCCGTGCTCGGCGATGGTGACGAGAAGACCCGCGTCCCAGTTTCGCCAGCGCTCCAGGAACGGCTTCGGCAGTGCCTCGCCCTCCATCAGCGCCTGGGCGCCGACGGCGACCAGGACGACGATTCCCAGCCGGGAGGCGAGCCAGAGCAGCAGCCCTTCCGTCGCGGTGTCGCTGTCACGCGAAGAGGTGTCGCGCGGGGGAGCGGGAGGAGTGGTCACAAGGTCGGATTGTCCCGGATCACCTCGGCGGACCGCCAGACTCGGACGCTCGCTGAACAGCCCCACTCCGCCTCCCGCCACCTCGCCGGACCCGCCGGGCGCTCGGCGAACGCCCCCGTCCCGGCCCTGCCACCTCGACGAACCCGCCGCGCGGACGCCCCGCGGAGCCACACGAACGCCCCGCGGACGTCCGGCGGACGCCCCCGCACGGACGCCCCGCGGACGTCCGGCGGACGCCCCCGCCCCGGCGCTAGGAGAGCGCGAGCCGGAAGCGGTCGGGTGCCCCGTCGAAGACCCCGCCCGCCTGGTCGTCGGTCCCGTCCTCGCGGATCACGTCCTTGTCCGGGACGAAGATGTCCCGTACGACGAACGCCATCATGATCAGAATCGTGATCGCGCGGGCCCACACGGCCGTGAAGTAGGTGTCGCCCGCGATGCCCAGGGCCTCGTTGCCCGGCTGGATGCCGACGAGGTACAGCCAGATCGCGAAGAAGTACCAGCACTCGGCGAGCTGCCAGAGCGCGATCGGCTTCCAGCCCGGCCTGGCCAGCACCGCGAAGGGGATCAGCCAGAGCACGTACTGCGGCGACCACACCTTGTTGGTCAGCATGAACGCCGCCAGGGTGAGGAAGCACAGCTGCATCAGGCGCGGACGGGTCCTCGCCGTCAGGGTGATCACGGCGATCGCCAGGCAGAACGCGGCGAGCGAGACGACGCCCAGCTTGTCGAGGAGCTCGGAGTCGCCCAGGATCGGCCACTGCTTCTGGTTGAAGAAGTACCAGATGGAGCCCCAGTCGGCCGGTCGCTCCTGGCTGAAGACGTAGAACCTCTTCCAGCCGTCGAAGGCGAAGACCATGATCGGCACGTTGACGACGAGCCAGGCGCCCGCGACGCCGCCGATCGTCTTGAGGAACGGCACCCATCTGCCGGTGCGCAGCGTCAGCAGGAACAGCGGGCCGAGGAACATCAGCGGGTAGAACTTGGTGGCGATCGCCAGGCCCAGCAGGATGCCCGCGAGCCACTGCCTCCGCTTCGACCAGGCCAGCAGCGCGCCCAGCGCGAGGGCGTTGGCCGCCAGGTCCCAGTTGATGTACGCGGTGAGGATGAGCGCGGGGGCCAGGGCGTACCAGAGCGCGTCCCAGCGCCTGGCGGGACCGGCGAGCGTGGCCATCAGCAGGACGCCGACGACCAGGCAGATCGCCATGAGGATGACGGTGAGGTCGTAGAACGCCGTCCCCTGGTCGCTCATCGGGGTGACGATCCGGCGGAAGAACTCCATGATCCCGCCGATGCCGACGGGGTACTCGACCGGATAGTCGAAGTAGGGGATCTTGCCCTCGTTGAGCTTCTCGTTCCACCACAGGGGATAGATGTCGGTGTAACAGAAGTTCGTGAACTGCAGGGTCCCGTGGTTCCACGCCCCGTCGACGCGGCACGGCCACTTCCAGAACCAGGCCAGGACCGCCCCCAGCCCCGCGAACAGGGCCAGGGGCACGTACGGGATGGCCCGGGTGCCGAATTCGGGCAGCGGGCTCCGCGGCGACAGGAGGTTCTTCATCAGGGACGTCGTCCGCTCGGGGAGGGGGTCGGGACGAGTGCGGCGGCGGGCGTGCCGGGGGCGCCGACCGCGCCCGGCGAGCCGCCGTTCTGTTCGAGCTCGCCGTTCGGCGGATCGTTGCTCGGACCGCCGTCGGTGCCGACGTCGCACGAGCCGTCCCAGGGCAGGCACTCGCGGCCTTCGGGCTCGCCGGGACCGCCGCCGTCTCCGCCGCCGTCGTTGTTGTCGTCGTTCGGCCAGCCGCCGTCGTCGCCGTTCTCGTCGGGGAACGGGTTGGTGTCGTCCATCGTCGGCGTCGGGCTGGGCGTCGGGCTGGGCGTGACCAGGTTGTTGCGCGTCCCGGTGTTGGCCCTCGGCGGGAACTGCAGGACCTCGTCCTTGGCCGTCACGACCTGCATGTAGTCGTGCCAGATCTGGGTCGGGGTGCCGCCGCCGCCGATGAACTCGGGCATGCCCTCCTCTTTCCAGAGGATGTTCTCGTTCTTGATCTTCGAGCTCGGCAGGCCGTACTTGTTGACCTTGAGCTTGCGCGTCCCGGCCCTGTTGTAGGGCACGTCGTTGGACATGCCGACCGCGGTGACGATCTGCGGGGTGAAGCCGACGAACCAGGCGTCCTTGTAGCCGTTGTTCGTGCCGGTCTTTCCGGCCACCGGCCGCGTGCCGAGGTTGGCGGCGCCGCCGGTGCCGCCCCTGACGACCTGCTGCAGCGCGACGGTCGTGTCGGCCGCGGTCTCGGGGGTGATGACCTGCCGCTCGCCGAGCTGCTCCGGGAGCACCAGGGTGCCGTCGATCTTGGTCACCTTGGTGACGGTGTGCCAGCCGAAGTGCTTGCCCTCGTTGGCGAAGATCCCGTAGCCGCTGGCCTGCTCGACCGCGGTAACCGAGGCGCTGCCGATGGTGACCTGGTACTTCTGCTCCTCGATCGCGTAGTCGACCGCGTTCTTGCGCTTGTAGAGAGGGTTGTACTTGGTCGTCTCACCGACCCCCGCCTCCTTGGCGATCCTCGCCACCTCGTCGAGGCCCACCTCCTCACCCATCTGCGCGAAGACCGTGTTGACCGAGCTGGCCATGGCCCTGACCATGTCGATCGGCCCGAACGCCTGGTTCCCCGAGTTACTGATCGGGGTGGTGTTGGGCATCTCGATCGTCCGCACGCCGTCGACCAGGCTGTCGAGCGACTTGTCGTTCTCCAGCCACGCCGCGAGCACGTAGGGCTTGAACGCCGACGCCGCCTGCTTGGTGGAGTCGAACGCGCGGTTGACGGAGTCGTTGACGAAGTCGTCGCCGCTGTAGAAGGCGAGCACCCGGCCGTTCTTCGGGTCCACCGAGGCGACCCTGGCGTGGATGGTCCGCGCCAGGCCGGCGGTGCGGGCCTTCACCGCTTTCTGCGCCGCCTCCATCATGCCCTTGTCGAAGGTGGTGTAGACCTTGTAGCCGTCGGTCTCCAGCTCCTCCTGGGTGATGTTCCGCCCCTTGAGCTCCCGGAGGACGATGTTGAGCATGTAGCCCTTGAGGCCCTTGTAGGTATTTCCGATCGCGACCTTCTTGAACTTCAGGTCGTCGAAGGAGCTTCCCGCGTACTTGCCGTACGCGGCGGGGTCGAGCTCCCCCATGTTCTTGATCGCGGCGTTGAACCGCCACTTGATCGCGGAGTAGTCGCCGGACTTCTCCTGGACGTCGAAGGCGCTCGGGTTCTGGACCCGGGCGGCCAGGTAGGCGCCCTCCGGCACGGTCAGCTCGTCGACGTCCTTGTCGAAGAACGTCTTCGCCGCCGCCTGGATGCCGTGCGCGCCGCGACCGAAGTAGATGAGGTTGAAGTACTCCTGGAGGATCTCGTCCTTGGTCTTCTCCTTGCTCAGCTTGACCGAGACGAAGATCTCCTTGATCTTGCGCTGGATCGAGACCTCCTGGCTGAGGCCCTCGTAGTAGCCGCGCGCCATCTGCTGGGTGATGGTCGAGGCGCCCTGGAGCTGGGTGCCGCTCACGGTGCTCCAGAGCGAGCGGGCCATGCCCGCGATGTCGATGCCGCTGTCGGTGCGGAAGGTCTGGTTCTCCAGGGCGATCACCGCGTCCTGGACGTGCTTGGGGATCTGCTCGAGCTTCACCGGGACGCGCTGGACGCCGATCCGCGCGATCTGCGTCTTCTTGTCGCGGTAGTAGATCACGCTGCCCCGGTCGTCCACGCTGTCCTGCGCGGAGTTGGGGATGGGCGTGTTGGCGTAGGCGACCGCGATCATGCCGAAGACGCCCGCGCTGAGGACCACGAAGCTGGCCATGACGATCTTCCAGTTGGGCAGGAAGCGCGTCCACCGCCTGGCCTTGGGCTCGTCGTCGTCGGGGCCGTCTCCCCCGGGGCCGCCGGGGCCCTCGGGACCGCCGGGCCCGCCCGCGGCGGGACCGCTCGCGCCACGCCCGCGGCGCCTGCGCCCGCCCTCGCCCGGCCTCGAACCGGCGGAACGCCCGCCCGCCTGGGCGGCGAGCATCGACTGGGTGTCCTCGAAGGCGGCCTCGGCGCGACGTCCGGTCGGGTCGGTGTCGCGGCGGCGCATCTCACCGGGGGCACCGGGACCGCCGGGAGCGCCAGGAGCACCGTGACCGGGACCGCCGGGAGCGCCGTGGCCACCGGGAGCGCCAGGGCCGCCAGGGCTGCCAGGGCCGCGTGGCGGCATGCCGCCGGGGGCGCCCGCGTCGCGCCGCGGCGGTCCGCCGGGCTGCTGGGACGCGGCGCCGGGGTAGGGCATCCCGCCGGGCTGGGACCCGGGCTGGGGCATCATCGCAGTCCGGGGATCGGCTCCCGCTCCCTGCGGGGGCCGGCCCTGCGGAGCCTGCGGTGCCTGCCGGGAAGAATCCCAGCCTGCGCCGGTTTGGGGGTTTTGTGAGGGGGGAACTGCACGGGGAGCGGCTCCTGGGCTTGAGCGACGGCGCCGCCCCTGGCGAGCCGGCCCATCGGCGCCGTCCTGGCGCCCGTCCGGCTCCGGGTCATTGCTGTGGCTGTAACTCACGCGTCCTCGTTTGGTCATCGGGGTCTACGACGGCGTGCAGGCGGGCGAGACTACCTCCCGATCATCGGAGATCTCGCCGCCTTGGCTCACTGGTAGCCGGCCTATTCGGGTGGATCTCCGTTCCCGGTGACGAACGAGATCGTCGAGTGGTTCCGGCAACAACCTTGGCAGACCTCTCCCAGGTTGACGCGGGATTCCGGGTATTGGAAAGCGGTCCACGCCGCGCGAGGACCGTGTCCCACGACCGCCTGCTGTGACCACATACGCGCCAGACTACGGCCTTTTTGTCGTTTGCTCCCAACCACTTGGGAAAGTCGCTGATTGCAGCCTTATGTTGGATGGACGTATCCTGTCGATGTATCGGTTCGATACATCGACGCGAGAGGTGGTGGTTTCCAGTGGCCGGCGGACGAGGCGGCGTGCTGGAGCTGGCCGTGCTCGGGTCGTTGCACGAGACCCCGCTCCACGGCTATGAGCTGCGCAAACGGCTCAACGCCCTGCTCGGCATGTTCCGGGCGTTCTCCTACGGCTCCCTCTACCCGTGCCTCCGTCAGTTGCTCACAGACGGGCTGATCGTCGAAGACGGCGACGCCGCCGCGGCCACCACGGCCGCCGACAGCGCCATCGTGCTCCCCGGCCGCCGTTCGAAGATCGTCTACAAACTGACCGCGGAGGGCAAGGAACGCCTGCAGGAACTCCTCACCCAGGCAGGCCCGTCCGCCTGGGAGGACGAGAGCTTCGGCGTGCACTTCGCCTTCTTCAGGCACACCGAGGCCGAGGTGCGCCTGCGCATCCTCGAAGGCCGCCGCAGCCGGCTCGAGGAGCGTCTGGACGCCGTGCGCACGGCACTCGCCCGTACGCGCGAACGGCTGGACAGCTACACCCTCGAGCTCCAGCGTCACGGCCTGGAGTCGGTCGAACGCGAAGTGCGCTGGTTGAATGAGCTGATCGCCACCGAACGGCGAGCATCGCCGCCGGAGGGGGAACGGCGGCCCGCGCGAGATGAGACGTCCAGGGCGCCCGCGCCAGGGACGGGCACGACGGGGCGGCATGCCACCCCGGAAGAAAACTGACCACTGAGAAAGAACAAAGGGGAGCGAGTGCCATGGGTTCGGTGCGCGTAGCCATTGTCGGTGTAGGCAACTGTGCCACGTCGCTCATTCAGGGCGTGCACTACTACCGGGACGCCGACCCCGGTGCCCGGGTGCCGGGCCTGATGCACGTCAAGTTCGGCGACTACCACGTCGGTGACGTGGAGTTCGTCGCGGCGTTCGACGTGGACGCGAAGAAGGTCGGGCGTGACCTGTCCGAGGCGATCGTGGCCTCGGAGAACAACACGATCAAGATCTGCGACGTGCCGCCGCTCGGCGTGACGGTCCAGCGCGGCCCCACCTATGACGGTCTCGGCGAGTACTACCGGGAGATGGTGGAGGAGTCCGACGAGGCCCCGGTCGACGTCGTCCAGGTCCTCAAGGACAGCCAGGTCGACGTCCTCGTCTCCTACCTGCCGGTGGGCTCGGAGGAGGCCGACCGCTTCTACGCCCAGTGCGCCCTCGACGCGAAGGTCGCGTTCGTCAACGCGCTGCCGGTGTTCATCGCCTCCGACCCCACCTGGGCCCAGAAGTTCGTCGACGCGGGTGTCCCGATCGTCGGTGACGACATCAAGTCGCAGGTCGGGGCGACCATCACGCACCGCGTGATGGCCAAGCTGTTCGAGGACCGCGGCGTCGAGCTGCTCCGCACGTACCAGCTGAACTTCGGCGGCAACATGGACTTCATGAACATGCTGGAGCGCAAGCGCCTGCAGTCCAAGAAGATCTCCAAGACCCAGTCGGTCACCTCGCAGATCCCGCACGAGATGCAGAAGGCCGACGTGCACATCGGCCCGTCGGACCACGTGCCGTGGCTCGACGACCGCAAGTGGGCGTACGTGCGCCTGGAGGGCAGGTCCTTCGGCGACACTCCCCTCAACCTGGAGTACAAGCTGGAGGTCTGGGACTCCCCCAACTCCGCCGGAATCATCATCGACGCGGTGCGCGCCGCCAAGATCGCCCTTGACCGGGGCATCTCCGGGCCGATCCTGTCGGCGTCCTCGTACTTCATGAAGTCACCGCCGGAGCAGTACTCCGACGACGAGGCGCGCGACTACGTGGAGAAGTTCATCCGCGGCGAGGTCGAGCGCTGACCTTCCGGCGTCGCACGACGATCGAACGGTGAACGGCGAGATCCGAAGCGGTGAGACGTGCCGGATCGTCGGGATCGACCGGCGCAACGGCCGGGCGCGAACAAGGCAGACAAGATGGGGGCACCACCGGTCGTCTGACCGGTGGTGCCCCCATCTTGCGCGTGACACGGGAGCGGGGCATCTCCCGGCCCCGCGATCGCGCCACGGTCGCCCAGGCCGTTAGCCTCGGACCGCTGTGGGCCCGCCAGACTCCCACCTGATGAGCACGGGTCGGTGGCCGAGCTGCGTACCGGTGTGAGGGTCGATCTTGAAGGCGCCGAACAGCGTGGTCGTCTCCAGTGACGCGGCAGCCGCCCACAAGGCGTCGCGCCCTGTGTCACCGGCTGCCGTCGCGCAGTGAGCCGCGATGGTCGCGGCGGCCACCGCCTGGACGGCCGGGTAGTCAGGGAGTGCCCCGGCGCGGTCTTGATAGGCGGCGAGGAAGTCAGGTTCGCCGATGCCCATTTCGGCCGGGTCTCCGGTGCCGGGGAACCACTGTCCGACCCCGTAGATGCCGTGAGGGTCGTGGAGCGCCTGGCCGAACTCGCGGACACCCGCCGCTATCGCGCACACCGCCTGTGGTGGCGTAGGCAGTGATCTGGCCCACTTGATCGTCTCGATGTCCTCTTCGAAGGCGCCGGTACAGAGGAGGGCCCAGGCGCCCCCGGTTGTTCGTGGCAGGTCGTCCCCAGGGCCGAGCCGGACCGTATCGATGCCGAGGGAATGCGCGATCACCTCAGCACCGGCGGCCACCTGCCGTCCGAAACTGCCCTTGCCGCAGACGATCCGTACGGGGAGTGCCTCGGTTTCGGCCAGATGTCGCAGGAACGGCTCCGCGTATCGGCTGGTAGGTGTCAGGACCGAGACGACGTGTCCGGGGTGGGCCGCCTCGACGTCGTCACCTGACCCGCCGTGGTTCCAGACCAGGCGGTCGAGCTCGGCGGCGACGTCGCCGGCCTTGCGCATCAGCTGGGTCGAGTACGGGCCGAGCAGGATGTCGCAGCGATCCGCCAGCTCGCGGAGGGATGCCCGCAGAACTGCGGGGTCGCTCTGGTCGTCCTGGATCACTAGGTTCACCGCGCTGTTCGAGGTGTGCCAGATCTCCAAGCCGAGCTGGGCCTGCTTGCCGAAGCGGGCATGTTTGCCGGAGAGGGACAGACAGGCGCCGATGGTGAGGGGCGTCATCGCATCTTCACCTCGTTTCGGAACTCGTGGCGGCGGTCACGCTTCCCAGGCGTTGCCGCCGCGCTGTACGAGGGCGCGCATAAACGACACAGGGGCGCCCGTCGTGTGCCTCACAAGGAAGACTTCAGTCCGGGATGGTGAAGGCGTACGACCATACGAACCGGCTTGCCGCGTGCACGCCCCGGGCGTACTCGACCACCTAGCCGTCAGCCGTACGAGTCACCCGGCGCACCTCGACGACGGGTTCACCTGACGGAAGATCGAGAAGTAGTGTCTCGTCGGCCGTGGGCATCCGAGCATGGAGCTCTTCGGCGATCTCGTGGGGCGAGAGGCCCTTGTCGGCCAGCACCCGGAACCCACCGCCCTGCCCGGCGATTCCCGGCGAAGGGTCGACCAGGGGCGTGCCTTCGACGTCGCCGGGACGGTAGTACGAGGTCATCGTGTGAGTGGGGATGTTGTCGCGGGTCATGACGCGGGCCCGCTCGTACACGGAAGAGCCGACCTCGACACCGAGCGCGGCGGCGGTCAGCTCGTCGGCGGCGACCAGGGAGACGTCTTGTGTCTGATGTCCCTGCTGTTGAGCCGACCCGCTTTCCGGATGCTCGGAGGCGAACACTTCGACCGTGGTCCGCTCCCAGCGGTGCCGGGCGTAACGGTCCGGTCCGAGGCGCCGAATCGGATGCGACTCGCGTACGTAGGCACCCGAGCCGTGCCGGGTGACCACCAGCCCTTCCGTTTTGAGCTGAATCAATGCCTTGCTGGCCGTATTGCGGGACACGCTGTAGCGATCGGCAAGATCCCGAACGGACGGCAGCTTCCCACCTGCGGGCAAGCGGCCAGTAGCGATGTCGGCCCGCAGGTCAGCCGCTATGCGACGTGCAGGCGAATGCTCATCTATATGCACACGAAACACCCTACCTAAGTGTCATACGCCATTTCCTTGACGGCCGCCCTGGCCTCCCCTAACGTCTAGTGTCCTACGACACTTTAAAAGCGGACTCGCCCGGCGCTTGCGACGTCCGGACGAGCCCTTGATCAGGAAGGGACTCCTGACCCGTGAACAACCCTAGTGCTTCGGTTCTCAACCGGACTGCGGCGAACGGCTGTGGCTGTTTCGCCGACAGTCCGCCGCTGCCGATGGGCTGCGCCGACTGCGGGCACGCGCCCTACGCGCACGGCTGCCCCGGCCAGGTCACCGACCACGAGTACGCGCAGCCGACCGGCGCGCTGATGGCCGAGCGCCTCGACGCGCGCCGCCGCCTCGGACTCGGCCGCACCCTGCCGACCGTCGAGCCCGCCCGCGAGGTTCCGGTGCAGCCGATTCCGCTGGTGCCCGCGCCCCGCCAGGCCGACCACGAGGCGACACCACCGCGCACCCGGCCCGCCGGACGCACCGACACCCGCCGCCCGACAACCCCCGCCGCCCGCCCGCACCGGCCGGTCGAGACGCCAGAGAGCCGCGCGGTCCGCCTGGCGCTCGCCCGCGACCCCCTCGCCCGCCGCCGGGCCCGCACCGTCGCCCGCGTCCACGAACACGGCGCCCCGCCTCCGAGCGCCGCCCTCCCAAACGCCCGGCCGCCACTCTCACTCCTCGACCACCAAACCCACCGGCCGGGACCCGCCGCCGCCCCCGGCCGGGGCCGCTCCCCGGAGGCCCTTCCACCCCGACGGCACCAGCCCTACCAGTGGGAGGCCGCAGCATGAACGTGGCCCCGCACCAGGGCGACCCCATGAGCAGGCGCGGCGGCGTGTCTCCTTCCCGAACACGCGTCGCCGCGCCATCGGCCGACACCGAGAGCCGGGCCGTCGCGCGGGCCACGGACCTGACCGTCGTGCTCGGCGAGGTGTACGGCATCTCGGCCGACGTCCACACGCTGCGCTCCGGCAACGCCGTCGTGTCCCTCTATCACGGGCTCCTGGCCTACACCGACGGCGAGAGGTTCTGGTGGACCGGCCCCAGGCTCAGCGACTCCGGCGCGCCCGCGCTCAGCTCCGAGCTGACGCTGCCCGTCGCCGCCGAACAGCTCGCCAAGCACTACGCGATCCTGCGCGGCGAACCGCCACGCCTCGCCGACGAACTCATGACCGATCACGCCGGGCCGGTCTGAGGAAGGAGGCGGTCGTGATCCCATCACCCGGCACACCGGCGGGCGACCGGCTCGGCGCGGCCACCTGGCGGCCCGGCGCCGTCACCGCCCTGCGGCACCTGCGCACGGCTCTGCACGACCACCGGATCTACCCGGCGATCTCCTACGACGAGGGGCAGCCCCGCCTCGTGATCAGTGCCGACCTGACCGTGTGGGCCGACCGCGAGGGCGAGTTCTTCACCTGGGGAGCCGTCCACATGGAGGAGCCCGCCGACTCCGCTCGGGCCGACGACGTGCCACGGGTCGCACGCCAGATCGCCCAGCGACTCGGCGAGCACTACACCGAGCCGACCACGGCCCCATGAGCGGCGCGGCGGCACGGCGAGTGGCCTCCCGCGCCGTCGCGCTCACCCTCCCCGCATCCCCAGAGAGGAGATCCGGATGCCGACCACCCCCGGCGCCCCGGGCGGTGACCTGGACGCCCGCGACGAATGGACCTGCCCCGGCGTCAGCGCGCACCCCGTACGCGGCGCCCCCGGACGTCGGACGCTCGACTGGAAGCCGGTGTCGCTCGGTCCCTACCGCGTGCTGGAGCACACGTGTGCCTGCCGGGCGGTCTTCTACGAGCTGATCTCCTGCGGTGGCTCCCACATGATCCACAGGGTGGTCCAGGGCGGGCCGGTCGAGCATGCCTTCACCGGGCGGTGGACGTCCCGCGAGGCGCGGGAGATGTGGCTGCTGTTGCTGACCGGGCAGGCGCGGTAATCGACATCCGGACCCGCGGAAAGGCATCGAGGTGGAACGGCCGACGGTGTGAGGGACCCTCACACCGTCGGGACGGGAGATCACCGCCTCGGCGGGCGGCGGGCGGGTCAGCGGGCGGCGGGTGGGAGGCCGGCCGGGTCGGCGGGCCGCCAGGTGAGCGGGTCGGCACCGAGCTCGGCCAGCTGGGGGACCTGCTCGCGGCACCAGGGGGAGATCGGCAGGCGGTCGCCGAGCACCCCGTCGGTGAACTCCTTCCACGGCATCCAGCGGACGTCGTCGACCTCGTCGGGGTTGGGCGCCGCCTCCGCGGTCACGAGCACCCGGTAGACCGGGCACAGCTCCCGCTCGACGGTGCCGTTGTCCATGACCGCGCGGTAGGAGAAGCGCGGCAGGAGGAGATCGACCTGACCGGCCGCGAGGCCCAGCTCGTGGGAGAGCCTGCGGGTCACCGCCTCGGGAAGCGGCTCGCCGGGCAGGGGGTGGCCACAGCAGCTGTTGGTCCACACCCCCGGCCAGGTGATCTTGTGCAGTGCGCGGCGGGACAGGAGGACCCGCCCCTGCTCGTCGAACACGTAACTGGAGAAGGCCAGGTGGAGGGGAGTGTCGAGACCGTGCACCGTGGCCTTGGCCGCCGTGCCGATCGCGTTTCCCTCGGTGTCGACGAGCACAACGTGTTCATCAGGTGTCACTCGACCGAGGGTACGTGATCATGTCGGTTTACCGCGCCCCCTAAGTGATACGTAGGCAAAGGTACTAAATGTCCATTTGGCTAATCAGGGATGTACCCGATGCCCGGCCGGGGCCGCCGCACATAGGCTGAGCGCGTGTCCTTCGTATCCGATCTACGCGTGGTCCTGGAAGGTCGGGACTTCCGGAGGCTGTACGCGACCCGCCTGGTCTCGCAGTTCTCCGACGGGATCTTCCAGTTCGCCGTGGCCGGGTTCGCCTTCTTCAGCCCGGAGAAGAGCACGAGCGCGGTGGAGATCGCCGCCGGGCTGGCCGTGCTGCTGCTCCCGTACTCGATCCTGGGTCCCTTCGTCGGGGTGTTCATCGACCGCTGGTCGCGACGGCAGATCCTCGTGATCGCGCCGCTGGTCCGCGGGGCGCTGCTGCTCGCCGCGGCGGCGCTCGTCGCCGCGGGCGCCCCCGACGGGATCTTCTACGCCGCCGCGCTCGGCGTGCTCGGGGTGAACCGCTTCTTCCTGGCCGCGCTGGGGGCCTCGCTCCCGCACGTCGTGCCGGCCGACCGGCTGATGGTGGCCAACGCCGTCACCCCGACCTCGGGCACCGTGCTCACCTTCGTGGGCATCGGCGCCGGCTACCTGCTGCGGGCGGTCTTCGGCTCCGACCACCGGGGCACGGCGGTGCTGCTCGTCGTCTCCGGTCTCGTCTTCGGGCTCAGCGCGCTCATCTCCATGACCATGGGCAGGCGGCTGCTCGGCCCCGCCTACGACCCCGCCCGGCCCCAGGCCCGCGAGGCCGTGCGCCACGTGCTGACCGGCCTGGCCGACGGCGCCCGGCACCTCGCCCGGCACCGCTCCGCCGCCGCGGCGATGGGCGCGATGGCGACCCACCGGTTCATGTACGGCATGTGCACGGCCATGATCGTGCTGCTGTCGCGCTACTACTTCGCCGAGAACGCCGAGGACGCGCTGAACGCGGTCTCCATCGTGGTCGCCACCTCGGGGGTCGGCTACTTCCTCGCCATCCTGGTCACGCCGTGGGCCACCGAGCGCTTCGGCATCGAGCGGTGGGTCCCGGCCATGCTCGTCACCTCCGGGGTGCTGACGCTGGCGCTCTGCGCGCCGTTCCAGCAGTGGGGGTTCGCGGCCGCGGGCTTCGTCCTCGGCATCGCCGGGCAGAGCATCAAGATCTGCGCCGACACCGCCGTCCAGCGGGACGTGCAGGACGCCTACCTCGGCCGGGCCTTCTCCATCTACGACATGCTCTTCAACGGCAGCTACGTGCTGGCCGCGGCCCTGGCGGCGGCGCTGCTCCCGCCGGACGGCAGGTCGCTGCTCGTGCTGGTGGTCATCGCCGCCGGATACGTCGCGGGCGCGGTGATCTACCGGATCGTCACGCCGTCCCGGGTGACCGAGCCGCTGCCGTCGTCGCCGTCGTCCCCCTCACCGTGACCGGGGAGCCGTCGCCGTCGTCGCGGGCCTCGCTGTGAACGGGGCGCCGTCGTCATCGGCACCGTCGCGGGCCTCGCTGTAACCGGGGCGCCGTCGCCACCGTCACCGTCGCGGGCCTCGCTGTGACCGGGGAGCCGTCGCCGTCGTCGCGGGCCTCGCTGTGACCGGGGCGCCGTCGTCACCGGCGCGCCTTCACAGTGACCGGGCCGCCGCCGTCATCGCGGTGGTGACCCTCTCCAGGTCGCCGTCGCCGATCGAGTAGGGCGGCATCGCGTAGATCAGCCGTCCGAACGGGCGGAGCCAGACGCCGTGCCGCATGACGAGGGCCTGGACGGCGGGGACGTCGACGGGCTCGCGGGCCTCGATCACCCCGATCGCGCCGAGGACCCGCACGTCCCGCACCCCGGGGGCCTCCGAGGCCCCGGCCAGGCCCGCGAGGAGACCGGCCTCGATCCGGCCGACCTCCTCCCGCCACGGGCGCTCCCGCAGGAGCTCCAGGGAGGCGCTCGCGACGGCGGCTGCCAGCGGGTTGCCCATGAAGGTCGGCCCGTGCATCAGCACGCCGACGCCCCTGGCCACCCGCTCGGTGCACAGCGTCGCGGCCAGCGACATGTAACCGCCGGTCAGGGCCTTGCCCAGGCACATGATGTCGGGCCTGATCCCGGCGTGGTCGCAGCCGAACAGCTCCCCGGTCCTGCCGAACCCGGTGGCGATCTCGTCGGCGATCAGCAGGACGCCGTGCTCGTCGGCCAGCTCGCGGAGCAGCCGCAGGTAGGCCGGGTGATAGAAGTGCATGCCGCCCGCCCCCTGGACGACCGGCTCCACGATGATCGCGGCCAGCTCCCCGGCGTGCCGGGCGACCAGGTCCGCCAGCCGGGCCGCGTAGCCCTCGTCGTACTCGCGCGGCGGCCGGTCGGCGAACACGTGCTCGGGCAGCACGCCGGAGAACAGGTGGTGCATGCCGTTGACCGGGTCGCAGACCGACATCGCCCCGAAGGTGTCGCCGTGGTAGCCGCCCCGCACCGTGAGGAGCCGTCCCCTGCCGGTGAGCTGGAAGGCCATCTTGATCGCGACCTCGACGGCGACCGACCCCGAGTCGGCGAGGAACACCTTCGGCAGCCCGGTCATCGCGGCGAGCGTGGCGGCCAGCCGCACGGCGGGCTCGTGGGTGAGCCCGCCGAACATGACGTGCGCCATGTCCTCCAGCTGGTCCTTCAGCGCCCGGTTGAGCCGGGGGTGGTTGTAGCCGTGGATCGCCGCCCACCAGGACGACATGCCGTCGACCAGCTCGCGCCCGTCGGCGAGCGTCAGCCGCACCCCGTCGGCGCGGGAGACGACGTGCGGCGCCACCGGCTGGGGGGTGGCCGCGTAGGGGTGCCACACGTGCTCACGGTCGAGCAGGGCGATCTCCGCCTCGCCGAGGTCAGGAGCGCCGTTCAGAGTCCACCTCACCACCGACACCACCGGTCCGGCTGTCCGTCCCGTCCACCCCGTTCGCCCGTGCCCACTCGCGGAGGGCGTCCGCGGCGGCCTCCTTGCCGAGGACGCCCTGGTCGAGGCGCATCTCCAGCAGGAACTTGTAGGCGCGGCCCACGAGGGGACCAGGCGGGACGCCGAGGAGCTCCTGGATCTCGTTGCCGTCGAGCTCGGGGCGGATCTTGCCGAGCTCCTCCTCCTCGGCCAGCCGGGCGATGCGCTCCTCCAGCTGGTCGTAGGTCTGCGACAGGGCCTGGGCCTTGCGCCGGTTGCGGGTGGTGCAGTCGGCGCGGGTCAGCTTGTGCAGGCGCTCCAGCAGGTGCCCGGCGTCGCGGACGTAGCGGCGTACGGCCGAGTCGGTCCACTCGCCCGTGCCGTACCCGTGGAAGCGCAGGTGCAGCTCCACCAGGCGGGAGACGTCGGACACCACGTCCTTGGGGAACTTCAGCTCCGCCATGCGCTTCCTGGCGAGCTGGGCGCCGACCACCTCGTGGTGGTGGAAGGAGACCCGGCCGCCGGGCTCGTGGCGGCGGGTCTTCGGCTTGCCCACGTCGTGCAGGAGCGCGGCCCAGCGCAGGATCCGGTCGGGGCCGCTCTCCTCCAGGTCGATCGCCTGCTCCAGCACGATCAGCGAGTGCTCGTAGACGTCCTTGTGCCGGTGGTGCTCGTCGATCTCCAGACGGAGCTTGGGCACCTCGGGCAGCACGTGGTCGGCGAGCCCGGACTCGACGAGGAGCCGCAGGCCCTCGCGGGGGTGGTCGCCGCCGATGAGCTTGTCCAGCTCGTCGCGGATGCGCTCGGCGGAGACGATGTCGATCCTGTCGGCCATCGCGCCCATCGCGGCGAGCGCCGCCGGGTCGACGGTGAAGCCGAGCTGGCTGGCGAACCTGGCCGCGCGGAGCATCCGCAGCGGGTCGTCGCCGAAGGAGCGCTCGGGGGGGCCCGGGGTGCGCAGCACCCTGGCGTGCAGGTCGTCGAGGCCGCCGTGCGGGTCGACGAACTCGCGGGACGGCAGGCGCAGCGCCATCGCGTTGACCGCGAAGTCGCGCCGGGCCAGGTCGCCCTCCAGCGTGTCGCCGTAGGCCACGTCGGGCTTGCGCGACTTGGGGTCGTACGACTCGCTGCGGTAGGTGGTGATCTCCAGGAGCCACCCGCCCTTGCGGACGCCGACGGTGCCGAAGTCGATGCCGATCGTCCAGATGGAGTCGGCCCAGTCGCGGACGAGCTCCAGGACCGTCTCGGGCCTCGCGTCCGTGGTCAGGTCGAGATCGTTGCCGATCCTGCCCAGGAAGACGTCGCGGACGGAGCCGCCGACGAGGGCGATCTGGTATCCCCTGGCGGCGAAGAGCTCGCCGAGCTCGTCCGCCACGGGTGCGATCTTCCGGAACAGCTCGCTCATGCCGTGGCGCTGGCTCTGGGTCAGATTTGAAAGGGACAAGCCGGGTAGGTCCTTCGGTTACGGAACATGTTCCCCTGCGGGGATACACCTGAAGCGATCACCAGGTTACGGTCGGTCAGGGAACCTCGGGGACTGTGCGTCGAGGCAAGGAGCACACACATGAAGGATGCGCTCGCGATCCACCGCTGGCTCCTCGCACACCAGGTCCATCATGAGATCGTACGCCTTCCGCGCGCGATGACATGCTCGGACGAACTCCCCGAGGTGCTGTCGGCGAGTCCCGAGATCTGCCTGGGAGTCACGGTCCTGGAGGTCACGACGCGAATCGGCCGCGAGCCCGTGGCGGTCCTCACCTCCGTCGGCTCCCCGCCGCGCCCCGGCGTGGTCGGCGGCATCCTGGAGGCCCGGCGGGTCCGGCAGGCCTCGGCCTTCACCGTCAACTCCGCCACCGACTACGCCTCGGGCCTGGTCTGCCCGCTGCTGCTGCCCCCCACGCTCACCGTGCTGGTGGACGAGCGGCTCACCCGTACCGCCACACCCGTTTACGTGCCCACCGGAGAGCGTCGTACGGCACTCCTGATACGTGCAGACCACCTGCTCACACTGGTGTCAGGAAAGATCGTCGACCTGACCCCGCATCGCTCCCGCAGCGAACCGGCGACCTTTCCCCTCGCCGGTTAGGCCATAGCATTACCGGCGTGCGCCGTACTCGACCCCTGGCCGGCACGTGATCCACAAGGCCGCGCTACTCGCCCTCCTCGCCACCACGCTGCTCGTTCCCGCGGCCGTGGTCGTTCCGGGTACGGCGAACGCCCGGACGACCCCGGCCCCGGCCTCGGCGAACCGGGCGGGCCTCCAGGTCGTGCTGGAGGCGATCGGTCCCGACGCCCCCCGTGACCCGGACACCGAGATCAAGCTCTCCGGCTCCCTGGTCAACTCCGGCGCCGAGCCCCTGAACGGGCTGCGCATCCGGATGCACTTCTCGTCCCAGCCGTTCGCCCGGCGCGCCGACCTGGAGGCCTACCAGGCGGGACAGACCCTCCCGACCCGGTGGTGCTGCGAGAGTTTCGTCCAGGCGCCGATCGCGCCCTCGGGGAAACTGCCGTGGGAGTTCTCCTTCACCCCGCTGGAGCGGGGGTTCTCCGCCTTCGGCGTCTATCCGATCATGGTCGAGGTCGTCGACGCCTACGAGCAGCAGGTCGCCACCATGCGCACCACGGTGACCTACATGCCCAGGGAGACCCGGGTGGCCCGCACCCGGCTCGCCACGGTGCTGCCCATCGTCGACCAGCCGCGCCGGGCCGTCGACTCCACCTTCGTCGACGAGGGCCTGCCCGCGGCCATGGCGCCCGGCAAGCGCCTGGGCGACCTGCTCAAGATCGCCCAGGACACGTCGTCCGCCAAGGGCCTCACCTGGATCGTCGACCCCGCCCTGCTCGACGACGCGCGGGCCATGGGCGGGCCGCACACGGTCAGGGTCAAGGACCGCTCTCAAGAGCGTCCCGCGACCCCCGAGGCCGCGCAGTGGCTGAGCGACCTCCGCGACGCCGTCGCCGACCACCCGGTGGTCGCCACCCCGTACGGCGACCCCGACGTGGCGGCCCTCGCCCACAACGGCGTCGACGACGCCACCGCGACCGGGATCGCCGCGGCCGCGATCGTCGCCAGGGAGACCCTCGGCCGCGACGTGATCACCAACGTGAACTGGCCGGTGGGCGGCCTGATCGACTACGACGGGTTGGACCTGCTGGCCACCGGCGGCGTCGGCACCGTGCTGCTGAACGTGCCGAACCTGCCGCCGGCGACGCCCCCGCTCACCACCCCCGACGCCTCGGCGACCCTGGAGAGCGTGAACGGCCCGCTCACCGCCCTGGTCGCCGACGCGGCGCTGAGCGAGACGGTCGGCGCCGACACCTCCGCCCCCGGCGCGGCGCTGGCGAACCGGCAGCGGTTCATCGCGGAGACGGCGATGATCGCTTCGGAGCCCGGCGCCCCGGTCAGGACGGTGATCGCCGTCCCGCACCGCCGCTGGGACCCCGATCCCGAGTACGTGACCGACCTGGTCGAGACGGCCGCCGCCCTGCCCTGGCTGGCACCCGTCACGCTCGACGCGGTCAAGCGCGGCAAGGGCGCCCCGGTCGCGCGGGCCGGCCTGACCTACACCGACCAGGACCGGAAGCTGGAGCTCTCCAAGCAGTACCTGACGGGCGTCAAGAGGGTCGGCGCCCGCGCCGACCTGACCGCCGCGATCACCACCGCCCAGGACCTCGACGCCTTCGACCTGGCGCTGCTGCGCCTGACCTCCTCCGCGTGGCGCGGCAGGACCGGCAACGCGGCACCGTACGTCCAGCAGCTCGCCGAGGCGGTCGACGGCCGGATCGCCATGGTCAACATCACCGGCAGCGAGCAGTCGCGGCTGCGCACCCTGGCCGGCAGCAACGGCGACGTGCCGATCAGCGTGCGCAACGGGCTGAGCGGCGAGGGCAGCAGGGTCGCGGTCCGGCTCAAGGTGACCTCCGACCAGCCCGAACTGCTCAAGATCGAGCCGTACGACGACAAGCTGGAGATCTTCGGCGGCCAGAACCAGACCATCCGGATCCCGATGACCTCCAGGGAGAGCGGCCAGTCGACCGTGACGGTCCAGCTCACCACCGAGGACGGCCGCAAGTACGGCAAGCCGATCGAGCTGACCGTGCGGACGACCGGCTACACCGGGGTCGCCCTGGTGATCGTGGGGGCGGCTCTCGTGGTGATGCTGGCGGCCGTCGTCCTGCGCGTCCTGCGCAGGCGGGGACGCCGCCGCCCCGCCGCGGCCCCGCCGCCGGAGCGCGAGCGCGAACCCGCCGGCACCGAGTCGTGAGCGCCCGGCGCTCCGAGCACCTAGCGAAGGAAAGCGCATGAGCAGGGTCCTGCGCGCGAGCGCGATCATGGCGGCGGGGACGATGGTCTCCCGCGTCACCGGCTTCGTCCGGACGGCGGTGCTCGCCGCGGCCATCGGCACCTTCGCGCTGGGCGACGCCTACAACGTGGCCTACACGATCCCGTTCATCCTGTTCGACTCCCTCCTCGGCGGGATCCTGAGCAGCGTCGTGGTCCCGATGATCATCCGGCGGCAGAAGTCCGACCCCGACGGCGGCCGGGCCTACGAACAGCGGCTGATGACGCTCGGGGTGCTCGCGCTGACGGTGGTCGCGGTGGTCTCCGTGCTCCTGGCCAAGCCGCTGATCGGCCTCTACAGCACCGACTGGGGCCCCCGGCAGACCGAGGTCGCGGTCCGGCTGGCCCAGTACATCCTGCCGATGATCGCCTTCTTCGGGGTCGGCGCGATCGCCGGGGCGATCCTCAACACCCGCGACAGGTTCGCCGCCCCGATGTGGGCGCCCGTGCTCAACAACCTCGTGATGATCGCCGTCGCCCTCGTCTACTACGTGAAGCTGGGCGGCGCGGGCACGGACGTCGACACGATCACCGACGCCGACCTGGCCCTGCTCGGGCTGGGCACCACCGCGGGCATCGTGGCGCAGTGCGCGGTGCTGGTCGTCTCGCTGCACCGGGTCGGCTTCCGCTTCCGGCCCCGGCTCGACCTGCGCAACGCCGGGCTCGGCGAGATGGGCCGGACCGCGTCCTGGACCTTCGCCTACGTCGGGATCGGCCAGATCAGCTTCCTCGTCACCACCAAGCTCGCGACCGGCGCGGGCAACCGGGCACCCGGCGCGGGCAACGCCGCCTACGCCTACGCCTACCAGCTCTTCCAGCTCCCGTACGGGATCATCGCGGTCTCGGTGATCACCGCGATGCTGCCCAGGATGAGCCGGGGGGTGGCCGACGGGGAGCTCGACACGGTCCGCGAGGAGTTCGCCTCGGGGGTGCGGCTGGTGTCGGTGCTGCTGGTGCCCGCCGGGCTGCTGCTGATGGTGCTGGGGCCCGCGGTGACCGTGCTGATCTTCTCGTGGGGCAACATGACCGTCGACTCGGCGGTCTACATCGGCAACGTGCTGCAGGTCTTCGGGCTGGCGCTGGTGCCGTTCTCGATCTTCCAGCTGCTGCTGCGGGTCTTCTACTCCTTCGGCGACACCCGCACCCCGGTCCTCCTCGCCCTCGGCAACCTGGCGGTGAACGCCACGCTCAGCCTCGTGGCCTACTACACCCTTCCCCCCCGCTACATCGTGATGGGCCTGGCCTCCGCGTTCACCGCCGCCTACGTGGTGGGCGCGGCGGTCGCGTGGATCATGGCCGCGCGGCGCGTGGGGGGCCTGGCGGGGCGCAGGGTGGCCGCCGGGCTGTCCCGGATGTACGTGGCCGCGCTCCCCCCGGCCGCGCTCGCGCTCGGCGTGCTGTGGCTCACGCAGGAGCTCACGGGACTTGACGCGCTGAGCGCGGCCATCATGCTGGCGGCGGGCGGCGGACTCGGTATGGTTCTTTACTTGGCGATCGCCCACCGGATGCGCATCCCCGAGGTGAGTTCGATCGTTGGAATGGTGGCAGGACGGGTAGGCCGGTAACCCAAAGACTTGTCTCAAACGTCTGACAAGACGAACACGGGCGGAACCGGCGCGGGACTACCATGGTGCGACGCGTGTGGTGACATGCGGCTAATGGAAGCAGGAGGGCGTGGGCGGATCCACCCAGCATCGTGTGATGTGTCGTGATGTGCTGACCGGGCATGGTGCTGTCGTGTTCTCAGGTACGGGGTCCTCGTGAGTTCCCCCGCCGTCGAGCCCGGCACCAAGCTGGCCGAGCGTTTCCGGCTCGAGGACCGCGTCCACGAGTCGGGCGGCGCCACGCTGTGGAAGGCCATCGACGAGGTGCTCGCCAGGCCCGTCGCCGTCCACACCTTCGATCCCGACTTCCCCCGGTTGAACGAGGTCGTCACGGCCGCCAGGGTGGCGAGCCGGCTGACCGACCCCCGTCTCACCCAGGTCTTCGACGCGACCGAGGACGACGGCCACTCCTACGTCGTCAGCGAGTGGGTGAGCGGCGAGTCCTTCGGCGACATGATCGCGGGAGGGCCGCTCGACCCCGAGCGGGCCGCCGCGATGGTCGCCGAGGCCGCGGAGGCGCTGGCCCACGCGCACGAGGCGAACCTCGCCCACCTCTGCCTCACCCCCGACCACCTGGTCTGGACGGCGGGCAGCACGGTCAAGCTGCTCGGCCTGGGGGTCGACGCGGTCCTGGACGACGTGACGAGCGACGACCCCGCCCGCGAGGACGCCGAGGGCCTCGGCCGCCTGCTGTACGCCGGGCTGACCGGCCACTGGCCGGGCGACGAGCGCGACGGCGGCGGCCTGCCCGTCGCGCCCATGGGCGACGGGCACTTCTGCACGCCCCGCCAGGTCACCGCGGGCGTCCCCGGCTACCTGGACGCCATCGTCTGCCGGGCGCTGCTGCCGGAGACCAGGCGCGGGCTCGAACCGCTCACCACGCCCGCCGAGGTCGCCGAGGCCCTCGCCTCGGTGTCGCGGCCCAGTCCCCTGCCGATGCCGACGCCGATGCCCATGACGACGCTGCCGGTGGCGGCCTCCCGTTCCGAGGGCATCGACACGGCGGCGCCCCAGCGCCACACGCCCCCTCCCCAGCACCACCACCAGACCCAGCACCGCCCGATGCCCCGCCAGGCGGGCGGCATGGTCAACAAGGTCGCCATGACCGTCGTCGTGCTGCTGGTGATGGTGGCCGTCGGCCTGGGCGCCTGGACCCTCGGCCGCAGCATCGGCAACGCCGGCACCCCGGTGCCCGGCGAGGAGAGCGCCACGCCCACGCCGACCGCGGCCGCCGGCACCCGGGAGGTGAAGTCCTCCTCGGTCACCGGCTTCGACCCGCTGGGCGACAACGAGGAGCGCGGCGAGCTCGCCGTCAACGCGACCGACGGCAGGGAGTCCACCGACTGGCACTCCGAGTCGTACGACTCCGCCGACTTCGGCCGGCTCAAGACGGGGGTGGGCCTCCTGCTGGACATGGGCGAGAGCGTCCCGGTCAAGCAGGTGACGGTCAACTTCGGCAGCACCTCGGGGGGCACCGCGGAGCTCAGGGTCGGCGACTCCCCGCAGCTCGACGACCTGTCCGTGCTGCAGAAGGTCAACGGGCTCTCGGGCAAGAAGACGTTCACCGCGGAGGCCCCGAAGAAGGGCCGCTACGTGCTCGTCTGGTTCACCAAGATGCCCACCTACCAGGGGAAGTACCGCGGACAGGTGCTGGACATGAAGGTCTTCGCGACCAAGTGACACCGCCCCGATTTGATCTGTTTTACGTGGCTTCTTGCAGATCATCGGAGAATCCGTGGCACCATCTATCCCGTAGAGGTGTTCTCCCCGGATCGGTATAGCAGGACTCTCCTTGTGAATTCCCCACCCGAGACCCCGCCAGCGGCGGACGAGCAGACGGCGAAGGCCCCCGTGTCCGACGCCGACCTGCTCACCCGGCACATCGCCGGGGATCCGCACGCCTTCAGTGAAATAGTCAAGCGACATCGAGACCGCATGTGGGCGGTCGCCCTGCGCACGCTGGGCGACCCCGACGAGGCGGCCGACGCCGTTCAGGACGCCTTCGTCTCGGCCTACCGCAAGGCCGGGAGCTTCCGCGGCGAGGCGGCGGTGACCACGTGGCTGCATCGCATCGTGGTCAACGCGTGCCTCGACCGCATGCGCAGGAAATCGGTGCGCCCGGTGGCCGACGACGAGCTCGTCGAGGCCGCGGAGCGCGAGACCCCGGTGCTCGACCAGACGGCCGAGCGCGAGGTGTCCATGGAGGTCTCGGCGGCCCTGAAGCTGCTGCCCTCCGACCAGCGCGCCGCGCTGGTCCTCGTGGACATGATGGGCTACTCGGTCGAGGACGCGGCCCAGGTGCTGGAGGTGCCGAGCGGCACGGTGAAGAGCCGGTGCGCGCGCGGAAGGGCGAAACTCGCCCCGATTCTTTCCCATTTACGGAACCGATCAGACCTGTCTCGCGTCTCATCCGCGAAGGGAGCAGAACTTCGTGACGGGTGATACGCACTACGACCTGGAGATCTTGGCCGAACTGGCCGAGGGGCTCCTCGACGCCGCCACGGCCATGCGGGTACGCGAGCATCTCGCGATCTGCGATCCCTGTGGTGAGAGCCTCGCCGACCTCGCGGCAGTTCGTGAGGTGCTGGCGGCGACTCCGACACCGGCGATGCCGATGGGAGTCGCGCTGAGGATCGACCGCGCGCTGGCCGCCGAGGCAGACAGCTTCCGTGGAGGTGGAGTGGGCCTGGTGGAAGCACCGGCCTGGGACGACATAATGCGCGACGCGCCGTGGGAGACGTCCTCTCCCGCAGAACCGGCGCCATGGGAGACGACCCCGCGGAGGGCTCCGGCCCCGGAGCGGGAGCCGGAGCTTGAGCCGGTGCGGCTGGGGGTCGTCGGCGACGACGGCACCGTGGTCCCGGTGGTCCCGGCCAGGCGTCGCGGCGCGGACCGGCGGCGCCGGTGGGCGATGCCCGCCGCGGCGGCGGGCGTGGCCGCGGCGGTGATCGGCGCGACCGTGCTGGCGACCGGGACGCTGACGGCGTCCGGCCCGGACCGCGTGCCGGTGATCGCTAAGCCCGTGCCGGCGGACACGATCCAGTACACGCTGACCGACAGCAACTACAACTACACCGACGCCGAGCTGCGCGACTCGCTGCTCGAGTACATCAGCCCGGCGACCATCGTCGGGACGACCGAGAACTCGAGCATCGACAAGTGTGTCCGGCAGGTCTCAGCACAGGTCGGCCTCTCGCCCTTCGCCGTGGACCAAGGGTTCTACAACGGGCAGGAGGCCAACATCCTGCTCTTCTGGCAGAACCAGGCCAAGAACACGGTGCGCGTCCACGTCGTGGGCCCGCAGTGTGACGACGTGCGCAGGCCGGGCCTCGCGCGCTGGGAGTGACCGAAGCGGATCGGCTCCGGGTGACCTCGACAGGCCACCCGGGGCGACCGTGGTAAGACGTCCGGGATACCGGTGACAGAGGTCCCGGGGACGGGTGAGACGCCGGGAACAACCGGTGACAGAGGTTCCGGGGACGCGGTGAGACGCCATGACAGGGGTTTCGAGGGCCGGTGACAGGGTCTCGGGGACCGGTGACAGGGGGCTCGGGGAATCGCGGTGACAGGTCCGGGACGGCCGGTGACAGGTGGCCCGGGGTGATCCGTGACGGGTAATCCGTTCCCAAAACCCGCGCCCCCGCCAGGGTTGCCCGGCATGGATTCGTCCGTGCCGGGCTTTCCGGTTCCACCGGGGGATCCGTCACCGCGCCGGGCGGGAATCACCGGCCCCTAGGATCTGTTGACGCCGGTGGCATCGACAGAGGGAGAGGCGCGAGCACTGATGGACGTCCGAAATGTGATCATCATCGGGTCGGGTCCCGCGGGTTACACGGCGGCCGTGTACTCCGCGCGTGCAGAGCTGAATCCGCTGGTCTTCGAGGGGTCGGTCACCGCGGGTGGCGCCCTGATGAACACCACCGAGGTGGAGAACTTCCCCGGCTTCCCCGGCGGCATCATGGGCCCGGACCTGATGGACGGGATGCGCAAGCAGGCCGAGCGGTTCGGTGCCGAGCTCGTCGCCGACGACGTGGTCGAGGTCGACCTGGCCGCCACCCCGAAGGTCGTCAAGACCGCCACCGACACCTACTACGCCACGTCCGTCATCCTGTCGATGGGCTCGGGATACCGCGAGCTGGGCGTTCCCAACGAGAAGCGCCTGTCGGGCCACGGCGTCTCGTGGTGCGCCACCTGTGACGGGTTCTTCTTCCGCGGCCAGGACATCGTGGTCGTCGGCGGCGGCGACACCGCGATGGAGGAGGCGATCTTCCTGACCCGGTTCGCCGCCTCGGTGACGGTGGTGCACCGCCGTGACGAGCTGCGCGCCAGCAAGATCATGCAGGACCGGGCGTTCGCGAACGAGAAGATCCGCTTCCTGTGGGACAGCGAGGTCGTCGACGTGCTGGGCGAGACCAAGGTGAGCGGGTTGCGGGTGCGCAACCTCAAGACCGGCGCCGAGGCGGAGCTGGCGGCCACCGGCCTGTTCGTCGCGATCGGGCACGACCCGCGCACCGAGCTGGTCAAGGGCCAGATCGATCTCGACGACGAGGGCTACATCACGGTCGACGCGCCCTCGACGCGCACGAACCTGGAAGGCGTCTTCGCCGCGGGCGACGTCGTCGACCACACCTACCGCCAGGCGATCACCGCCGCCGGCACCGGTTGCGCCGCCTCGCTCGACTCCGAGCGCTGGCTGGCCGAGCACGGCGCGTGACGACGGCGTGTGACGCCCCCCGCGAGGCGGGCCTCGCGGGGGGCGTCACACCGCCGGCCACCCATCGGCAACGTCATCAGGGACAGCCCCCGGACAAGAGGGCAAGAGGAGAGCAGGAACCTTGGGCACCATCAAGCACGTGACGGACGCCAGCTTCGAGGCCGACGTCCTCAAGAGCGACAAGCCCGTGATCGTCGACTTCTGGGCCGAGTGGTGCGGCCCGTGCCGCCAGGTCGCGCCGATCCTGGAGGAGATCGCCGGGGAGCAGGCCGAGAAGCTCACCGTCGTCAAGCTGAACGTCGACGAAAATCCGACAACGGCGACAAACTACGGCGTACTCCAGATTCCCACTCTGAACGTCTATAAGAACGGAGAGGTTGTGAAGCAGATCATCGGCGCCAAGCCGAAGGCCATGCTGCTTCGCGAGCTCGAGGGCATCATCTAGGCCCCCTGCGGGTCGGCCGCCCCCCACGGCGTCCGCCCGTATCACCCGCTTCCGAGCGGCACACCCACCCACTGAAAGCCCCCCGTCTCACCGCGGGGGGCTTTCACATGCGCCCGGTGACGCCACCGCTCCGGGAGGGCTCGTACGGGCCCCGGGAAGGCGCGTCCGGCTGCAGAGCGTGCCGGACGGGCTCCAGGGGGTCTCAGACGGGCCGCAGCGCCCTCTCCGGGCTCATCGACCCGAGCAGCCTCTCCAGCGCCACCTCGACGTCCTCACGCCACGAGACGGCGTTCTTCAGCTCCAGGCGGAGGCGGGGGAAGCGCAGGTGCGGGCGGACCGTCTTGAAACCCACGGAGAGCAGGTAGTCGGCGGGCATCAGGCACGCGCCCGGCTGCTCCCACTTCAGGTCGCCGAACGCCTCGATCGCGCGCACCCCGCGCCGGGTCAGGTCCTTGGCCACGCCCTGGACCAGCATCCGGCCCAGGCCGCCCCCGGAGAACTCCGGGATGATGTGCGCGGTCATCAGCAGCACCGCGTCCGCGCTGACCGGGGAGGTCGGGAAGGCCACCGAGCGCGGCACGTAGTGGGGCGGCGCGTAGAGCACGAAGCCGGCCGCCACCCCGTCGACGTAGACGATCTTCCCGCAGCTTCCCCACTCCAGGAGGGTGGAGGAGATCCAGGCCTCCTTCTCCAGCCCCGGGTCTCCGGCCTTCACGGCCCGGTCCGCGTTGACGGGGTCGAGCTCCCAGAAGACGCACCGGCGGCAGCGGCGCGGCAGGTCGTCGAGATTGTCGAGAGTGACGTTTGCCAGCCGACGCGACACCTGTTGGCCCCAATCCTGGCGAGACGAGTGCAAGCCATGGCGAAAAACGCGCGAAAACGGCGTCTCCAGCTGGCATCGTAGCCCAGTAAGGGTCTTGGTTTCAGGAGGTCCCGTCCCCACACGCAGGCGACTACAACCCCTGACGTAACCTGGTTTCTCTAGTATGAGCGCTTTGCGCTCCACACAACCTAGGAGGTGGACCGTGCCCCAGGATCACGATCACGGTCAGGCCATCGCCCCCACCCAGGGGTCGCGCATCGACGCCTACGTCGACCGTTACGCGGCACGGGCAACCGGGATGGTCGCCTCCGAGGTGCGAGCTCTCTTCTCCGTCGCGTCGAGGCCCGAGGTGGTCTCACTCGCCGGAGGCATGCCCTACGTCACCGCCCTCCCCCTGGACGTGGTGGGGGAGCTGGTCGCCGACCTGATCGCCAAGCGCGGCCCGGTCGCGCTCCAGTACGGCTCCGGGCAGGGCGACCCGCACCTGCGCGAGCAGATCTGCGACGTCATGCGGATGGAGGGCATCGAGGCCAACCCCGACGACGTCGTCGTGACCGTCGGCTCCCAGCAGGCCCTCGACCTGATCACCCGGATCTTCATCGACCCGGGTGACGTCGTGCTCGCCGAGGGGCCCTCCTACGTCGGGGCCCTGGGCACGTTCTCCGCCTACCAGGCCAGGGTCATCCACGTCGCGATGGACAGCGAGGGGATCATCCCCGAGTCGCTCGCCCAGACCATCTACGCCCTGAAGAGCGCGGGCAACCGGATCAAGTTCCTCTACACGATCCCCACCTTCCAGAACCCCGCCGGGGTGACGCTCAGCGTCGCGCGCAGGCAGCAGGTCCTGGAGATCTGCCAGCGGGCCGACGTGCTGATCGTCGAGGACAACCCGTACGGCATGCTCGGCTTCGACGGCGACCCCATGCGGGCGCTGCGCGCCGACAACGCCGACGGCATCGTCTATCTCGGCTCGTTCTCCAAGACCCTCGCCCCCGGCTTCCGGGTCGGCTGGGCCCTCGCCCCGCACGCCATCCGCGAGAAACTGGTGCTGGCGATGGAGTCGGCGGTGCTGTCGCACTCCTCCTTCACGCAGCTGGCCGTCGGCCAGTATCTCGCCACCCAGCCCTGGCGCGAGCAGATCAAGTCGTTCAGGGAGCTCTACCGCGAGCGACGCGACACCATGCTCGCCTCGCTGGAGGCCCTGATGCCCGACGGCGTCACCTGGACCCGCCCCGGTGGCGGGTTCTTCGTCTGGGCCACCCTCCCCGAGGGGCTCGACTCCAAGGCGCTCCTGCCCCGCGCGGTCGCCGAGCGGGTGGCCTTCGTGCCGGGCACCGGCTTCTTCGCCGACGGCGGCGGCGCGCGGCACATGCGGCTCTCCTACTGCTACCCCGAGCCCGAGCGGATCCGCGAGGGCGTCCGCCGCCTGGCCGGGGTGATCGGGCAGGAGCTCCGCGTCCGCGACACCTTCGGGACCGGCTCGCCCGCCGAGCGCGCCGGGATCGACACCCCGGGTCCCGACCTCGCGTAACCCCGCCCTCCGGGGGTGCTCCGTACCAGCGGGGCACCTCCGGCATGAGCTCCTCCCCGCCGGTACCGTACGGTGACTTCCTGCGCCGGTGCGCGGTGATCGATCCGGTTCGCCGGGACAGCCGGACCGCGCGTGACGAGAGCGACAGGACAGGCTCGGAGCGGGCCTTGACGAGAGGTATGTCGGATGAGTGACCTGGGCCATGTGCTCGTCCTGGCGGGCGGGCTCTCCTACGAGCGGGAGGTCTCGCTGCGTTCCGGCCGCCGGGTGAGCGAGGTGCTGCGCGGGGCGGGCGTCTCCGTGGAGACCCGCGACACCGACGCGTCCCTGGTTCCCGCCGTGCTCGCGGACCCGCCGGACGCGGTCTTCGTCACCCTGCACGGCGGGGCGGGCGAGGACGGCGCCATCCGCTCGGTCCTGGAACTCCTCTCCGTCCCGTACGTCGGCGCCGGCCCCGACGCCTGCCGGGTCGCCTACGACAAGCCCACCGCCAAGACCGTCGTCCGCTCCGTCGGGCTGCGCACCCCCGAGTCGGTGACGCTGCCCAAGGAGACCTTCCACGACCTCGGCGCCTCCGCGGTGCTGGCCCGCATCGTGGACCGCCTCGGCCTCCCCCTGTTCGTCAAGCCGTCCCGCGGCGGCTCGGCGCTCGGCGCGTCGATCGTCCGCAGCGCCGAGGAGTTCCCCGCCGCGATGGTCGGCTGCTTCGCCTACGGCGACACCGCGCTGATCGAGCGCTGCGTGGAGGGGGTCGAGGTCGCCGTCTCCGTGGTCGACCTCGGGAACGGGCCGGTGGCACTGCCCCCCGTGGAGATCGTCGCCAACGAGGGCGTGTACGACTACGCGGCCCGCTACACCGCCGGGCACACCGAGTTCTTCGCCCCGGCGCGCCTCTCGCCCGAGGCGTCGGCGGCCTGCGCCGCGATGGCCGTGACCGCGCACACCGCCCTCGGCCTCAGGGACGTCTCCCGCACCGACCTGATCGTCGACGCGGACGGCCTGCCCCACTTCCTCGAGGTGAACGTCGCCCCGGGCATGACCGAGACGTCCCTCCTCCCCATGGCCGCGGAGGCCGCCGGGGACGACCTCGGCACCCTCTGCCGCGTTCTCCTGGAACAGGCCGCCAGCCGCGGCGCCTGACCTCTCGCGTCACCCATCACCCCTCTCGCGCCCGTCCCCTCGTGCCCGGCTCCTCCGCGTGGCCCACCGCGGGCGCGGGCCGGGCCGAATCGTGAGCGGCCCGGATCGTGAGAGGCCCGAATCGGGAGAGGCCCGGATCGTGAGCGGCCAGGATCGTGAGCGGCCAGGATCGTGAGCAGACCAGATCGGGAGCGGGCCGGGCCGAGCCGGGCAGGCGGGCAGGACGGATCGGATCGGCAAGCGGGGCCGGGCCGGGTCGGGCGGGCAGGATGGACCGGCCCGCGAGCGGGGCGGGTCGGTGGGCGGGGCGGATCGGATCCGGCAAGCGAGGCCGGGGCGGGTCGGATGGACCGGCCCGCGAGCGGGCGGGGCGGGTCGGAGGCCGGGGCGGGGTTCCCCCTACGCTGGCCGTGTGCTGACCTCCACCCCATTTCCCAAGAGCTTCGCCAGCGACAACCACTCGGGCGTGCACCCCGCGGTCCTCGCCGCCATCCTCGAAGCGAACACCGGAGACGCCCCCGCCTACGGCGGTGACGCCTGGACCACCGCGATGCAGGACGCCTTCCGCGCCGAGTTCGGCGCCCACGCGACCGCCTACCCGATGTTCAACGGCACCGGCGCCAACGTGGTCGGCCTCGGCCTCGTGCTCCGGGCGTACGACGCGGTGCTCTGCCCGGCCACCGCCCACATCCACACCAACGAGTGCGGTGCCGCGGAACGCTTGCTGGGCGCCAAGCTGGTCACCCTCCCGACGGGGGACGGCAAGATCTCCGTGGACGACGTCCGCGGCCAGCTGTCCGTGCTGGGGGACGAGCACCACTCCCAGCCCAGGGTCATCTCCATCTCCCAGGTGACCGAGTGCGGCACCTGCTACACCGCCGACGAGATCGCCGAGCTCGCGGAGTTCGCGCACGCGCACGGCCTCTTCCTGCACATGGACGGCGCCCGGCTGGCCAACGCGGCGGCCGAGCTCGGCTGCTCGCTCCGCTCCCTCACCACGGACGCGGGCGTGGATCTGCTCAGCTTCGGGGGCACCAAGAACGGCGCCATGGGCGCCGAGGCGCTCGTGATCCTCCGCCCGGAGCTGGACGCCCCGGCGCTCTTCCTGCGCAAGCAGGGGATGCAGCTCGCCTCCAAGATGCGCTTCGTCTCCGCCCAGCTGACCGCCCTCCTCACCGATGACCTCTGGCGCGAGAACGCCGCCCACGCCAACGCGATGGCCCACCGCCTGGCCGACGGCATCGCCGATCTCCCCGGCGTCTCCCTGCGCTACCCCGTGCAGTCCAACGCCGTCTTCCCCGCCCTCCCCGAGAAGGCCGTCGCGGAGCTGCAGCAGCGCTATCTCTTCCATGTCTGGGACGCGGCCGAGAACGTGGTCCGCTGGGTGACCGCCTTCGACACCACCCCAGAGCACGTCGACACCTTCCTCGCCGACATCCGTCTCGTCGTCCAGGAGACCACCGGCTCCTGACCGGCCCCTGTTTCACGTGAAACAGCCCACTCCCAGCGCGGCGGCTGTTTCACGTGAAACACCGCCCGCCGCCCCCGGGCCGCCTTCTTCTCCCATACGTCAACCGCAGCCGCCTTCACCGCGAAGCAGGCCCCGCTCCCCTTCCACCGAGGAGCGACCCTCACGGGCTTCGGTCGCGCCACCCCGATTCGTGTTTCACGTGAAACAGCACCGCCTCCCCCCGGCGACAGCGAGGGCATCGAGCAAGACTGCACGAAATGACAGCCCTCCAGCTCCAGCGAAAAGCCTCTGCTGGAATACAGCACTCCCACTCACGATGGCCCCCGCGAAGCGAGGCGTACGGCCCTGAAGACGCTCACGCGTACGCGCCAGGCGCACCGGAGGGCAGGGGGCCCAGTAGATCATCGCAACGCCGTACGGCGAGCACAGGGCGGCGGGCGGAAGGAGCGGGAAACGTACAGGCGCCCGGGGGCGGAGCGTGGAACCACCGCGCGAACGACAGAAGAAGCGGGAGAACGCGAACGGCCGCGCTGTTTCACGTGAAACAGCGCGGCCGTTCGTCGTCGGGGAACCGTCAGGGAAGGTCGGCCGCCGGGGGTCGTCCCGGAAGGCAGCCATCCCGGAAGGGGCCTCGGGGAAGATTCACCGGCCCGGTGAGTGCGCCACGGGATCGCTCTCCCGGGCCTCCGGAGCCGGTGTGATCATCCTTCCATCGCCTGCAGCGAGCCCGGAGCCATCGTGCCGATGATGCGCTCCAGATCGTCGATGGTCGCGAACTCCACCACGATGCGTCCCTTGCGACGGCCGAAGTCGACCTTCACCCGGGTCTCGAAGCGGTCGGAGAGACGGTCGGCCAGCTGCCGGAGGGCGGGCTCCTCGTCGGGCTTCGCCCGGGGGGCGCGCGGAGCCGGGGCCGCGTCCGGGGCGGCCTTGGCGTCGCCCACGGCGACGATCTCCTCGACCGCGCGGACCGAGAGCAGCTCGGCCGCGATCCGGCCGGCCAGATGCTCCTGGGCGGCGGGATCCTCCAGGCGGAGCAGTGCCCTGGCGTGGCCCGCGCTGATCGTCCCGGCCGCGACCCTGCGCTGCACCGAGGGAGGCAGCTTCAGCAGGCGCACCGTGTTGGTCACGTGCGAGCGGGACCGGCCGATCCGGGTGGCGAGCTGCTCGTGGGTCGCGCCGAAGTCGCTGAGCAGCTGCTGGTAGGCCGCCGCCTCCTCCAGGGCGTTGAGCTGCTCGCGCTGGAGGTTCTCGATGAGCGCGTCCAGCAGGAGCTTGTCCTCCTGGGTCTCCCGCACGATCGCGGGGATCTCGGAGAGCCCGGCGAGCCGGGAGGCGCGCAGGCGGCGCTCACCCATGATCAGCTCGTAGAGTCCCCCGCCCGTGGCGCGCACCACGATCGGCTGGAGCAGGCCGACCTCGCCGATCGAGACGGCCAGCTCCTTCAGGGCCTCGTCGTCGAAGATGTCGCGGGGCTGACGCGGGTTGGGCGCGATGTCGTCGACGGGGATCTCGAGGAAGTAGGCGCCCGCGACCGGCTGGGGGCCGGGCTGTTCCGGCACCACCACCGGCTCGGGGGCGACCATGGTCACGGTCATCGACACGGGCGGCTCCGTGACGACGGCCGGACCCGTCGGGATGAGCGCTCCCAGCCCCCTGCCCAGCCCTCTCGGCTGCTTACTCACTGCCCCTCCCGAGACTCAAGGTGTCGCCCTCACTGACATGCCCGTGGCCGAGGCCGCGGGGTTCCCGGTGCTCATACGGCCGCACCGCGGTAAGCGATCTCGCGGGCGGCGTCCATGTACGCCATCGCACCGCTGGAGCCCGGATCGTACGTCATGACCGACTGACCGTAGCTTGGAGCCTCGGAGACACGCACGCTCCGGGGGATCAGCGTGCTCAGCACCGTCGCGCCGAAGTGGGAGCGGACCTCGTCGGCGACCTGCGAGGCGAGGCGGGTGCGCCCGTCGTACATCGTCATGAGGATGGTGGAGAGGTCGAGCGTGGGGTTCAGGTGGGCGCGGACCAGGTCCACGTTCCTCAGCAGCTGGCCGAGACCCTCCAGCGCGTAGTACTCGCACTGGATGGGGATGAGCAGCTCGTTCGCGGCCATCAGCGCGTTCACCGTGAGGAGGCCGAGCGAGGGAGGGCAGTCGATGAGGATGTAGTCGAACTCGACGGCGGCGTACGCGGCCAGCGCGCGCTGCAGGCGGGCCTCGCGGGCGACCATGGAGACCAGCTCGATCTCGGCGCCGGCCAGGTCGATCGTGGCGGGAGCGCAGTAGAGGCCCGGCATGTCCGGGACCTCCTTCACGACCTCCGCGAGCGGCAGGTCCTCCACGAGCACCTTGTACATGTCCGGCACGTCGCCGCGGTGCTCGACGGCGAGGGCCGTCGAGGCGTTCCCCTGGGGGTCGAGGTCGACCACGAGCACCCGCTGGCCGTGCATGGACAGCGCCGCCGCCAGGTTGACCGACGTGGTGGTCTTGCCGACGCCGCCCTTCTGGTTGGCGACGGTGAAGATCCGGGTCTTGGCGGGACGGGGCCAGTCGCCGTCCCGGACCCCGGCGGAACCTCCGGGAGCGGCGGCGGTCTTCTGGGCCGATGTTTCACGTGAAACCACTGAGCTGAGTGCCTCTCGTACCAGCGGCGAGTCGCCGGGATTAAGGGGGGTCTGGGTCACGGTCGTCTTCCTTTCAACCGGCCTGACTACGGCACCGGGTGCCGGTGCCGGCCAGCCCAGACCGGAAAGGCGTCCATGGGGCAAAATGGCGGGAACCTCGGGCCAGCCGAGACCGCTCCTCGCGCTGGCGATCGCACTCGAACGGTCGTTCACTGGCCTCGTACTCGCTTTGCTCGGTTTATCCGGTGCCTCGCGCTATCTGCCTCGCGAGGCACGATCCTTCCGGCGAGAGGCCTTCCGCGCTCCCTCGGGAGCCCGACCGGCGACCACCCGGATGAGAGTTGCGGGCGGCTCGACCTTACCGTGCCCGACCGATGTAAGCTCCGCGGTTTGTACCCCACTCGCCCGCAATTGCGGCTCGGCGTCCGCCAATTCCTCCGCGGCGCGCTCACCCTTCATCGCCAGCAGCTCGCCCCCCTCGCGCAGCAGGGGCAGCGACCATTTCAGCAGGCGGTCGAGCGGCGCCACCGCGCGGGCGGAGGCGACGTCGAACTCCCGCCTGCCCGCGAACTCCTCGGCCCGGCCGCGCAGCACCTCGACGTTGCCGAGTTTCAGCGACTCCACGCACTCCTCCAGGAACACCGTCCGGCGAAGGAGCGGCTCCAGGAGGGTGACGGTGATGTCGGGCCGTACGATCGCCAGGACCAGGCCCGGCAGGCCGGCACCGGACCCGATGTCGACCAGGCGCACGTCGGCGGGCACGGCCTCGGCGATCACCGCGCAGTTGAGCAGGTGGCGGTCCCAGATGCGCGGCACCTCCCGCGGGCCGAGCAGCCCGCGCACCACCCCGGGACCGGCCAGCAGCTCCGCGAAGGCCTCCGCTCTGGCCCAGGCGTCGCCGGTGAACACCTCGCGCGCGACCTCGGGCGGTTCGGGGATCTGGTCACTCACTCGATGCTCACTCTTCCCTCGGAATATCGGGGTCAGGCCGATCTCAAGGCTAACGGCCCGCCTCCGCGCCGTCGTACGGCACGGGGTGGCGGCGGGGCCGCAGGACGCCGGGACACGAAAGATCACGGAGACGGGCCGCAGGACAGGCCACCGGAGCGGGACACGAAAAAGGCCGCCGTCCCCGGGAGCCGGGGACGGCGGCCTGCGGTCGGCTCACGCCGCCGCGGGGAGGTACTAAACGGGAAGGACCACCACGAAGCGACGGGGCTCCTCGCCCTCGGACTCGCTCCGCAGGCCCGCCGCGGCGACGGCGTCATGCACGATCTTCCGCTCGAACGGGGTCATCGGCTGCAGCGACTTGGGCTCGCCGTTCCGCTTGACGTCCGCCGCGATCTTGGTGCCGAGCTCGCTCAGCTCGCTCCGGCGCCGGTCGCGGTAGCCGCCGATGTCGAGCATCAGGCGCGACCGCTCGCCCGTCTGACGGTGGACCGCCAGGCGGGTCAGCTCCTGGATGGCCTCCAGCACCTCGCCGTTGGGGCCGACCAGGTCGCCGCCCTTGATATCGACGACCGACACCACGGCGCGATCACCCTCGACATCCATGTCGATGTCACCGTCGATGTCGGCGATGTCGAGCAGACCCTCGACGTAGTCCGCCGCGATCTCGCCTTCCTGCTCCAGGGCTGCGAGATCGGGAGCCGCCTTCGCGGGCTCCTTCTCGGCCTCGGCCTCGGTCACGTCCGGCCACTCCTTCGTGCTGTCGGGATGAGACGTCAGGACTTCTTGCTACCGGTCCGCTTGCTGCGGGGCTGGCGGGTGGGCTGCTGCCGGATGACCTTGGCCTCCGGCACGGGCGGCGCCTCGGGCTCGGGGGCGGTCTTCTTGACCTTGCTCAGCAGGCTCGGCTTGGGCTCGGGAGTCGTGATGTTGCCCTTGGCGTCGACCACCGGGGAGGGGTTGCGGCTGTAGAACCAGTGCTGCTGGCCGAGGGTCCAGAGGTTCGTGGTGACCCAGTAGAGGATCAGGCCGAGGGGGAAGTTCAGCGAGAAGACGGCGAACAGCGGCGAGACGTACATCAGGATCTTCTGCTGCTGCGCCATCGGGTTGTCCGGCATCTGGGCCATCGAGCGGGTCACGCTCTGCCGGACGGTGAGGAAGGTCGTCAGCGAGCTGACCGCCACGAAGATGGCGAGCACGACCTTGGTGACGATCGGGTCGGCGCCGAGCTTGACGATGTCGGCCGAGTCGGTGAAGAAGGTCGCCGGGATCGGCGCGCCGAAGATGTGGGCCGCTCGGGCGCTGTCCATCATCTGCTGGGTCATGCCGAACTTGGGCACCGGGCTGTTCGCCATGGCCTGCAGCACGGTGAACATCGAGATGAAGATCGGGAACTGCGCCAGGATCGGGAGGCAGCCACCCAGCGGGTTGGCCCCCTGCCCCTGGTACAGCGCCATGACCTCCTGGTTCATCCGCTGCTTGTCGTTCTTGTAGCGCTTTCTGATCTCCTGGACCTTGGGCGCCAGCTCCTGCATCTTCTTCGACGAGCGCATCTGCTTGAGGAAGAGCGGAAAGATCAGCAGCCGCATCAGCACGGTGAGCGTGATGATGGTCAGCGCCCAGTTGAGCCCGCTGTCCTTCGGGATGAAGGTGCTGTAGCCCTGGTGAATCCAGGTGATTACATGGGCGACGGCTGTGTATAGCCAGTTCAGCCAGGACAGCTCCACCGAGCTAGCTCCCTTGCGTTTCGTCGGACCGGCCCGGGCGCGGGGGCACCGGGTCAAAGCCTCCGGGATGGAATGGGTGGCAACGCCCGATTCTCCGGATCGTCAACCATGTGCCGCGCAGCGCGCCGTGAACGGCCACGGCTTCGAGGCCGTAGGCACTGCACGAGGGGTGGAAGCGGCAACGGGGACCCAGCAGAGGGCTCACGAAGGACCGGTAGAACCGGATCGGAGCCATCAGGATCCTGGCAGCCGGAGAAATTCCAGCGGTCTGCTGCGCCGTCATCATCGCCCATCCATGCGAGCCCCGGGGGGCTCCAGCCGCCTGAGTAAACGATCCAGCGCGACGTCGAGTTCGGCGGCTATGCGCTCGCTTCGCGCGGACGCGGCCGGTGGATTGGCGCGTACCACCAGCAGGCTACCTCTCGGAAGCCGGTCGAGACGGTCTCGCATGAGGTGTCTCAACTGACGTTTAACCCGATTTCTGATGACCGCGCCTCCTACGGCACGGCTCACCACGAATCCGACCAGGGGGGGAGTGTCCCTGTCAGAGCGCATGCCAAGGTGCGCGACCAGGGTGGGGCGGCCTGCTCGGCTTCCCCTTCTGACCGCGCCGGCGAACTCGTCGCCCCGGCGCATGCGGGACCCGGACGGCAGCACGAGAGATCTTGGCGACCCTGGGCAGGTACGGCCGTCGCCCGCCGACAGCGATGCCGGCGGGCGACGGGCGCCACTGCCTAGGCCCGGCGAACCGGGCGCAACGGATGCGTCAGGCGGAGATCTCGGCGCGGCCCTTGCGACGGCGAGCGGCAAGGATGGCGCGGCCGGCGCGGGTGCGCATGCGGAGCCGGAAGCCGTGGGTCTTCGCACGACGGCGGTTGTTCGGCTGGAAAGTACGCTTGCTCACGAGTGGGCTCCAGGCTCAAGACGCATCCCCAGCACATGGGGACGCTCGACAGTGGCTGGCTTACCGGATGCGGGGCATGCGAAATAGCCGCCGCGTGGCAAGCCGACCGTCGTACGTTACGGGTCAGACGTGTCCCAGGTCAAACCGGAAGGGTTCCCCGAGCACGCCCTGACAGGTTATCCACGTTTCCACAGGCACGTTATCCACCGGCGCCTCGCCGTCCACAGGATGTGCGCCCCGTCCCTCCCGTACGCCACTAGGCTGTGGACAACGTCTTGTACACAGCTGTGGACAGGGCTACTGTCGGCCCTTCCAGACCCTCTCTCCGCTGCGAGGACGCGTCGGACCGCAGGTAACGGGCTGTGCACAGCCTGTGGATTCGATGTGGATTTCGTATGGCGCCCACGAAGGGGCCACGGGACTCCCGGCATGTGGACAACGACGAGATCCGGTGCGCCCGGCGGCCACCATTGTGGATAAACAGATCGCGGTAGGCCAGCGGGGCCGCGTCGGGAGGAGGGGAGCCGGACCATGGACGGAACGGACCTCAGCGCGGTCTGGGCGAGGGCCCTGGAGAACTCGCTGAACGAGAACGTCCCGTCCCAGCAGCGGGTCTGGCTCAACATGACCCGGCCCTTCGGCCTGATGAACGACACCGTGGTGCTCGCCGCACCCACGGATTTCGCCAGGGATGTCCTGGAGAACAAGCTTCGTCCGCTCATCAGCCAGGCGCTCTCCCAGGAGTTCGGCCGCCCGATGCGGGTGGCGGTCATGGTCGACCCCAGCGCGGCGGGCCCCGAGTCCGGGCTCACCCCCCGCCAGGACGCTTATCCCCAGGCCCAGCCGCCGGGTTATGCACAGGCCGGCGGGGGCCAGCAGGGTTATGCACAGCCCGCTCCGCCCCAGCACCACGGGGGTTCCGGGCTCCAGCACCCCTATCCGGGGGGCAACCAGCCCGCACAGCCGTCCACCGACTATCCACAGGCGCAGCCGTTCTCCTACCCGTACCAGCAGGGCGAGGAGTCTCCCCAGTCGTACCTCCCCGCGGAGCCCTCGCAGGCGCCCGCGCAGGGGGAGCAGAGCCCCGGGTACGGCCGCGGATACACCCCGCAGCCGTCACCGCCGCGGCCCGAGCCCGACTCCTTCGACCGAGGCGCTCCCGCCGTGCCCGCCGCGGGCGGCGCCGGTGGCGTGCAGAACAGGTGGGACGGCCGCGGCAGCCGGACGCAGGGGGAGCCGGCCCGGCTGAACCCGAAGTACACCTTCGACACCTTCGTGATCGGCTCCAGCAACCGGTTCGCCCACGCGGCGGCGGTCGCGGTGGCCGAGGCGCCCGCGAAGGCGTACAACCCGCTGTTCATCTACGGTGACTCGGGCCTGGGGAAGACCCACCTGCTGCACGCGATCGGCCACTACGCGCAGAGCCTGTACGACGGCGCGCGGGTGAGATACGTGAGCTCGGAGGAGTTCACCAACGACTTCATCAACTCCATCCGCGACCACAAGGCCGACAACTTCCGGGGCCGCTACCGGGCGGTGGACATCCTGCTGGTGGACGACATCCAGTTCCTGGAGGGCAAGGAGCAGACGCAGGAGGAGTTCTTCCACACCTTCAACACGCTGCACAACTCCAACAAGCAGATCGTCATCTCCAGCGACCGGGCGCCGAAACAGCTGGTCACGCTGGAGGACCGGCTGCGCAACCGGTTCGAGTGGGGCCTGATCACCGACGTCCAGCCGCCCGAGCTGGAGACCCGGATCGCGATCCTGCGCAAGAAGGCGATCCAGGAGGGCCTGGCCGCGCCGCCCGAGGTGCTTGAGTACATCGCGAGCCGCATCTCGACCAACATCCGCGAGCTGGAGGGCGCCCTGATCAGGGTGACCGCGTTCGCGAGCCTGAACCGGCAGTCGGTGGACCTGCAGCTCACCGAGGTCGTGCTCAAGGACCTGATCACCGAGGACGCGGGGTCGGAGATAACGGTCGCCACGATCATGGCGTCCACCGCCGCCTACTTCGGGCTGTCGATCGACGACCTGTGCGGCGGGTCGCGCTCGCGGGTGCTGGTGACCGCCCGCCAGATCGCCATGTATCTGTGCCGGGAGCTGACCGACATGTCGCTGCCGAAGATCGGCCAGCAGTTCGGCGGCCGCGACCACACCACGGTGATGCACGCCGACCGCAAGATCCGCTCGCTGATGGCCGAGCGACGCTCGATATACAACCAGGTCAACGAGCTGACGACCCGGATCAAGCAGCAGTCCCGCAACGGATGATGAGGTTTTTCACCCCGTGATGCACAGGCTGTGGAAAACCTTGTGGATCAACGGTTCGCGAGGGCCCGGGAGGCTCCGGAGGGCCGAACCATGATCATCCGGAAACCCGCTGGTCCGAACAGCATTCGGAGCATGTGGACAACCCTGGGGAGAACTTGGGGACAACCTGGGGACAACTCGTGGATAACCTGGGGACGCCCTGTGGGGAGAGTTTTCCACAAGGACAAAACGACCTCCTACCCCGTGGATAACCTGGGGAAACCTCGTGGAAAACTTGGGGACAGAGAGCCCCGAATCTGGGGACGGCCTGTGTGTACTCCGAGGTTCTCCCCAGCCCCAAGAGTTGTCCACAGTCTCCACCCACAGCCCCGGTGGATGAAAAAACAGCACTTGACCTGCGGAAACAATGGCTTTCCACAGTATCCACAGCCCCTAATACGAAGGCCACTTGTATCTCTAACCAGGAAACCCAAGAGCCATAAGAGGGGTTCCGAGGGAGCGCAGGTGCGCGACAGTGAACACTTGAACCCCAGGCACCGAGCGGATGGCGCTCGACACACAGGAGGCGGATCCACGTGATGTTCCGGGTCGACCGAGACGTGCTCGCTGAGGCGGTCGCATGGACGGCGCGCAGCCTGCCCGCGCGTCCCTCCGTGCCGGTGCTGGCCGGCATGCGTCTTGAGGTCACGGAGAGCGGGCAGCTCAAGCTCTCGGGCTTCGACTACGAGGTCTCCGCCGAGGTGACCCTTGAGCTGCAGACGGGCGAGGCGGGCGTGGTGCTCGTCTCCGGCAGGCTTCTGGCCGAGATCACCAGGGCGCTTCCCGCGCAGCCTGTGGATTTCGTGGTGGAGGGCGCCAAGGCGGTCGTCACCTGTGGCAGCGCCCGGTTCACCCTTCTCACCATGCCTGTGGAGGACTACCCCTCCCTGCCGACCATGCCCCCCGCCGCCGGCCGGGTGGGCAGCGACGTGTTCGCGTCGGCCGTCGGCCAGGTCGCCGTGGCGGCGGGCAAGGACGACACCCTGCCCATGCTCACCGGCGTGCGCGTGGAGATCGAGGGCGACACGGTCACGCTCGCGGCGACCGACCGCTACCGCCTCGCCGTGCGCGAGCTGAAGTGGCAGCCGGGCCAGCCCGACTTCTCGGCGATCGCGATGATCCCGGGCCGGACCCTCGCCGACACGGCCAAGGCCCTGGGCGGCACCGGCGCCGAGGTCGAGATCGCGATGAGCTCCGCGGGCGGCACCGGCGAGGGCATGATCGGCTTCTCCAGCGCGGGGCGCCGCACCACCACCCGGCTGCTCGACCCCGAGTTCCCCAAGTACCGCTCGCTGCTGCCGACGGAGTTCTCCGCCCGCGCGGAGCTGCCGACGGCCGCCTTCGTCGAGGCCGTCAAGCGCGTGGCCCTGGTCGCCGAGCGCAACACGCCCGTACGGCTGGCCTTCCGCGGCGACGAGGTCGTCCTGGAGGCGGGCAGCGGCGACGAGGCGCAGGCGGTCGAGGTGCTCCCCGTCGAGTTCGAGGGCGACGACATCAACATCGCCTTCAACCACCAGTTCCTGCTGGAGGGGCTCGGCGCGATCGACTCCGACGTGGCCCGCCTGCAGATGACCACGTCCACCAAGCCCGCCATCCTCACCGGAGGCAAGCCCGCGGACGACGGCGGTGTCCCCGACTACCGCTACCTGATCATGCCCATCCGCCTGTCCAGCTGATGACGGCCCCGCGACGGCCCGGCGCGGCGGATCCCCCGGCGAGTCTCCCGGCGGATCCCGCGACGGGCCGCGAAGGCGATCTCACGCCAGGCGCGGCGACCGGCACTCCACGGGCAGGCTCGGGGACCGGCCCTCCTGCGGCGGGCGCGGCGACCGGTTCTTCCGGGGCGGGCGCGGCGACCGGCCGCGAAGGCGATCTCGCGGCGGAGACGGTTGTCCACAGGGCCTCCAAAACGCGCGGCGAGGCCGCGCGGGGGCCGACGTGGCTCAAGGCGTGCCTGAACGGCGCCAGGCGGCCCGGCGAGCACCCGGCCGTCCCCCTGACCCCCCTGGAGCTCGCTGAGGCGGCCCGTGGGGCGCGTGGGGCGGGTGCGGACGCCGTTCACATACATCCGCGCGACGAGGCGGGCAGCGAGTCGCTCAGCGCCGTCCACATCGGGGCGGCCGTACGCGCCGTGCGTGAGGCCTGCCCCGGCCTTCCCGTCGGGGTGAGCACAGGGCTGTGGATAACCGGCCGGGACGTGGACGCGCGGCGCGAGGCCGTCCGCGGCTGGGCCGCGCTCTCCCCCGGTGAGCTGCCGGACTTCGCGTCGGTCAACCTCTCCGAGCCCGGCTTCGAGGCCCTGTGGCATGATCTGCGACGGCTCGGCGTGGGGGTGGAGGCCGGGGTCTGGTCCGTGGAGGACGCCGACGCGCTCGCCGCGACCGGCCTCGAATGCGCGAGGGTGCTCGTCGAGATCATCGGCGGCCCCGCCGGCACCGCCCTCTCCCGGGCGCGGGCCGTCCTGGACCGTCTCGCCGAGCTCGGCGTCCCCGGCCCGAGACTGCTCCACGGCGAAGGGGACCCGGCCTGGATTCTCCTGGACGAGGCGGGGCAGTCTGGACTCGCCACGCGCATCGGCCTGGAGGACGTCCTCCACAGCCCTGTGGGTGACCCTGTCGGCGGGAACGCCGAGCTGGTAAGGCTTGCGCGGGCACGCCTGGCGTAGGTGAATGATGAAACCCTGAAGGGGGTGCTCGTATGCAGATCGGCATGGTCGGGCTGGGCAAGATGGGCGGCAACATGGCCGAGCGCCTGCGCCGCGGAGGCCACGACGTCGTCGGTTACGACCGCGATCCCGCGGTCAGTGACGTCTCCGGCCTGGAGGAGCTCGTGGAGCGGCTCCAGGCGCCGCGCACCGTGTGGGTGATGGTGCCCTCCGGCGACCCGACCCGGGCGACGGTCAAGGCGCTCGGCGACCTGCTGTCACCCGGCGACATCCTCGTCGACGGCGGCAACTCGCACTACGTCGACGACCAGAAGCACGGCGCCGAGCTCGCCGCCAAGGACATCGGCTTCGTCGACTGCGGCGTGAGCGGCGGCGTCTGGGGATTGCAGAACGGCTACGCGCTCATGGTCGGCGGCGAGAAGGCCGACGTCGAGCGGGTGATGCCGATCTTCGAGACCCTCAAGCCCGAGGGGGAGGACGGTTTCGTCCACGCCGGCACGGTCGGCGCCGGCCACTTCGCCAAGATGGTCCACAACGGCATCGAGTACGGCATGATGCAGGCCTTCGCCGAGGGCTGGGAGCTCCTGGAGGCCTCCGACATCGTGACCGACGTGGCCGGGTCCTTCAAGAGCTGGCGGCAGGGCACGGTGATCCGCTCCTGGCTGCTCGACCTGATGGTCCGCGCGCTCGACGAGGACCCGTCCCTGGCGGAGCTGGAGGGCTACGCCCAGGACTCGGGCGAGGGCCGCTGGGCGGTGCAGGCCGCCGTCGAGCACGCGGTCCCGCTGCCGGTCATCACCGCCGCCCTGTACGCCAGGTTCGCCTCCCGCCAGGAGGACTCGCCGGCGATGAAGGTCGTCGCGGCCCTGCGCAACCAGTTCGGCGGCCACGCGGTCACCTCCAAGGCGGGCGCCGCCGAGAAGGGCGCCGACTCCCCCGGCGCCGACGTCACGCCCCCGGTCGAGACGGCCGGATAGCCCGCCGCTCCGCTGCGGCTCGCGCCATACCTTTTCCACAGGGCGCGAGCCGTACGGACGCCGGAGGCCCCGGTGACGGACGGGGCCGACTAATCTTCCTGGGGTGCATGTCGCCCATCTCTCCCTGACCGACTTCCGGTCCTACGAAACCGTCGATCTCGGCATGGAGCCGGGGGTCACGGCCTTCGTCGGGCCCAACGGCATGGGAAAGACCAACCTGGTCGAGGCGCTGGGTTACGTGGCGACGCAGGCCAGCCACCGGGTCGCCACCGACGCGCCGCTGGTCAGGCAGGGCGCGGCGCGGGCGATCGTCCGCTCGTCGGTGGTGCGCGACGACCGGCGCGCGCTGGTCGAGCTGGAGATCAACCCGGGCAGGGCCAACCGGGCCAGGCTGAACCGCTCGCCCGTCTCCCGTCCCCGCGACGTCGTCGGCCTGCTGCGCACGGTGCTGTTCGCCCCCGAGGACCTCGCGATGGTCAAGGGCGACCCCTCCGAGCGGCGCCGGTTCCTCGACGACCTCCTAGTGGCCAGGACGCCCAGGTTCGCGGGGGTGCGCGCCGACTACGACCGGGTCCTCAAGCAGCGCGGCGCCCTGCTGCGCACCGCCGCGCAGGCCCGGCGGGGCCGGGGCAGGAGCCCCCGGAGGGCCGAGAGCGAGGCCGCGTTCGCCGAGGCGGGGGCGGGAGACCCGCTGAGCACCCTGGAGGTCTGGGACGCCCACCTGGCCACGCACGGCGCCGAGCTGCTCGCGGCCAGGCTGGAGCTGGTCGAGACGCTGCGCCCGCTGGTCGCCGCCTCGTACGCCGCCCTCGCGCCCGACTCCGCCCCCGCCGGGCTGGAGTACCGGGGCACCCTGCCCCCGGACGCCGGGACCGACCGCGCGGAGCTGGCGAAGCGGCTGCGGGCCTGCCTGCTGGAGGTCCGCGCCTCCGAGCTCGAACGGGGCGTGACCCTCGTCGGGCCGCACCGCGACGACCTGTTCCTCGGCCTGGGCGAGCTGCCCGCGCGCGGCTACGCCAGCCACGGCGAGTCGTGGTCGTTCGCGCTGGCGCTGAGGCTGGCCGCCTACGACCTGCTCAGGGCCGACGGCGGCGACCCGGTCCTGATCCTGGACGACGTCTTCGCCGAGCTCGACAACAAACGCAGGCGCCGCCTGGCCGAGATGGTCGCCCCGGCGGAGCAGGTGCTGATCACCGCCGCGGTCCCCGACGACGTGCCGGGGGAGCTGGCCGGGAGCCGCTTCGACGTGACCGAGGGGGGCGTGGCCCGTGTCCGATGACGGCGGGGAGGGCACCGGAGGCCCGGTGCCGGGGCCTCGGGGCCCGGAGCCGAAACGGCGCGGCACCGCGCCGGGCGACGCGGGCGGTACGGGTGATACGAGTGATACGGCCGGTACGGACGCGGACGGAGCGGCCGCCGGTTCCGCGAGGAGCGCGGCCGCCAAGGGGGCCGCGATGGCCAGGGAGAAGCTGGCCCAGGCCAAGTCGGACGCCGCCAGGCGGGGGCAGCTCCCCCGCCGCGAGCCGCGCCGCAAGGCGTCGGGGGCGCGCAGGGACTCCGGCGACCCCCAGCTCTTCGGCCGGGCCATCGCCGACCTGCTGTCCGACCGGGGCTGGGAGCAGCCCGCCGCGATCGGCGGGGTTTTCGGTCGCTGGCACGAGATCGTCGGCGCCGACATGGCGGCCCACACCAAGCCGGAGACCTTCGCCGAGGGGGAGGTCGTGGTGATCGCCGACTCCACCGCCTGGGCCACCCAGGTGCGCCTGCTCGCGAGGACGCTCGTCAGGAGGTTGAATGAGGAGCTCGGGGACGGAACGGTGCAAAAGGTAAAAGTTCGCGGACCGCAGAACGGCCCTCGCTCCAGCGGCGGCCTGCGCGTCACCGGAAGCCGCGGTCCGGGCGACACCTACGGCTGAACCGGGGCTCGAAAACGGATCAGTGGCCCTTCTGGCGCGGCGAACCCCGTCCCCGTAGGGGGATGTCCAAGACGATGATCGTCGCGCGACAGGCCATTCCAGAGGCCGTCAATGCCACATGATGTGCTCTGAGCCGCTAGAATGAAATCGAATTCCGGACACGTCCGTTTGCGTGTCACCCCCGGCGCGCATGCCGGCTCCCCTGGGTGAACGCATCGGGGCATTCACGACGGTGACGGGCACGGCGGGGCTACATGTTGTCTCCCTGCCGCGTGTCCGCGGCAGGAGGATTTCGCACTTGTCCTACGACGCTAGCTCAATCACCGTTCTCGAAGGGCTCGAGGCGGTCCGTAAGCGCCCCGGCATGTACATCGGCTCCACCGGCGAGCGCGGTCTGCACCACCTGGTCCAGGAGGTCGTGGACAACTCCGTCGACGAGGCCCTGGCGGGACACGCGGACCGGATCGAGGTCACCCTGCTCGCCGACAACGGCGTGCGGGTCGTCGACAACGGCCGTGGCATCCCCGTCGGGAACGTCCCCGGCGAGAACCGTCCCGCGGTCGAGGTCGTCCTGACCGTGCTGCACGCGGGAGGCAAGTTCGACGACAAGTCGTACGCGGTCTCCGGCGGCCTGCACGGCGTGGGCGTCTCCGTCGTCAACGCGCTGTCCAGCAAGCTCGACGTGGAGATCCGCACCGAGGGCCACCACTGGCGTCAGAGTTACGTCGAGAGCAGGCCCACCGCCCCGCTGGCCAAGGGCGAGAAGACCGACGAGACCGGCACCTCGATCACCTTCTGGGCCGACGAGACGATCTTCGAGACCACGACCTGGCACTTCGAGACCCTCGCGCGCCGCTTCCAGGAGATGGCCTTCCTCAACAAGGGCCTGACGATCTCGATCAGGGACGAGCGCCCCGAGTTCGCCGAGGGCGAGGACGGGGAGCCCAAGGAGGTCACCTTCCACTACGAGGGCGGCCTGTCCGACTTCGTCAAGCACCTCAACTCCAAGAAGGAGTCGGCCCACCTCTCGGTGATCGACTTCGAGGAGCAGGGCGAGGGCATCGCCGTCGAGATCGCGATGCAGTGGAACAACTCCTACAGCGAGTCCGTCTACACCTTCGCCAACACGATCAACACGGCCGAGGGCGGCACCCACGAGGAGGGCTTCCGCGCGGCGCTGACGTCCATCGTCAACCGCTACGCGCGCGAGCAGAAGTTCCTCAAGGAGGGCAAGGACGACAACCTCGCCGGAGAGGACATCCGCGAGGGTCTCACCGCGATCATCTCGGTGAAGCTGACCGACCCGCAGTTCGAGGGCCAGACCAAGACCAAGCTGGGCAACACCGAGGCCAAGTCGTTCGTCCAGAAGGCCTGCAACGACCACCTGCGCGACTGGTTCGAGCGCAACCCCGGCGAGGCCAAGGACATCATCACGAAGTCCCTGCAGGCCTCCCGCGCCCGCCTCGCGGCCCGCCAGGCCCGCGACCTGACCCGGCGCAAGTCGCTGCTGGAGTCGGGCTCGGGGCTGCCGGGCAAGCTGGCCGACTGCCAGTGGAGCGACCCGGAGAAGTGCGAGCTCTACATCGTCGAGGGCGACTCGGCGGGCGGCTCCGCCAAGGGCGGCCGCGACTCCAAGTTCCAGGCGATCCTCCCGATCCGCGGCAAGATCCTCAACGTCGAGAAGGCCCGGATCGACAAGGTCCTGCAGAACAACGAGGTCCAGGCGCTGATCACCGCCATGGGCACGGGCGTGCACGACGAGTTCGACATCACCAAGCTCCGCTACCACAAGCTCATCCTGATGGCGGACGCCGACGTCGACGGCCAGCACATCACCACGCTGCTGCTGACCCTGCTGTTCCGCTTCATGCGGCCGCTGATCGAGGCCGGGCACGTCTACCTCTCCCAGCCGCCCCTCTACAAGATCAAGTGGGACCGGAAGGGCGAGGACGCCTCCTACGCCTACTCCGACCGCGAGCGCGACGTGGTCATCCAGGCGGGCATCGACGCGGGCAAGCCCGACCCCCGGCCGCGCGACAACGTGCAGCGCTTCAAGGGACTGGGCGAGATGAACGCCAACCAGCTCTGGGACACCACCATGAACCCCGACACCCGCCTTCTCCTCCAGGTCACCCTCGACGACGCGGCCCAGGCCGACGAGCTGTTCAGCGTGCTCATGGGTGAGGACGTCGAAGCCCGCCGTTCCTTCATCATCAGGAACGCCCGGGATGTCCGTTTCCTCGACGTGTAGCGGTAGCCGTACCAGAAAAGGATCCTGACCTGTGACGGAAGTCAACACTCCGCCCGGCCCTCCGACCGACCGCGTCGAGCCGGTCGACATCCAGTCCGAGATGCAGCGCAGCTACATGGACTACGCGATGTCGGTCATCGTCTCGCGCGCGCTGCCGGACGTCCGTGACGGCCTCAAACCGGTGCACCGCCGCGTGCTGTACGCCATGTACGACGGCGGCTACCGGCCCGACCGCGGCTACTTCAAGTGCTCCCGCGTCGTCGGCGACGTCATGGGCTCCTACCACCCGCACGGCGACACGTCGATCTACGCCACCGTGGTGCGGATGGCCCAGCCCTGGTCGCTGCGCTACACGCTGGTCGACGGGCAGGGCAACTTCGGCTCGCCGGGCAACGACCCGCCGGCCGCGATGCGCTACACCGAGTGCAAGCTCGCGCCCATCGCGATGGAGATGCTGCGCGACATCGACAAGGACACCGTCGATCTCGTCCCCAACTACGACGGGCGCTCCCAGGAGCCCCTCGTCCTGCCCTCGCGCTTCCCCAACCTGCTGGTCAACGGGGCCGCGGGCATCGCGGTCGGCATGGCCACCAACATCCCGCCGCACAACCTGCGGGAGGTGGCCGGCGGCATCGTCTGGTGCCTGCAGAACCCCGACGCCGACGACGAGGAGCTCCTCGAGGCGCTGATCGCCCAGATCAAGGGGCCCGACTTCCCCACCGGCGCGCTGATCGTCGGCCGCCGGGGCATCGACGACGCGTACCGCACCGGGCGCGGCTCGATCACCATGCGGGCGATCGTCGAGGTCGAGGAGGACGCCAAGGGCCGCCAGTGCCTGGTCGTCACCGAGCTTCCGTACCAGGTCAACCCGGACAACCTCGCGCTGACCATCGCCGAGGCGGTCAAGGACGGCCGGATCACCGGCATCGCCGACGTCCGCGACGAGAGCTCCTCGCGGGTCGGCCAGCGCCTGGTGATCGTGCTCAAGCGCGACGCGGTCGCCAAGGTCGTGCTGAACAACCTCTTCAAGCACACCCAGCTGCAGACCACCTTCGGCGCCAACATGCTCGCCCTGGTCGACGGCGTGCCGAGGACGCTCAGGCTCGACCAGTTCGTCCGCCACTACGTGGCGCACCAGATCGAGGTCGTGGTCCGCAGGACCCGATACCTGCTGCGCAAGGCCGAGGAGCGGGCGCACATCCTGCGCGCGCTGCTCAAGGCCCTGGAGCGGATGGACGAGGTCATCGCCCTGATCCGGCAGTCGCCCTCGGCGTCCGCGGCGCAGGGCGGCCTGATGACGCTGCTGGAGATCGACGAGATCCAGGCGCAGGCCATCCTCGACATGCAGCTGCGCAAGCTGGCCGCCCTGGAGCGCCAGCAGATCACCGACGAGCACGACTCGCTGATGGCGCAGATCACCGAGTACCAGGCGATCCTCGCCTCGCCCGAGCGGCAGCGCATGATCGTCCAGGACGAGCTCACCGAGCTCACCGGCCGGTACGGCGACGAGCGCAAGACCGAGATCATCGCCTACGAGGGCGACATGTCGATCGAGGACCTCCTCGCCGAGGAGGACATGGTCGTCACGATCACCCGCGGCGGCTACGCCAAGCGCACCAACACCGACCTCTACCGGGCGCAGAAGCGCGGCGGCAAGGGCGTGCGGGGCGCGCAGCTGCGCCAGGACGACATCGTCGACCACTTCTTCGTCACCACCACCCACCACTGGCTGCTGTTCTTCACGAACAAGGGCCGCGTCTACCGGGTCAAGGCGTACGAGCTGCCCGACTCCGGCCGCGACGCGCGCGGGCAGCACCTCGCGAACCTGCTGGCCATGCAGCCGGACGAGGTCGTGATGGAGGTCCTCGACCTGCGCGACTACGAGGTCGCCCCCTACCTCGTGCTCGCCACCCGCAGCGGCCTGGTGAAGAAGACGCGCCTGTCCGAGTACGACTCGCCGCGCACGGGCGGCCTCATCGCGATCAACCTGCGCGAGGACGACGAGGTGATCGCCGCCAGGCTGGTGTCGGAGGACGACGACCTCCTCCTCGTCTCGCGGGGCGCCCAGTCCATCCGCTTCACGGCCTCCGACGAGGCCATGCGCCCGATGGGCAGGGCGACCAGCGGTGTGATCGGCATGCGCTTCCTCGACGGCGACGAGCTCCTGGCGATGAACCGGATCGCCGACGGCGACAACGTGCTCATCGCGACCGAGGGCGGATACGCCAAGCGCACTCCCGTCGATCAGTACCCTCTTCAGGGAAGAGGCGGAAAGGGAGTCCTGACCGCCAAGATCGTCAGCGCTCGTGGCAAGCTGGTTGGCGCGGTCATGGTCAGACCCGAGGACGAGGTTTTCGCGATCACGTCCGCCGGAGGGGTTATCCGGACGAGTGCCGGGGAGATCAAGCAGTCTGGCCGCCAGACGATGGGGGTTCGGCTGATGAATCTGGCGGAAGGGGACAGCGTCGTGGCGCTGGCCCGGAACGCGGAGGCGCTGGAGACCGGGGAGAGCCTGGTCATCGGGGAAGGCGCCGACGTGCAGGTGGACACCGATGAGAACGAGGAAGGGGAGAATCCGTGAGTGCTCAGGGCAAACCGGGATCACGCCCCGCCTCCTCATCGACACGCGATCAGGCGACGGAGAAGATGGACAAGACCGCTGGAACGAAGGACGTCGAGGCGGCCTCGTCACCGGTTAACGGTAGCGCGCCCGCGCCGGAGACCGATGAATCGGTATCCGACGATCGCAAGGGCAGGAAAAAAGTGACGACGACAGAGGACGGCAAGCAGGCCGACACCACGGTGCGGATCCGTCCAAGCGGATCTCCACCGCCCTCCGCACCACCGTCGCAGTCGTCCGCGCAGCCCAAGCCGCCGCAGACGCCGCAGACCTCGCCCCCGCCGGGCGGGCAGCAGGGTCGTTCCCCGGCCTCCTCGCCCGGAGGCCAGCAGGGCCGTTCCCCGGCCACGCCGTCTTCGCCCGGGGGCCAGCAGGGCCGTTCCCCGGTCGCCCCGCCCGCGCCCCCGCCCGGGGGTCAGCAGGGCCGTGGCCCGGCCGGGCAGCAGAACAACCGCGCCCCCTGGTCGCCCGGCAGCCTGTCGTCGCCCCAGGCCCCGTCGGACGCGTCCGACAGGAAGGCCAAGGACGTCGGCGGCGGCTCCAGGTCGCCCCGCAAGGCGCACCTGGTGCTGCGCAGGGTCGAGCCGTGGTCGGCGATGAAGTTCAGCTTCGTCGTGTCCCTGGTCTGCTTCGTGGTGCTGTTCATCGCGGTCGCGGTGCTCTACATGGTGCTGTCCGGCCTCGGGGTGTTCGAGAACATCATCCAGACGGTCACCCAGCTGACGACGGCCGACGGCAAGGCCACCAGCGGCGTCGACATCGCCTCCTGGTTCGAGCCGGTCCGCATCCTGGGCTACACCGCCCTGATCGGCGCGGTGAACGTCGTACTGATCACCGCTCTCTCCACCCTCGGCGCGGTGATCTACAACGTCGCCTCCGACCTGGTCGGCGGCGTGGAGGTCACCTTCAGCGAGGCCGAGTAGCCGGCCCGCCGCGTGTCCCCGCCCTCTTTTCGAGGGCGGGGACATGGCGCGAGCAGGTACCGAAACAGGGTAAGCTTTTCCCTGTTCGAGCGAACGGGTTCGCCTCCACCAAACGGATGCGAGACCGTTCGTCCGCGTGATGAGGGGCTATAGCTCAGACGGTTAGAGCGCTTCCCTGATAAGGAAGAGGTCCCAGGTTCAAGTCCTGGTAGCCCCACTTTGGAGATGGAAATCTGTGGTCGCGGCTTTGCCGCTTCCATAGGTCTCCTTCGTCGTTTACACGGGGGGACGACCCCCCGAGCCCCCCGATGTGGGGGCATGGCCCCCATGCGTGGTTTCGAGGTCGTGGTTTCAACGGCTCGGTTCGGCTCCGGGTTCAGGCACGTCCCGGTCTGGCGCACCTGGCCTGGCGGGGGACACCGTTGCCTCAGCCGGTGAAGTCAATTTCGGCCAGGCTTGTCTCCGGCCGGTTGTCCCAGGCCATGGGCTTAACAAAGGTGAGGCGCACCCGACGGGGAAGCCGGTCCGGTCCGATCCACAACGGAGTCGACCCCTCGGTCGGAGCACACGATCTGGCAACTGTCGGGGAAGGAATGGGCCAGGAGCCTGCATGGTGGGCCCTGGTAGGCGTGGCGACGCCGTCCCTCCGAAGCACACGCCGCCACGCCCGTTCTACCGGGCTTTCCCGGACAGCAGCGCCGTCCAGGCGGCCCGAGCTTTGGCGATCGACCAGCGGTGGCTCTCTTCCACCCGGTGGCCGTCGTCGAGCTGGAGGGTGCGGCGGATGAACCCCTGCCCGCCGCCCTGGAACAGCTCGTACACCGTGGCCCGGCATCCGCACGTCCACGCCACCGGCCGCACCCGCTCCACGACCCGGTTGGGTGTGTGCCAGTCGAGCCGGACATGATCGCGTTGCGGCATGCCCAGGTGTGGGCTCACGCAGGTTTCAAGCATCGTCATAACGGCGCCGCCTCTGCGCTTGGTGCTCCCAGCGGAGACGCGGGATGTGCGGTACGGAGATCGGCGTAGCGAGCGGCGATCCGGCGAGCCGCCGCTGCCGGATTCTCTGCCGGGTGTGCCGCGTATTTCCTGCGGCCCGTCCGTGCGGAGTGCTCGCCGTTCCACCACATGAAGTGGACGCCGTCGGACCAGACGAGCAGATCCACCCACACACTCAGCAAGGCCGCGCCGTGCCCATGGTGGATGTCGGAGGTGATGCCCAGGCTCTCAAGCTCCGCGTGAAGTCGTCGCATCGAGCGCAGAGCCGGATCCTCAGCCGTCGGAACCCGTGAAGTAATCATCACGTTCAGCTAAGCCGCCGCGCTCCGGCAGGGCACGATGACAATGGGAGACAGCCGGGGGTACGGCCGTGTCCGTGAATATCCGGAGGTGGACGATGGGCACCCAGGGAACGCCCCCCGAGTGGGCCGTACGGCTGCGCGAGGAGCGCAAGGCCAAGGTCGGCACCGTGGCGGACATGGCACGTCGGCTCAAGGAAGTCGCCGGAGAGCAGCGCGGCAAGCTGCCCGGCATCGACGACCTCACCCGGACCGTCCGGGGATGGGAACGCGGCGACCACTACCCCAGCGAGCGCTACCGTCTGCTGTACGCCCGCGCGCTGCGAAGCACCGAGGCCGACCTGTTCGACCTCGCCGAGCGCCCCAGCCTGCCGGTGCCCGCGCTGCCTTTGCCGGCCGTCGCACCCGACGCCGATCTGTTCGAGCGGATCACCCGCAGTGTCCGGCAGCCCAGCCGAGTGGATCAGAGCACCGTGGACTGGCTGGCGACCTGTCTCGCCGAACATCGCAAGGTCGAGGACACGATTGGCTCGCGTCCGTTGCTCGGCATCGTGCGGCAACAGCTCGGCGTGGTGGTCGAGCTGGCCCAGGGCGCCCGCGGTTCGCTGGCCGATGCGGTGGTCGACCTGGCTTCGCAGTACGCCCAGTTCGTCGCGTGGATGTCGCTGGACGTCGACGACCAGGCCGCCGCTCTGGCCTGGTACGACCGCGCGCACGACTGGGCGTTGGAGATCGGTGACGTCAACATGGCCACCACCACGCTCAGCATGAAGGCCCACCAGGCGTGGAGCGCGGGCAATGCCCGCAGGTGTGTCCGGCTCGCCGACGCGGCCCGCCGGCACGATGGCCGGGTGACGCCGGGTGTGCGGGGGATGGCCGCGCAGATGGCCGCCCGGGGTCACGCGCTCGCCGGTGATGCCCGACCTGCCCGCACGCTGCTGGACGAGGCCGAGGCGCTGATCCGCCAGGCCGCCGAGCACGCCGACGACGAGCCGGTGTGGATGTACTTCTACGACGAGACGTGGTTCCGCCTCCAGCGCGGCATGACCGAGCTGCACCTCGCCAACTGGCCCAAGGCGATCGACCTGCTGACGGATGGATTGTCCGGCCTGCCGGAGAGCTACAGGCGGGATCGTGCCTGGTACGGCTCGTGCCTGGCCAAGGCCCACGCCGAGGCCGGAGACGCGGCGGCGGCCGTACAGGTGAGCCTGTCCGTCGTGGCCGACGCCGTCGACCTGAACCGCCACGCCCGCGGGGAACTGGTCGATGTCGCGGCCCTTCTCCGGCAGAGGGGGGCGGCTCGGGTCACCACCTTGCAGGAGGCTCTCACAACCGCCAACCGCACGAGCGGGGACTGGTTCTCGCGATAAGGTCCGACATCTACGCCGTCGGCGTCGAAGCCGTGTGGAAACAGTCCCGGCTGCCCGGCGAGGAGCGGTAAGTGGCCCGTGTCGAGTACTACGACGACCCCGGCGCCCCGGAGCCGAACAGCCTGGTCGTGGGGGTGTCCGCCGTGGTCGTCGACGACCAGGGGCGGATCCTCGTGCAGAAGCGCACCGACAACGGGCTGTGGGCGCTGCCCGGAGGCGGGATGGACCTCACCGAGTCGGTGCCGCAGGCGGCCGTACGGGAGGTGAAGGAGGAGACCGGTTACGACGTCGAGGTGACCGGGATGGTCGGCCTCTACACCGACGCCCGGCACATCATCGCCTACAGCGACGGGGAGGTGCGCCGCCAGTTCAACGTCTGCTTGACGGCCCGTGTCGTCGGCGGGGCGCTCGCGGTCAGCGACGAGTCGACCGACGTCCGCTGGGTCGGCCGGGAGGAGATCGGCGCGCTGTCGATGCACGACACCCAGCGGCTCCGGATCGGCCACTTTCTCGACGGGGCGGCCTCGCCGTACATCGGCTGAACCGCTCGCCGTGCACGGGCCGAACCGCTCGCCGTGCACGGGCTGAACCGCTCGCCGTGCACGGGCTGAACCGCTCGCCGTGCACGGGCCGAACCGCTCGCCGTACGTCGGCTGAGTCGGGAGTTCCCGAGTGGCCGGCCGAGTGACAACGACCACGGACGAGGCCGGACGTCGGTGGATCACCACAACGAACGATCGGGTCCGCCGGCTCCCGGGTGTCCAGGCGAGACCGTCACCCGTGCATTCCTCACGGTTTTCATGTTCATCTTTCTCGGGATAGTCGTGAGAAGGGGCCTACCAGCCCTTTTCTCGCCATGCGAATCTTCTACTCGTAAGCGAAAGGGAATTCCCCGCAGACGAAAGTCGGATTTACTCGAGAGAAGGGCATGTAAATGAAGATCAAGCGAATGATCCTGGCCACTGCCGCCACCGTCGCGGCCTTGGCGGCGACGACCGGCGTCGCCGGTGCCACCAGCTCCCCGACCACCGCGGGGACGGCCTTCGCGCAGGCCGCCACCGCGACCGCGCCGGCGAGCGCGGGCAACGCCGGTGTCGAGAGCAACATCGCCATGATCCTGTGGAACGTCGTCGCCATCCAGGTCGTGGACGCCGCCAACGGCTGCCACACCAAGGGCAACATGTGCTTCGCGCCGCAGGACGCGCCCAGCCTGACCAGCCTGGACTAGCCCGCGGACGGGGAACGGCCGAGCACCCACGCTCGGCCGTTCCCCGCCACGCCCGTCAGCGAGAGGTAGGTGAAATGATGCGCAGCCGGGTCAGGAAAATCGTGGTCGGGATCGCTGTCGGTCTCGCCGGCACCATGTTCGCCGTACACGCGGTAATGACGTTCTTTTTCGTTTCCCCGGACAACTACGTGGGAATCTCGGGTCGATCGATCCTCGATTCGTATATGAAGCCGATTTTCGGCCAGAATTGGCAGCTGTTCTCTCCGGACCCGATCGAGAGCGATATGGGAATGGTGATCCGGGCAGAGCTGGTCGACCCGTCGGGCGCGAAGAGGCAGACGGAGTTCTTCGACACCACGAGCGCCAACAACATCGACAGGGTTCTGCACACTCCCCTGCCCGATCGGAACGCACGGCTGGCGTCCACGGTTCTGGCGCTCTACAACCAGCAGGTCAGCGTCATGCGCAGAGAGCTCGCCAACGAGGACCGCGCTCGCGACGGCCTTCCCGAGTACAAGAGGAACGAGCTGGGGCCCCTCCACGGGACGACCGACTTCGAGCCCACCGCCGAGGAGATGAGGCGCACCAACCCGGGGCAGCGCAACGTCATCTCCCACCTCAAGCGCGTGCTCGCCCATGTGGGGCTGGAGGCGGCGAGACAACGTTGGGGGCCGGACGTCCAGGCCGTCCAGATCCGGGTCGTGCGCCATGAGTTCCCCCGATTCTCGCAACGCGGCAACCCCGACGTCGGGAAGGTCCAGCACTGGACTCTCGGCTGGTGGTCGGCCAAGGAGGTAAAGGCATGATCAAGCTCATGGGGATCGCCGCCACCGACGCGCGGCAGTGGACGAGCGCGCGGGCGAGAACGGGGTTCCGCGCCATCAGCACCAGGGCCTTCGGCCGGACCGGGTTGTCGCTGTTGCGCATCGTGTACGGCTCGGTGATCCTCGGCATGCTGCTCGTCAACTACGGCGTCCGCGACGAGGTCTGGGGGCCGTCCGGCCTCTTCCTCTGGGACGAGTTCGTCCGCCAGCTCGGCGACAACCGCTCCTTCTCCCTGTACGCGCTCTCGAACTCCGTGGTCGCGAGCGAGGTGATCTATCACGCGCTCATCGTCGTGGCCCTGCTCTTCGTGCTCGGGTGGCGCACCCGGGTCGTCACCCCGCTGCTGTGGCTGCTGGTGTGGTCCTGGTACGAACGCAACCCGTACGTGATGGACGGCGGCGACAACCTGCTGCGGATCGTCCTGGTCTACCTGATCTTCGCGGACGTCTCGGCGCGGTTCTCGCTGGACGCGAGGCGGAAGGCCCGGCGGTCGCCGGCACGGGCACGGACGGAGATCCGGGAAATCCGCGGCGCCGTGGCGTCGGTCTTCCACAACGCGGCCCTCGCGGCGACCGTCTTCCAGATCAGCGTCGTCTACCTCGCCGCAGGCATGTACAAGGTGCAGGGCGAACGCTGGCAGGAGGGGACGGCGCTCTACTACATCCTGCGCGTGGCCGAGTACACGCCGTGGCCCGAGCTCAGCCGCCTCGTCTACGAGAACGGCCTGCTGGTGACCGTCATGACCTACGTGACGGTCTTCTTCCAGGTCGCGTTCCCCCTGCTGCTCCTCAACCGCGTCACCCGCCTGCTCGGCTTCATGTCGGCGTTCGGCATGCATCTCGGTATCGCCGTGCTCATGGGCCTGCCGTTCTTCTCACTCATCATGCTGGCGACCGATCTCGTCCTGATCAGCGACCGGGAGTACGGGACCGTGCGACGCGCGTGGGCCTCCGTCCGAGACCGGACGAGGATGCCCTCCGTGGGCCTGCCCGCCGTGGAGGTAAGGCCATGAAAGGTCGACCCCTTCTCGTCTTCGACGGCGACTGCGGCTTCTGCCTCAAGAGTCTGGCCTGGTTGCGGCGCCGCGTGGCTTTCTGGCCGGAGACGGTGTCGTGGCAGGCCGCCGACCTGGACGAGCTGGGGCTGACCGAGGAAACCTGCGCCAAGGCCATCCAGTGGATCGACGAGGGTGAGCCGCCGGTCGGCGGGGCGCTCGCCTTCGCCGCCCTGTTCAGATACCAGAGTGGTCCGATCAGGCACGTGGGAACCGCCATGCGCCTCGCCCCGCTGCGCTGCGTCGCCCAGGTCTGCTACCGGTTGACAGCCCGCAACCGTCACCGTCTCCCCGGGGCGACGGCGGCGTGCTCGATCGAAGATCGAGCCGTAGTGTCTCAGGTAAAAAGATCTGGCGCGCCCGACCGCAGGAGGTTGTCTTGACGTTCCGCAAACACGCCGACCTAGCCGCCTTCCTCGTCGTGACCTATGGTCTGGCCTGGTTGGTCGCCCTGCCGCTGTGGTTGCAGAACGAGCAGCCGGGCGAGGTCTTCGCCACGCCGCTCTCCTCCGTCCTCACCTCGACCGCTCTGATGATCTTGCCGGCGGTCGGGGTCCTCGCGGCCTGGCTGGTCGCCAGGAGAACGGGGCAGTCCTGGAGCTGGGGCAGGGACGTGGGACTGACCCTGGGGCCGAGCAGACGCCGGACGATCGGGCTCATCGGGCTCGGCTGGTTCGGGACCTCGCTCATCGTGTTCGCGTCCATCGCTCTGAGCGTCGTGCTCGGCCTGCTCGCGCTCGATCTCAACGGTCTCAGCGTGCTCCGGGAGGTGCAGCGGCTCCCCGTCGTCTCCCAGCCCTTGAGCGACTCGCTGCTGGAGCTTCTTCCCAAGATCGCTTCGATCGTCTTCTTCGAGCCCCTGCTTCTCCTGCTGCCCGCCCTGGGGGAGGAAGTGGGCTGGCGCGGCTGGCTGGTGCCCCGGCTCCAGCGCTACGGGATCTGGGTGGCGCTCCTCCTGTCGGGCGTGATCTGGGGCGCCTGGCACGCGCCTTACACGCTGCTGGGCTACAACTACCCCAACCTGGGCGCCTGGGCGGCCCTCATGGTGATCGGCCTGTGCACCTTCTACGGCGTCGTCCTGGCGTGGCTCAGGCTCAGAAGCGGCAGCGTCTGGCCTGCCGCCATATCTCACGCCGCACTGAACAGCTCCGCCAACGTCGTTCTGCTGATCGGCGACGCGGACGCACCCTACAACCCCGCGATCGCCAACGTCACCGGCGTGATCGGCTGGCTGGTCCTGGGGTGCGTGGCGGTCGTGCTGCTGCGGCGGTGGCCGGTGCCGGCAACCGCCGCGCTCACGTCGGCCGGGGAAGTCCGTACGACTCCCTGAGCTCCACCCTGATCACATCGCTACGCATCCGGGAGGAACGCCCTCCCGGGTGTTTCCCTGTCGGCCTCGGCACGCCGGAGCAGTGCCTGCCTGATCAGGGCGGCACCGACTCCGGCGCTGGAGACCGTGATCAGGAACTCGCCCCCGCCGCGCAGGGCGATCAGCAGCGTCTCGCCGCCGCGGATCACGAACGCGTGGCGTTTCGACGACAGCAGTCGCCACCCCCATCCACCCCACGCCAGCGGATCGACGGTGACGACCTCGGCCGTCTCCATGCGTGAGAGGGGAATCCGCCGCAGGGCGACCACCGGTGGGAAGCCGTACACCTTGAGGGTCTCGCCGTTGAAGGTGACGAACACACCGCCCGCCAGATGGATGGTGACCAGTGTGTAGACGGCGCCGGCCAGCGTCCAGGGATTCCACGGCAGGATCACCAGGAAGAGGACGAGGCCCAGCGCCGAGTACGCCAGCAGGAAGCGGTTGCGCGCCCGCCCGAACCAGAGACGCCGCCGGCCGCTGTCCTCGCCGGGAGCGGATCCCCGCGCCAGCTCGGTGCGCGGTTCCGCCGGAGGCAGGGGAGGGGGTTCCGGGACTCTCCACGGCTCGACCAGCGCGCCGCCGGCCACCAGACCGATCACGCCCATGACCGTGACATAGGTGGCGTGCTCAGGTGGTGAGGAGGCGCCTGTCCAGACCGCCGCGTCGAGGTTGGCCCGGACGAGCCCCAGCACGACCGCCGTGCCGTTCAGGAAGGTCTCTCCCACGATCAACGCGGCGCCCACCCGGCGCCCGAGGCTGCCCGGCATCCGCTGCCTGACGATGACGAGCAGGAAGAGCCAGGTGAGCACGGGAGGAAGCAACGAGATCAGGACCAGCTGCGCGAGCGGCATGGAGGCGTCGGGAACGCCCTGGCTGTAGTGCGATGCCGCCGGATCAGGCAATCGATCACGGAGCAGCCAGATGCCCGCCACGAGGCCGAAGTAGATCGTCCCCGGGAGATAGATCAGAAGAACGCGTTGCCAGGCGCGAAACATCGGGCTCCCGAGCTATAGACCCAACTATTACCAAGGTTCAATTCGTTACCGAGACCCAACCATTTCGACGATGGATCCGGTGGGCGACATCCGCTTTAGGACTCCCGGCAGAACGAGGCCGGCCGAGTCCGCGAACATGATCGGTCGTCGAACCGGGTGCGGGGAAGGGCGAGCGGCCACCCTGGATCGTGCCCGGCGGGCTCCGGCGTCATCTGCCGGCGCCGCCTCGGCCACCGATCGCATTCCGCCGGGAGTTCTCAGAGGCCGCCAGGAGTTCTCAAAAAGCCGCCGGGAGTTCTCAAAAGGCGTGGCGGATCCGGTCCGCCGTCTGATCCGGGCTCAGGCCGAGCTGGCGGGCTTCGGCGACCACCTGATGGATCGCCTCGTCCAGGCGGCGGAACGAAGCGCGATTCTGGTCGACCACCACGCTGCCCCGGCCACGCCGCACCTCGATCAGGCCTTCGTCGCGCAGGATCGCGTACGCGCGCAGCACCGTGTGCAAGTTGACCTTCAGCTCCGAGGCCAGGAGCTTGGCGGGAGGCAGGTGCTCCCCCGGACTCAGCTCGTTCGTCCGCAGCGCGGTTCGCAGGGCCGCCGCGATCTGGTTGAACAGCGGCTCTGGCGAGGACGGGTCGATTTCGAGATGCATACCAGCTCACCGCAGCAGTGTCTTCCTACCTTCACTCGTACAGCATACACCTATTGACTAGAATTTCTAGAAGTTCTATAACTACTTGCGAGGTGATTAGCCATGTATCGACGCGTACGAAACGCACTCATCGCAACCTTCCTGATCATCACGACCACCGCGGTCGCCAGTGAGGCGGCCAGCGACGCCGCTCCCGGAGCGGGCGCGCACAGCGCGGAAGAACTCTTCAGGGGAGTCCTTTTCAAGGAGGGAGACGTGGCCCGGCTGGTGTACGGCGCGGACCGGTCGACCGCCGGCAGCAGAGCCACCGGGGACAAGGTCGTCGCGTCGCTGGACAGCACGTCGTCCGGCCTGCTCGCGAGATTCGCCACCGAGATCACCAGCGGTGATCGCACGCGGATCGCCGGCACGCTGGTGGAGGCGGGCGACCGGATGCGAACCTCGATCGAGCAGAGCGGCGGCGGCGCCGCGGCCTCGACGGCCGGCTCGTTCGTCGTCACCGAGGGACTGATCATCTACACCGACTCCGGGACCTACTGGACGCCCTCCCAGAACTCGGGCCGCCTCGAGGAGGAGCGGCTGATCGACCGGATCGCCGAGGAACTCAAGCGATGAGACCTCGATCCCCGACCGCCGGTCTCGGGGCACGCGTCTTGGCCTTGGCCCTGATCTGGGCCGTCATCATCGGGTACGCCGTTCACACACAACTGCCGGCCAACGCCGTGCGGCTTCCGGGGCAGGACGAGCTCCACACGGACATCCGCCGGATCACCCCTCAAGGATGGGCCTTCTTCACCCGGTCAGCCAGAGAACCACGCACGGAGATCTGGCGATTCTCCACGCACGGCTGGCAGCCTTCCACTGACGCGGCTCGGCGCCTGGGCGGCTGGGACCGTGGTCACCGCTGGGCGGCCGGCGAGAAGGAACTGCTGGCCGGAGCCGTTCCGGACGGGCATTGGCAGGCGTGCGCCATCGAACTCGTCTCCTGCTTCGCCACGGGCCGTCGCTGGACCGTCGCCAACCCGACGGCCGAGCCGACGTTGTGCGGCGTGCTGGGACTGGCACGGCGCGAGCCCGTGCCCTGGGCCTGGGCGGATGACGAGATCACGATGCCGGTCTCCACAGCGGTGGTGACAGCGACATGCTGATCGGCCTGCTCTCCCGGCTCGGAGCCGCTGTCCACTCCCGTGCCGCCTCCTCCCCCCGGACGAACGTCTACGGTCTGGCCCGCACGCTCCTGGCGTCGGCGACTCTGGGTACCTTGCTGACGAGTTCCTCGAGCACCCTCTTCGATCCCGGGCTCGCCTCGGACCGGTGTGAGGGGGTGAGCTCACTGGGGTTGTTCTGCCTGGTCCCGCCGGCCGAGGCGGAACTGGCACGGCTTGCCGCCATCGTCGGCCTCCTGGTGGTCGCCAGCGGCTGGCGACCGCGCGTCACCGCCCTACCGCACTGGTGGATCACCTTCGGCTTCCAGACGGCGACGACCGTTCCCGACGGCGGAGACCAGCTGGCGTCGATCGTCACCCTGTTGCTGCTTCCCGTCGCGCTCGGCGACAGGCGGCGATGGCATTGGACCCCGGCGCCGGAACGGACCGCCGAAACCGAATTCGGGTCGTCGCTCACCGCCTGGTCAGCGCTGCTGGTGATCCGGCTGCAGGTCGCGGGGGTCTATTTCCAGGCGTCGGTGGCGAAACTCGGCCGCGAGGAATGGGCTGACGGGACCGCACTGTACTACTGGCTGACCCACCCGCAGTTCGCCGCGCCCTCGTGGTCGGACGCGATCCTGCACCCGATCCTCACCACCCCTCTCGGAGTGGCGGCCTTCACGTGGGTACCGCTGGCCATCGAGTTCGCCATCGCGATGGGACTCTTCCTGCGCAGGCGCACCTGGCCGTTCCTGCTGACCGCCGGCATCGCCCTGCACCTGGGCATCGCCGTTCTCATGGGGCTGACCAGCTTCGCCCTCGTGATGATCGCCTGTCTGGTGTTACACCTACGACTGGCCGACAACGCCTACACCCTTCCGCCCTTTCTTCTGAACCCCCGCGACTCGCTGCAGAGGCGTGGGGCACGACTCGAGCTTGCGAGGGGAAGTTCGTGATGAGAGTCCTGATCGCCGACAAGCAGACGATCACTCGCAGTGCGCTCGCCGCTCTCCTGCAGACGTCCGCGGTGATTACGGTGGCCGGGGAGACCGCCTCGGCGGAGGAGATCGTGCCCCTGGCGTTGAAGCTCCGGGCACAGGTCACCGTCATCGACGGCGACTCGCTCGGCCGGCAGGGGTTCGAGGCCGCGACCCGGCTGAGCGTCGACGTGCCCGCGTGCCGCTCCCTCATCCTCAGCAGCGCCGCGACGCTCGGTCATCTGCACCAGGTCGCCACCATGCGCGCATCCGGTTTTCTCCTGAAGGACGTGTCGGCGGCCCGGCTCATCCAGGCCATCCGGGAAATCGCCGGGGGATACCACGTGGTCGATTGCCGCTTCACCATGGCGCAACGGGGAACGCCGCGCCACCTCACCGCCCGCGAGCTCGACGTTCTCCGGCTTGTCGCCGATGGGGCCGATGTCCACGAAATCGCTCGGCAACTGTCCTTGGCGACCGGAACCGTCCGCAACAACCTGTCGCGAATCGTGAACAAGTTCAACGCGCGCACGCGAGTGGACGCCGTCCGGGTCGGCCGCGAACTGGGAGTCATATGACGTACGCCGCGACAGCCCGTCTTCGGCACGTCACGGCGTGGCGGCTCTTGGGGCGGGCCGGGACTTGAGGGTTCCGCTTCGCCGAACGTCGGCGTCTCCGGTCACGGCAGGCGGCAGGTCGTGCTCCGCGCGGCAGGCGCCGCGGACGACGTCCGCCTGACGGCCCGCGTCGGCGGCGGAACGCTCGAGGTCGGCGGCGGATCGGCCGACGTCCGCCGGGCCCGACGAGTCAGCGGAACTGTCGCGCACGACACCGGGGAGATGAGTGGAGACCTCCCCGGTTCAGGAGCCGCGTGCCGCGGTTCCGGTCAGAGTGGCCGACGGGACGCAGAGGGGCCGGGTCCGGAGCTGGTAGGAGACGGCGGCGACGGCGAGGGCCCAGCCGTATCCGCCGAACGCCAGCGAGGCCGCCCCGCCCAGGCCGATCAGTCCCCCTCGCAGGACGCCGACGGCGGCGAGGATCCCGCTTCCCGTGCCGTACAGGGCGAGGGTCGGCGCGACCACCCAGACCGGTGTCAGCGGCAGGAACCGGGGCACTCGTCTGCCCGCCAGCCACAGCGTCCAGCGGGGGAAGACCATGCCCCAGGGCCGGACGAGTCCCAGCAGCAGGAACACGGCGAGCGTGATGCCGCAGATCCCGGCGAGCAGCATGTACCAGGTCGGCCGGAACCCGTTGGGCTCGATTCCGGGGACACCGGCCGCGCCGAGGGTGTGCAGGACGAAGTACGGAAGGAAGGCAAAACAGCCGGCGTAGGCGATCCGGCGCACCGCGGAGGGCGCCGCGTGCGGCGCGGGATGCCGCCGGCCCGACACCTGTGGCGGATGCGCCCGGCCGCACCGGGGGCAGACACCGGCGGCGCGGCGGGCGTGCGACAGCGCGGTGGCCACGAACAGGGCTCCGAGGACGGCCAGGCACAACCGCTCGGCGAAGCTCACCCAGTCGCTGTCGCCCTGGACGTCGGTGACGGTACCGGTCAGGACGAGCTCGATCAGGTTGAGAAGCACCCAGCAACTGCCCACCAGGGCCAGTACCGCCACGCCCCACGCGCCGGCCGACAGGGCGCGAGGCGGTACTCTCCCGCCCCACGGGCGTACGGTGGCGGCCGCGATCACGGATCCGGCGAGCAGCACCGCGACGCCCGGCCACGTGATGTCGGGAAGGCCCATGTCCGTGACGCCGATGAACGAGCGATACCCCATGAGCGCGGCGATCAGCAGCACGCAGCCGTACAGGGCGGCCGCTCCGCTCGCGGCGTGACCCGCCCACGACGGCCACCGCCGCCACCACCTGATCGACGACGCGGCCGCACGGCCATCGGAACGGCTTCTCATATGAACCTCGCGGGCTGGGGGAAGAAGGTCCTGGAAGTCTGCTCCGCCGAACCTGCGAATTCGCTGAGAGGCGCTGAGAATCCCCTCAGCCACGAGGGCGACGCTCGGGCGCCGTGACGAAACGGTCGACGCCGTCCGGAAGGGCCGGTCTCAGTTACGGGTGGCGAGGTCGAAGGTGGTGACCAGTTCCTCGGCGGCGACGGCGGGGTCGAGGCCGTTGAGGAGCCGGCCGGCGACGGCGTCGATCGTCGCGCGGAGGGTCATGGCCATGAGCCACGCGTCGAAGACGCGGAACTCACCGGCCCGGCGGCCCTGCTCGAACAGCTCGGCCAGCAGGCTCAGGGCACTGTCCTGGGCCCCGGCGGACGTCGGCGCCGCGTTGAAGGCGATCTGCTGGACCGCGCGCACATGGGTGGGATTGGCGGCGATGAACTCCACGTTGGCGCGGATGTACGTCGCCAGCTTCTCGCGCGGGCCCTCCGCGGCCACGATCCTCGGGTGCATGTACGCCGCGGCATCGGTGAGCACCTTGGCCAGCACGTCCGCGAGCAGGTCGTCCTTGGTGGCGAAATGGTAGGAGATAAGGCGTTTGCTGCTTAGTCCCGCGTGACCGCAGATCGCTTCGAAGGTCGTCCCCGTGTAGCCCCGCTCGGCCAGGACCTCGATCGTGGCCCCCACGATCTGCTCTCTCCGGGCCTGGGTCGCCCGGGCTCGGTCGACCGGTGCGGGCGTGGGCATGGTGGGCCCTCCATGATCGGCGGCCCTCCCGCCGGGCCTGGTCAGCCCAGTTTGCCAGTCTGGCCGGGCCTCGGGAACGCCGCTCGTACGGCGTGCCGGTTGGCCAGGATCGCGACCCCCGCGAGCAGCAGGCCGATCACCCCTTGGTCGACCTTCATCCACAGCGGATAGCCGCTGTCGGGCGCCACGCAGATCAGCACGATGCCGATCGTGCCCAGGATCGAGAGGATCCTGATCCGCACGTAGGCCGACCGTTTGCCCTTGAGCGCCTGCCCGGCGAGCGAGATCAGCCACAGCGAGGCCGCGGCCACGGCGCCGCCGCGCACCCAGACCACCCAGTTGACCAGGTCGGGCCGGTTTCGCAGGACGACGGCGACGATCAGGGTCACCAGCGACACGGCCGCTATCCCGACGAACAGGGACCGGATCCGCTGGAGGTTCATTAGCACGTTGTTATCCATGCGGATAATGATTACACAGCTGGATAAGAAATGGCAACCGGCAGCCTGGTACCGGCTCTCGGTGTTCCGGGCATCGGCGCAACGGCTACGGACGCGAGCACCGACGGCACGCCGTCAGCCGCCGTACACGACGTGGTGGCCGTACGGGCAGCCCCTGCGGCGGGGGCGTCGCCGACGCGTTTCCCGGAGCGGGGTTCTTCCGGACGAGACGGGCGGCCAGGGCCGAGGGCGGGATCGTCCCTGACCAGGTGAAAGAGATCAATTCATAACCGACAGCGGGTGACGTCCGGATGAGTTTTCTCCGTGATGTCGAACGGGAGTCCGCCCCGATCTACCGGGCGCCGGATTGACCGGATCGACCGGATGCGTGGGTGCTGGTCGGCTCCCCGGCCTGCCCGGCCTGCCCGGCCTGTCTGGCCTTCGCTTCGTGCCCTACGCCCGCGCCTCGACGGCCGGGCCTGCCGTAGCCCGCTCTCGCGTGACGCGGCGGCGCCGGGTGGGCAGCCCGAGCGTCGGGTTGCCGACGCCCCAGGCGGCACCCTTGCAGACCAGTTCCTTGTAGACGGCGGCGAGCCGTCCGGTCAGGACCGTCCGCACGGCGCGGTCGTCGGCGGTGACGTACTGGATCAGGCCCTCCCTGCGGCCCAGCGAGACACACTGGTTGAAGTAGCGGATCGGCGCGTTCGGAAGCCTTCCGCCGGTCAGGCGCGCCGCGATCGCGTCGGCGGCCTGCCACGCGGTCGGAGTCCCCGAGGCGCACGACATCCGCAGTGGCTTGTCCCCCGGGCCCATCGCCATGGCCGCGTCGCCGACGGCGTACACGTCCGGGTGCGAGACCGAGCGCATGGTCCTGTCGACCACGATCTGGCCGGTGCCGGTGACCTCCAGGGCGGTCGCCTTCGCGATCGGGTGGACCGCGAAGCCGGTGGTCCACACGACGACCGCGGCAGGGACGGCCTTGCCGCCGGCGGTGGTGACGCGCTCGGCCTCGACGCCGGTGACGGCGGTGCGCTCGTGCACGGTGATCCCGAGCTTGCCGAAGGTTCTCCGCAGGTGCTCGCGGCCCTTGGGCGAGAGCCAGTCCCCGAGGTCGCCGCGGGCGGCGAGGGCGACGTCGAGGTCCGGGCGGGCCTCGGCGATCTCGGCCGCGGCCTCCAGACCGGTGAGGCCGCCGCCGACGACGACCACGCGCTGCCCGGCGCCGAGGCGGGCCAGGCGCTCACGGAGCCGGAGTGCTCCGGGGCGGCCGGCGATCTCGTAGGCGTGCTCGGCGGTCCCGGGGACCCCCTGGGCGTCCCAGCCGCTGCCGAGGGCGTAGACGAGCGTGTCGTAGGCGAGTTCTTCGGCGCCGCTCGCGTCGGCCCCGGGAGCGGTCTTGCGGTCGGTGACGGTGATCGTCTTGCGATCGGCGGAGGGGAGGGTCTTGCGGTCGTCGATGGTGACGGTCTTGCGGTCGGCGACCGTTTTGCGGCCGACCTCGGCGACGGTCTCGCGGTCGGCGACGGACTTGTGGTCGGTAATGGTCTCGCGGTCGGGGACGGTCTTGTGGCCGACGACGGTGACGGTCTTGCGGTCGACGTCGACGGCGGTGACCTTCGCGAGCCTCAGCTCGACGCCGGTGCCCGCGAACATCTCGCCGAACGGCCGGGGCCTGAGGTCTTGGCCGGCCGCCAGCTGGTGCATGCGGACGCGTTCGACGAAGTCGGGTTCGGCGTTGACGAGGGTGATGGCGACGTCCTCGCGGCGGAGTCGCCTGGCGAGGCGGCCGGCGACGATGGCGCCGGTGTACCCGGCTCCCAGGACGATGATGCGATGCCGCATTTCCTGCTCCTGTCTTGCGCACGTTTGCCACTTGAACCGGGCGGCTCGCCGTTTCCTGACAGGAACGCGATGTGAAGCACCTCACACAGGGTTAGAAAGCGGTGAACAGGGGCTCTCCATGGTCGGCGGCCGCCCATCGCGCGGTCGCGCGGTCGAGCTTGCCGGGGTTGACCTGGTTGCGGAACGCGGAGATGCCCTCCGCGGTGATCTCCAGGCACATGACGCCGACGACCCGGCCGTCCACGACGGCCACGACGGCCGGGTCACCGTTGGCGGTCCAGGCGTAGACCTCGGGCGCGCCGCCGGCCATGGCGCGCTTGGCCTTGCTGGGTTTGAACAGTCCCCGCAGGAACCTCGCGACCGCGGCGGCGCCCTCGAACGCCTTGGCGCGGGCCGGGACCCTCCCGCCACCGTCTCCGATCGAGACGGCGTCCTCGGTGAGCAGCCGCACGAGTGACTCGGTCCGGCCGCTGGTGGCGGCCGCCAGGAACTCCTCGACGATCCGCCGGGCGGTGGCCTCGTCGACCTCGGTTCGGGTCCTGCCGTCCGCGACGTGCTTCCTGGCGCGGTGGAAGATCTGCTGGCTGGCGGCCTCGGTGATGTCGAGGATCTCGGCGATCTCCCGGTGCGGGTAGGCGAAGGCCTCCCGCAGCACGTACACCGCCCGCTCACTGGGAGAGAGGCGCTCCATGAGGGCGAGGACCGCGTACGAGACCGATTCGCGCTGTTCGGCGGTTTCGGCGGGGCCGAGCATCGGGTCCCCCGCGAGCAGCGGCTCGGGAAGCCACTGGCCCACGTAGGTCTCGCGGCGCGCCCGCGCGGAGGTGAGCTGGTTGAGGCACAGGTTGGTGAGGACCTTCGTCAGCCAGGCCTCCAGGACCTCGATGCGGCCGACATCGGCGGCCTGCCAGCGCAGGAACGTCTCCTGTACGGCGTCCTCGGCCTCCCCGGCGGAGCCGAGGAGGCGGTAGGCGATGGCCTCCAGGCGCGGCCTGGAGGCCTCGAACCGGTCGATGTCGTCCGCGGCCATGGACATGGCCCGATCCTAGGTCGCGGGGTGGGGCGTGGCGTGGCGGGGGCCGGCAGGGCGGGGCGAGGCCTAGCGGGGTGCGGTGCGGATCGGCCGCTGTCGAGACGGGGTCCTTCCCGGAACCGGTCCCGCTCCCACTGCGGTTCCCACTGAAGAAGAAACCCCATAATTCTGTCTGTTTGGTGGGTATTGCGCGTTTTGACAGTAGATGTAAAGCTTCTTGCATGCCGACCGAGATCGTGCTGACGAGACGGTTGCACGTCGATCTGATGCGACTCGGTGCCGCTCGCCGTCCCACCGGCGGAGCACGCCGAGCACGCCGACATTCCGGCGCTTGACGTCGTCCTCTCCCCTTCGAGTCTTCGAGCTTTCGGGCCGCACCGAGGGCCTTCGGGCCGCATGAGGGCCTTCGGGCCGCACGAGGGCCTTTGGGCCGCACCGAGAGCCTTCCAGCCGTACCAAGAGCCTTCGAACCGCACCGACCGGTCCCGTTCCGGCGGGCTCACGATGCCCGCCGTCCTGCCACCGAGGGAGTCGTATGTTCGCACGCCCGCGTCGACGTCAGCTCAGTGCGACCTTGCTCGCCCTGGCCTGTACCGTCGCGCTGACAGGGGCCGCCGGCGCACCGGCGGCCGGCGCGTTGGAGGCCGGCGCGTCGGCGGCCGGCGCATTGGCGGCCAAGCCCAACGTGGTCGTCGTGATGGTCGACGACATGAACGTGTCAGCCCTGCAGTACCTGCCCAACGTGCGGTCGCTGCTCGCCACGCCGGGTACCACCTTCGACAACAGCGTGGTGTCCTACTCGCTGTGCTGCCCCTCGCGCAGCACCTTCCTCACCGGCCAGTACGCGCACAACCACGGCGTGCTGGGCAACCAGCTGCCGGACGGCGGGTACGAGAAGCTGCCCGCGGCGGAGACCCTGCCGGTCTGGCTGCGCCGGGCGGGTTACGCCACCGCGCACGTCGGCAAGTTCCTCAACGGCTACGGCCGCGCGCGTCCCACGGAGATCCCGCCCGGCTGGGCCGAGTGGTACGGCTCGGTGGACCCGAGCACCTACCGCATGTGGGGTTACACGCTCAACGAGAACGGCGTCCTGCGCACCTACGGCGCGGCCAACGTGGAGGATCCCGCGCTGTACCAGACCGACGTCTACGCTCGTAAGGCCGTCGACTACATCAGGCGCAAGGCACCGGCCGCCGAGCCGTTCTTCCTGTCCTTCGCACCGCTGGCGCCGCACGGCGAGGGGGCCGCCAACGGCTCGAACCTGTCCCAGCGCAATCCCCGTCCCGCGCCCCGGCACCGTGGCGACCTGGAGAACGTGACGCTGCCCAAGCCTCCCAGCTACGACGAGGCGGACGTCTCCGACAAGCCCGCGGCCGTACGCGACAGGCCTCGCATCACCCCCGCGAACGAGGACAAGATCGAGAACGTACGGCTCAAGGGACGCCTGGAGTCGCTCCTCTCCGTGGACGACGCGGTCGCCGACATCGTGGCGGCGTTGCAGGCGTCCGGCGAGCTGGCCAACACGCTCATCGTGTTCACCTCGGACAACGGCTGGATGCAGGGTGAGCACCGGATCCAGAGCGGCAAGACGGTGCCCTACGAGGAGTCGATCCGGGTGCCGCTGATCATCAGGGGACCCGGCCTGCCGGCGGGCAAGCACGTCAGCACGATCGCGGCCAACGTCGACCTCGCGCCGACGATCCTCGACGCCGCGGACGCGACCGCCGGGGTGACCGTCGACGGCCGCTCACTGCTGCCGATCGCCGCCGACACCGCGTCGCTCTCCCGCGGCATCGTGATCGAGACCGGTCCCAAGCAGAGCGGCCGGTGGTACGCCGGTCTGCGCGCCCCGAGGTGGAAGTACGTCGAGCACTCGACCGGCGAACGAGAGTTGTACGACCTGCAGCAGGACCCGTACGAGCTCGTGAGCGTGCACAACGACCCGCGCTACGCCGCCACGCGGCAGGCGCTGGCCAGCCGGCTCGCGACCCTGCGCACGTGTTCCGGCGACGTGTGCCGGCAGTGGACACCGGTGGCCGGGCCGACGCCCTGAGCCGGACGGTCACGGTCTCTGTCGTGTCGCGGCCTCCCGGTGAGTCGCGGGAGGCCGCGACATGATGTGGCATGACGTGGCCGGTCGCTTCGCAGGGTCGTCGTCACAGGTCGGTGGCGATGATCTTCTCGATGTTCCGTTCGGCGAGCGCCGTGATGGTGACGAACGGGTTGACACTGGTGTTGCCGGGGATCAGCGAGCCGTCGATGACGTACAGGCCGGGGTAGGCGGTGAGGCGGCCGTAGTTGTCGGTGGCCCTGTTCAGGACCGCGCCGCCGAGCGGGTGGTAGGTGAGGTGGTCGCCCCAGATCTTGTACACGCCGAAGAGGTCGGTCCGGTAGATCGTCCCCTCCTTGGCGTTGATCTTGTCGAAGATCGTCTTGGCCATGTCGATGGACGGCTGCTTCCAGGAGGTCTGCCAGTTCAGGTCGACCCTGCCCGTCGCGGCGTTCCAGGAGAACCGGGCGCGGTGGGGGTTCTTCGTGATCGACAGGTAGAACGAGGCGAAGGTCTCGATCCCGACGGGCAGCGGCGCGACCTCGGCGAACGCGCCGCCGGCGGCCCAGTTGTCGATGCCGGAGCAGGGGATGGTCGACTGGAGGCTGCCGGTCGGGTCCCACAGGTGGTTGGCGCGGCCGCACATGACGTTGCCGTTGTCGCCCCAGTTCATGCCGATCTCGCCGTTCAGGCCGGGCAGCGCGCCGGTGGCCTTCAGCTTGACCAGCAGCTTGCTGGTGCCGACGCTGCCGGCGGCGAAGAACACCCTGTCCGCGGTCACGGTCTTGGTGGCCGTGACGTCCCCGCTCGTGGTGAGCTGCTCGATGACGACCGCGTAGCGGCCGCCGGTCGCCGGGGCGACCGAGGTGACCCTGTGCAGCGGTGAGACGGTGACGTTGCCGGTGGCCCTGGCCAGGGCGATGTAGGTCTTCTGCAGCGACTTCTTGCCGTGGTTGTTGCCGTAGAGGATCTCGCCCGCCAGCGCCGATCTGGTGGCGGTCCCGGCCGCCTCCTGCTTCATGTGGTTCCAGTCGTACACGTTGGGCACGAAGACGAACGGGAGGCTGGAACGCTGGGCGTGCTTCCTGCCGACCCGGCCGTACTGGTAGCAGGCGGTGGTGTCGAACCAGGCCGGGTCGATGGAGGTGACCCCGAGCCCGGCGTTGGCGCGCGGGTAGTAGGTGTCGTACATCTCGTCGGCGTTCACCGACGGGAGGACGGCGCCGAAGTTCTCGCGCCTGGGAGTGACGGCCATGCCGCCGTTGACCAGCGACCCGCCGCCGACGCCACGGCCCTGGTAGACCGTGATGCCACCGAACTCCTCGGCGTCCAGGATCCCGGTGTAGCGGGCGATGTCCCTGTCGATCGGGAGGCCGAGGAAGTAGTTGAGGGGGGCCTTGGTCCTGGTACGCAGCCAGTACGACCGGTGGTCCGGCGAGGTCGTGGTGCAGAAGATCTTGCCGTCGGGGCCGGGGGTGTCCCAGGCCATGCCCATCTCGATCATGTGCACGCCGACGCCGGCCTGGGCGAGACGCAGGGCGGCGACGGAGCCGCCGTATCCGGTGCCGATCACCAGGGCCTGGGCGTGAGCGCCGTCGGCGATCGGAGCGGCGGCGGTGGCGGTGGCGGCCTGCGCTTGGGCTTGGGCTTGGGCCTCGGTCGTGTGGCCCATGAGGGCTGTGATCCCTAGTATGGAACCAGTTCCAGTCAAGAATCCGCGACGTGAAACGCCTTTTGGATCGGATCCAGCTGAGCCTTTCTCGCTCATGTGACTTTCCTCACACTCGGGGGGTGAAACCAGTTCTATATGTTTCTGGGGTGTTAATCCACCGCGTGGTCCGCGAGTGATTTGTGTCCTGCGAGCTACCGGAAACTCCGGGCACGGTACGGCTGACAACTCCGGGCATGATGCGGCTGGAAGGCCGCCTCCTGATCGGCACGGTACGGCTGGTAGGCCGCCTTCCGATCAGGCACGGTACGGCTGGTAGGCCGCCTTCCGATCAGGCACGGTGCGGCTGGAAGATCCTGCTCCGATCGGGCACGGTGCGGCTGGAAGGCTGTTTTCCGATCGGGCCCGGATCCGCGCCCAGGCGGGTCGGCGCCTCGATCGGCCCCGGATCCCGGGTGCTGGTTCTGTCCCGGTTCCCGCGTGCTCGATCTGTCCCGGATCCCGGTCGAGGAACACGGACCCCTCACGCCGGGAGCCCGCCGGACTCCTCGGGGGCGGTCTGCCGTCGCGACTCCCGCGCCGTCCGGGCGTCGCGACGACAGCCGCCCCCCGATGGGCGTCCGGACGCGGCGGGTGTCCCTCCGCGTTCGAGGGGCGTACGGATGCGGCGGCCGTCCGCCCCCCGTGTTCGGGACGTCGGCCTCGGCCAGGTGTTCCGGACGACGGCCCTCGGCCCGGTGTTCGGGACGTCAGACCTCGGCCCGGTGTTCGGGACGTCAGACCTCGGCCTTCGGCCCGGCGTTCCGGACGTCGGCCCTCGGCCCGGACCTCGGCCCCGGTGGTGAGGACGTCAGCTCTCGCAGGACTCCCGGACCTCGGCGTCGCAGATGTCACTGCCCGCGCCGCCGACGACGGAGTCGGGGCCCGCGTTGCCTTCGAGGACGTCGTCGCCGTCGTTCCCGTTCATGGTGTCGCCGCCGGCCTGGCCGGAGACGATGTCGCGGCCCGAACCGCCGGAGAAGCCGTCCTTGCCGGGCCCCAGGAAGGCGCGCATGGACAGGGGCGTGTTGTTGCGCAGGGTGTCGGCGCCGCCCTGGAGGCTGGCCTGGATGCCGGTGATCCCGGTGGCCGGGCAGCGGACCGTGTTTTCGTCGACGTTCTGGCAGGTCCCTCCGGTGGAGAGCGTGTCGTTGGCGTTCCTGACGAGGAGCGAGCCCTCGATGTCGACGTCGACGCTGATGTTGTCGGACAGGTTTCCCGCGTTGACGGACAGCAGGCTTCCGGTCACGACCACGTTGGTGCCGGCCAGCGCGGGCCCGGCGAAGGCCAGTGGCGGGGTGGCCATCAAGACCCCCACCGCCAGCACCCGCAGCCCCGCCCTGCGGATCATGCCCGGCCGCGACGGCTCGTACCTCGTGACGTTCCTCCGTGTACGCATGAATCCCCCGTGTGTTCGGTCGCCGGCCACTTCTGGTGGTGGCCCGCGGACGGGCTCCTGTGCCCGGGACGATTACATCCCGTGACCGCCCGCGACCTCGCGTCGCTGCGCGCGCGGTGGGAGAACTGTTTTACGGAGAGTTCTGAAAGCTAGACCGTTTTCATGGCCGGGCACCCCCGGCGCCCGGCCGAGGCGCACGCGACAGACGCGGCACCGGGGGTGAAGCCCGATTTCCCGAGCCGAAGCCCGTTTTCCCGTGCCGGGCCTGGCCTTTCCGGGATGAGTCTTGCTCGTCCCGGATGAGCCTGGCCCGTCCGGGTTGAGCCTGGCCCGTCCGGGGTGAGTCCGGCTTTCCGGGTTGAGCCTGCCTTTCCGGGCGGGCGGGGTGGGCGGGGTGGGCGGATGGAAGGACGGGCCGCTCGGCTCCGGCTCCGAGCTGGTGCCTGCTTCGAGCCGTTGCCTGCTCCGGGCCGATGTCGGCCCCGGATCGGTGTCGGCCCCGGGTCGGTGTCGGCCCCGGGCCGATGTCGGCCCCGGGTCGGTGTCAGCTCTGGGCCGGTGGCGGCTCCGGGTCGGTGTCAGCTCTGGGCGGGTGTCAGTTCCGCCATCCGCGACCAGCCCTCGCCGGGCACCTCGACGTTGATGATCTCCGGCGTGCTCGCGATCACCTCGGGCATCCAGGCCATCGCGGTCTTGAAGTGGTCCGAGCCCACGTGCGCCTCACCCGCTGCGGACGAGGCGAACGCCTCCAGCAGGACGAACTGGCCGGGCGTGTCGACGCTCCTGGACCACTCGAAGAAGACGTTGCCCGGCTCGTCGCGGGTGGCCCGGGTGAAGTCCTCGACGAGCGAGAGCCACTCTTCGACCCGCTCGGGACGGATGGTGAACTTGACGGCGATGAAGATCATGGGTTGGCCTCCTCGGCTCTCCTCCGGCTCCGGCGGGACGCCGATACCGCCGGAATCGCGGTTCTGTTGAAATCATGGCTCTGTCGAGAACCAAGACGGATGTCCGCTCGCGGGTGTCGCGCGGGACGACACCCGGTGCCATGGCCAAGATAAGTGGCGGACGCGCCACCCGGGCGCCCCCGCCACCCGAGAAGGAGCGGATCATGCAGGCTCCGCCGTCCCCCCACCTGACCCGCCCGGTCATGTACCACCGCTGGTCCGAGATGACCTTCATGCACTGGCGGTACCCACCGGCCGCGATCCAGCGGCTGCTGCCCCCCGGCCTTACGGTCGACACCTTCGACGGCACGGCCTGGGTCGGCCTCACCACGTTCCTGATGGAGGACGTGCGGGCGCCGGGCGTGCCCGCGCTGCCGTGGCTGTCGCGCTTTCCCGAGACGAACGTGCGCACGTACGTACGCGACGAGCAGGGACGGGACGGTGTCTGGTTCCTGTCACTGGACGCCGGGCGCCTGCTCGCGGTGCTCGGCGCGCGGGCCGGATACGGGTTGCCCTACTTCTGGTCCCGCATGGCCGTCCGCGCCGTCGGCGAGCGGCGCGGCTACCGCTGCCGCCGACGCCTGCCGGGGCCCGTCGGCGCGCGGTGCGACGCGGTCGTGGAGCTCGGCCCGCCGTTCACGGAGCCGGAGCGCGACGAGCTGGCGCACTTCCTGACCGCCCGCTACCGGCTGTTCACCACGGTCGCGGGCAGGACGGCGACCGCCCAGATCGAGCACCCCGACTGGCCGCTGCGCCACGCCCGGCTGATCCACCTGGAGCAGGACCTGCTCCAGGCGGGCGGGCTCGACGCCCCGGACCGCGCGCCCGTGCTGCACGCCTCACCCGGGGTGCCGGTACGGATCGGGATGTGGACCCGGTGACGTACGGGCCCTCCCGCCCGATCCGGGTCCGTACCGTCACTCCTGCCTGACGAGGAGGTGGCGCGGTCCGCGCAGGACCGCGCTCTGCCGGTACGGGGGCGGGTCGGCGACGAGCCGGGGGCTCTCCAGGTTGCGGAAGAGCTCGTTCAGCGCGATCTGCGCCTCCAGCCGGGCCAGGGGGGCGCCGAAGCACAGGTGGACGCCGGCGCCGAAGCCGAGGTGCTGGTTCTCCCGCCGGTCGGGGTCGAACCGGTCGGGGTCGCGGAAGTAGGCGGGGTCGCGGTTGCCGGAGGCGAGCACGAGCGTGATCCGCGACCCCTTCGGGATGACGGTCCCCGCGACGGTGAGGTCGCTGTACGCGGCCCGCCAGGGGATGAGCTGCACCGGCGGCTCGTAGCGCAGCAGTTCCTCGACCGTCCGGACGATCATTCCCGGGTCGCGGCGCAGGCGCTCCAGTACGTCGGGGTGGCGCAGCAGCGTCAGCACGCCGTTGCCGATCAGGTTGACGGTCGTCTCGTGGCCCGCGATGAGCAGCAGGTTGGCGGTGCTGACGATCTCCTCGTCCGTCATGCGCCCGTCGGGTCCGTCGTCGTTGGCCAGCCGGGACAGCAGGTCGTCACCCTCGGGACGGCCGCGGCGGCTCTCCAGGAGCTCCGCGAGGTAGTCCCTGAGGCTCTCACGGGCCCGCACGCCCTCCCTCATGCGATCCTCGGAGTCCGTCGCGGGATCGACGTCGAGCATGGCGACGATCGCCTCGACCCACCCGTGGAACCGCGGCTCGTCCTCGCGGGGTACGCCGAGCAGGTGGCAGATCACGGTGACGGGGAAGGGATAGGCGAAGTCGTCGACGACGTCGATCTCGTCCTTGCTCACCAGGTCGTCGATCAGGCGCGTGACGATGGCGTTCAGGTCGGGCCGCAGGTCGTCCACGAGCGTGGGCGAGTGCGGGGGGCCGAAGTGCCGCATCGTCATGCGGCGCAGCCGGTCGTGCTGCGGCGGGTCGAGCCCGATGAACGCCGGTGTGTCCCCGCGCATGGCGAGGGTGGGTCCCGGCTGGTCGAGGTTGTGCGCGTCTGAACTGAGGTGCGGGTTGTGCAGCAGCGCGGTGATCTCCCGGTAGGTGCTGACGATGTAGCCGCCGTCGTCCTGCCGGGCCACCGGGGTCCTGCGCAGCTCGGCGTAGAGCGGGTACGGATCGGCCCGGCTGGAGTGGTCGAGGATCCGCTGGAAAGTGCTGGACGCCTGGGTAACTGTCATGGCCGCTTCTTCTCCTTGGATGTGCCGCTTCCGTTCTGTGCCTTTTCCGGCCCGCGTCGCGTTCGGCCTGTGCCGCTTCCGGTCGTCCGGAGTGCCGCCGTCCCGGTCGACCTGATCGAGCCCGTTGAGCCCGTTGAACTTGTCGGGCCCGGTCGGGCCCGGTCGGGTTTTGTCGGGCCAGGTCGCACCTGAACGAGCCCGGCCGAACCTGGTCAACCGCCCGGTCGTGCGAACGCCACACGCCGCTCGCTCGGCTCGTGGCCGGTGACCACCACCGTGGCTCCGTGAGTGATGATCACCGGGTCGGGGAAGTGGGCGGGCACCGGCTTCATGCCCGCGGGCTGGTCGGGCGTGGGGCAGGCGGGCGGGAAGGGCGCCGCCGTCTCGATCAGATGCCGGTAGTGGTCGAGCCACTTGGCGTTGTCGAAGCTGACCGCCGCGGTGACCCGGCCGCGGTAGCCGTACGTCGCGACGAACCGGTGCTCCTCCACCGAGCCCTGCGTCACGACGACCTCGTCCGACAGGACGGGGACGCCGACGGACTTGATGTTGACGCCGAACTGTGTCGACCAGAACGTCGGCATGGACAGGTGCGGCCAGCGGTCGGTCGGCGAGCTGACCATGTTGTGGGCCGCGACCTGGGCCTGTTCCACCGCGTTGGCCCAGTGTTCCAGCGACAGGAACCGGTACTCGTAGACCGGGTGCGGGCAGCGTGCCACGTCCCCGGCGACGAAGACGTCGTCGGTGACCAGGCCGTTGACGTCGAACGCCCGGCAGCCCGAGTCGCAGGCCACGCCCCAGACACCGGCGGCGAGCCCCGAGTCCCGCAGCCACTCGGTGTTGCGCACGCCGCCGAGCGCGACCACCACCACGTCCGCGTCGACCGTGTCGCCGTCGGAGAAGTGGGCGCGGCGCACCCGTCCCCGCTCGTCCCCCTCCAGCCGCGCGACCTTGACGCCGCAGCGCAGGTCGACGCCGTGGGCACGCTGGAGGTTCGCGGCGATCGAGCCGATCATGCTTCCGAGCGCTCCCACCAGCGGGGCCTCGGCGACCTCGGCGACGGTCACCGGTATGTCGCGCTCGCGGCACACGGAGGCGATCTCGGAACCGGCGAAACCGGCCCCGATGACGAGCACCCGGCCCGGCCCGGCGGCCAGCCGCTCCCACAGGCGGCCGGAGTCGTCGCACGTGCGTACCACGAACACGCCGTCCAGGGCGGCCTCGGCCTCGTCGGGCCAGAGCCTGGCCCGCACGCCGGTGGCGATCAGCAACCTGTCGAAGGGGATCTCCCGCCCGTCCGCGAGCTCCACCCGCTTGCCCGCGAGGTCCAGCGCGGAGGCGGGCACGCCGAGCATCCATTCCGCGCCGATCTCGCGACGCCGGGGCAGCGCGGTGCCGTCCGCGGGCACCCAGCCGGTCAGGACCTGCTTGGACAGCGGGGGCCGGTCGTAGGGTTCGCGCGCCTCGTCCCCGACGAGGGTGAGCGAGCCGGTGAAACCCTCGTCACGGAGCGCCTCCGCGGCCCGCAGCCCGGCGAGGGAGGCGCCGACGATGACGATGCGCCCGTCGCGCCTGAACGTCTCCTCGCTCCGCTCGCTGGTCACATTGTCGCCGTTCCGGTCGGGGTCACCGTCGCCGCCGTCGCGGCCGTGGCCGGGGCCGTGGCCGTTCCGGTCGTCGCTGCGGGCGGGATCGCGTTCGCGTCCAGCCGGTCGACGAGAATCGCCTGGACCGGGCAGGCGGCCGCCGCGCGCAGGACCTGGTCCCGTTGCCCCTCGTCCGGGCTGGAGTGGAACACGAGCGCCTCCTCACCCCGCATCCGGAACGTGTCCGGAGCCAGGAAGGCGCACTGGGCGTACCCCTGGCATCGCGCCAGGTCGACGACAACCCTCATACGGACCATCCCTTCCGAACCTTCGTACGGCTGAGTGAGACGGAGAACCGGGACGGCGGAGTCGATTCCGGAGGTGGACGGCGGTCGTGGCACTTGTTCCGGTGGGCGGCTCCCGCTTCCGATGGACGGCTCCAGAGCTTCCGAAAGGGTCGGGAGACGCGGCGGACACCGAAGGACGGGCACGGGTCCCGGGCGAGACGACGCCCCCGGCCGGTTCCGGGGAACATCCAGACGTCCTCCCGTGACACCACCTGTACGGCGTTGACCTGCCTAAATAAGGCTAACCCGGACATTCGGCCGATACATCGCCCTTGTGTCAGCGGACGGTCAAGGATTGCGTACGGAGAGAGAGGGTCGGTGACGGAAACATGACAACGCGGCACGCTTCACCGCGACGACCGCGACGACCGCGATGAGCAAGGCGAGCACGGCGATCGCGATCATCGCGGCGAGCGCGATGAGCAGGACGGGCGCGGCGGGTACGACGAGCGCGGCGGACGCGGCGAAGCCGGGTGTCCGGGCGGGCACGTACCCGGCCCCACGCTCACCGAGGGCCCACGACGTCCTCGACCAAGGCCGAGGCCCCGGATCGCCGGAGATCACCGTGGATCGCCGGAGATCGCCGGAGATCACTGGGGATCATTGGAGATCGCTGGAGATCACCGTGTGACGATCATCGGAGACCGCTGGATCGTCAGACCCTTCGGGACTTCCCGGGACCTCTCAGAAGGAGACCTGGAGCTCGCCCTGGCCGGGGTCGTCCCGCGCGGAGTCGGCGGCGCCCCGTACGGAGTCGGCCGTGCTCCGTACGGGATCGGCGACGCTCCGTACGGGATCGGGGGCGTCGGTGGTGTCGAGGTCGTCCCGCGCGGAGTCGGCTGAACCGCTGGCCCCGCTCCGGGTCGCCGGAGAGCCGATCCGCATGCGCAGGCGGACGCGGGACCCCTCCTCCACCTGATCGATGGTGAACTCGTCGCACAGCTGGTTCATCAGCCACAGGCCGAACCCCCGGACGGTGCCCGTGGGGCGTTCGCTGGGGACGTGCCAGATGGTCAGGAGCCCCAGGGTGTCGGTGACGTCGACGGTCAGGTAGGTCTCGTTCTGCCAGATGGCGAGTGTGCCCTTGCCCCCGCCGTGCTCCAGGATGTTGATGACCGCCTCGTTCGTGACGAGGAGGAGATCGTCCAGCCGTTCGCCCCGCATGCCGGCTCGAGCGGCATGATATTCGAGACGATCTCGCAAAGCACTGAGATCCTCGTCGATCGGCCAGTGCTGGCCGTGGTCGCCGGTCACGACACCCCCTTGAGGTCGCCTTGTCTGGCAGTCACCGGGGGGCGAGCCGACTTGCTCCAGAATCAGGGCGTTGCTGACGAGTTACACGATGCTAGACACCTGCCCGCTCATTGCCAACTTACGACCGCCCGAGCCAACAGATGTTCGCTCGGTCGTGTCCGGGAAAGTGACGGCCGATCGGGGGGGCAGGGGCCGGGGTTCGGGGTCCTTCAGGAAGGCTGGCTCGGCCGCAGCACCTTGAGCGCGTCGGCCACGGTGGGCTGGATGCCGAAGGCCTGGGCGAGACCGGTCAGGTGGAAGAGCCTTTCGAGGCGGGGGTGCAGATTGACCAGGACGATGCTGCCGCCGCGGTCCTGGACGGTCTGGCGGGTGTTCAGGAAGCTCTGGATCCCCGTGGAGTCGCAGAAGGTCAGCTCGGTCAGGTCGATGACGAGATCGTTCCTGCCCTGGCCGATGGCCTCCTGCAGGTCGTGGTGGAACCGCTCGGCGTTGCTGTAGTCGAGCTCGCCGGCCAAGGTCAGAAGAAGCATCTCCTTCACGGCGGGGTCGGACACGTCGGTCACGCGGACGGCAGCGCTCACGGATATACCTCTGCAGACAGTCGGTGGGAGGAAGACTCGGCCGGGGGGTGGCCGCCGGGCGTGACGCCCGGATCGGAACCGGAGAGCGGTGACCCGATCACGATCGCCTCGGGACCGTAACCGGGACCGGAAGCCGTGGAGGGGGCCGATCTGGTTGCTCTCAGCGTACGATCCTCCGAATTCCTCTAGAGAACCCTTACGGTACAACTGAGGAGCAATCAGCCGTTATCCCACTGTGGTTACGGTGCCCGGACCCACGCTGAGCACCTCCGTCCAGCCACACAGCTCGACGATCCGCCGCGTGTGCGGCCGGAGCCCGTCGACGATCAACCTCCGGCCGCCCGCCAGCCCGAACGCCGTCTCCGCCAGCACTCTCAGGCCGCCGACGTCGACGAAGTCGACACCGCGGAGGTCGGCGTGCAGATCGCCGCCGGTCCGTTCCGCCGCCATGGCGAGCGCGCGCGTCAGGATGAGCCGCGTGCCGAGATCGATGTCTCCCTCGCAGCACACACCGGCGGGCCGGCCGGTGAAGAGAATGCGCAGTGAACCGTGGTCGACGTCACCTGTCATCGCGATCACCTTCTGGGTGCGCATGAAGGTCAGTCAACATCTGTCGTGTCGGTACAGATGGGTCGGCTGATCGCCATGAGGCGCCGGTCGTGCCGGGCACCTGCTCTCATCATCCTTCAATCGGACGGCTACCGGTACGGTCCACCGCCTGCGAGTTTCGGTCACTCATCGTGCTCAATCGAACACGTCCCACGACCGCCCCCTTCGCGCCCTCGTGGCCCGGGGCTCGCCGCCTGGCGGGGATACCCGGCACGGGAGGGGGTAGGCGGCATCCGATCCGGCAACGCGGGGATCCGAGGATTCAAGGATCCAGGAACGCGGGAAAGCGGGAAGGCCGGGATCCGGGAACGCGGGAATGAACGCCGCGCGGGATCGGCTGACCAAGGAGCCGCCGCACGACCGTACGGCGGCATGGTGAAGGAGGACCTCCATGCAGGCGGACGTGAAGCTCTCCCCCGGCGGGGATTCCTTCGTGGCGGAGGTGGACGGCAGACAGGCGGGGAAGCTGGATCTCATCCGGCGTGACGGGGTCATCGTCTACCCCCACACCAAGGTCCAGCCGGAGTACGAGGGACAGGGGGTGGGGTCCGCGCTCGTCCGCACCGCACTGGACGCGGCCCGCGCGGAGAACGCGAAGGTCGTCCCTCTCTGCTGGTTCGTACGGGAGTGGATCGACCGTCACCCCGACTACGCCGATCTCGTCGAGAGCGCCTGACCTTTCCTGGTCCCTCCAAGCCCAGAAGCCTCGCCGGCCACGCCGAGCCCGAAGGTCTCCGTGGCCTCGCCGGGCTCGAAGGACTCCCCGGCTTCGCCCGTCCGGGCTCGTCCGAGGGAATACCTGACTTCGCCCGGTCCGAAGGCCTGTCCGGCTTCGCCGGGCCCGAGGTTCCATACCGAGCGGGTTTGTGTCATTCGCGCTCCGCGTAATCGGGCCGGAGCCGACGAACACCCTGGTCGTGGCCATGATGGGCACCACCGTTCCCGGCCGGGCGGGGACCGGGACCTCCCGTGGGGTGAAGCGGAAGCGTCACGGGGGTTATCGTGAGAACCAGGACGGTTTCGCGACAAGACTCACGGCGGATTGTGATCGTCGGAACGCGTGCCGTACGGCAAGATACTGAAAATCACCCGGTTGGTGTGGATCGGCCCTGGTGGCTTGTCGTGCAGACCGGATCATGGCCCGGTCCCTTGCTAGGCTGCAGGGAACCGTTCGAACCGGGCGTTGTCTCACCCCGGCAGGTGAGACTTCTCAAGAAGTGGGGTCACACCGTGAAGAAGTTGCTCGTTCTGGCGCTCGTCGCCCTCGGGGGGCTGCTGGTCTGGCGCAAGGTGCAGGCCGACCGCGCCGAGCTCGACCTGTGGACCGAGGCCACCGGCAGCGAGAACTGACAGACGCGGCTACCGATTCGGGTGCTTTCATGGTCCTTGCCCAAGATGGAATAACACCCATCAGGCTTGTCTGCCTGGATCTGGCAGGCACCACGATCGGCGATGTCGCCATGGTCGAGCGGGCGTTCGCCGAGGCGATCGCCACGCAGGGCATCGTGCCCGGGACCGGTGCGTACGCTCGCGCCATGGTGCACGTGCACCGGTCCCGGGGATGTCCCACGATCGATGTCTTCCGGGGCATCTTCCCGGACAACGAGGCCCAGGCCCAGGCGGCCAATCTCACCTTCGAGCGCTCCTACGAGGGCGCCATCGCACGCGCGGGCCTGACCCCCCTGCCCGGGATCGTCGAGGCACTCGACAAGCTCCGCGGCGCCGACATCAAGGTCTGCCTCATCACCGGTTTCAGCCGCGCCACGCTCGGCCGCGTCCTGAGCGCCCTGGACTGGTCCGACAAGGTCGATCTCGCCCTGTGCCCCGAGGACGCCGGACGTGGCCGCCCCCTGCCCAACCTGGTCCTCACGGCGGTCATGCGCCTCGGCGTCGAAGACGTCCGCCAGGTCGCGATCGCCGGTGACTCCGAGAACGACATGCTCTGCGGCCGCCGCGCGGGCGCCTCGGTGGTCGCCGGCATCCTGACCGGCGTCCACAGCAAGGAGCGTCTCCTCAACGGCGGAGCCACCCACCTCCTCGACTCCGTCGTGGACCTCCCCGAACTCCTCCTCGGCGTCACGCCGGTCGCACCCCCCGTCGCCGCCGCCGTCCACTGAAGCCCACCCCGTCCTCGGTGCCGCGCCGGTCGCCCCTTACCGCCGTCTCCCGAAGCCCGCCCCGCCACGCGGATCCAAGTGGCGTAGGAGCGGTTCCTGTTGCTACCGTGTACGACTGAAGCAGGCCGTGCGCGGGGGTGTCTCCCCAGGCCACCGGCTTGAATCTCGGGGCCTTAGCTCAGTTGGCAGAGCGCCTGCTTTGCAAGCAGGATGTCAGGAGTTCGAATCTCCTAGGCTCCACCTGCGGGAATGCTCAGTCTGTGATCATGAAAACCGGGCTTGAGTGAATAACCGGGTGACCAAGCCCCCCGAACGCCTCCGAAGAGATCATCCATCGCCGCCGCACCCTCCTGCATGACGGGCCGGATCTGGAGCCGGTAGACCGTCTCGGTGACCACGGTGTTGGCGTGGCCGACCAGGCGAGAGATGTGCTCGATGGGGACGCCGGAGTCCGAGAGCAGCGAGACGAAGCTGTGCCGCATCTCCCGAGGCGTCCACTCCGTGTCGACCAGCTCCGCCTCCTTGAGGATTTTCCGGAAGTCCCGCCGGACGTTGCCCGCGCTCAGCGCCGTCCCGTTCTTCGTGCAGAACACCAGCCTGCCCGTTCCGCCGCGATCGGTGGTTCCGTCGCTGAGCCCCTCGTGTTCCCAGAGATCACGCAGCGCCTCCACACAACGCTGTGGCAGCTTGAGGGTCCGGCGAGACTTGACGGTCTTGGTGTCGCCGCTCTGCCGGACCGACCGCCACACGTAGACGGCGTACTCGGTGTGCTCCCACCCCGCCTCCGTGACGGGAACCCAGGCCCTGCGCTCGTCGACGAACGCCACCACGTGAGTCCAGGACAGTGCGCGCGGCCTACACCAACGCCGACATGCTCCCCGACTGGGACACTCCCAAGCGCTTCGACCAGTACCGCAAGCGACCAGGCTTCTTCTACCAATCGCTCATCCGCGAGCATGGCCCGATCCGCTGGATGACCTTGACCACCTCCCGCATCGCCTACGAAGACGAACGCGCCCGCCTGGGCATGGACTACGCCGAAGCGATCCTCATCATCCGCCGCACAATGGCCCACACCAATGGCCACCCCATCGAGGTCACCGAGGTCAAAGCCCCCGCCAACCGCTACGAGATCGGATACAGCGCCGAACTCGCCGACGACACCAGCGCGGTATTCCCCCCGAAGAACTCGCCGACAACGGCATCGCCCTTGTTGATTTGAAAACGTGTGCTCGCTTGGCGTTTCTGCCGCTTAGTGCAGGAAAGTGAAAACTCAGTGCGAAGGGAGACGTCGAACGTTATGCTAACCTAATTTTTCACTCTATATACAATCCGGTTTAGGCTCATGTGCCCTGCCATCAGGGCGGACTTCCAGTGGAATTGGAACGTAGGAGGTGCCGTCAGGGTGAAACTCGTGCCTAGCTAGCCATTTACGTTTGAGTTGGCCCTTGGTCGGCAGTAAAAAAAGATAGGCAATTATATATCCTATCAGTAAGCCTAAGAAAGTCAGATAGGTCACGTTCGACATAAGCAATTGGACCGACATGAACCCCAAGCTCATCCAGAACATGGTGGAGGTTACATGCCGCTCAAAGAAGAACCGTCCTTGGATGTCATCTCTGGCCCACCAGCGATATTTCCAGGGCACCTGGACGCCAACCCACCGGTAGAGAAGCCAGTGCCCTATCGGCGGGCGCTCGCGCAGGCGCAGCATGAGCCCGCCGCGGAGCACGTCCAGGCCGTCACGCAAGGTCGGGCTACTCTGTCCCGGCCCGGCCAAGTCCATCAGGGTGCTCAGGAGTTCGGAGCCGCGAAACTCCCGAAAACGGGGCGGGTAAGCCACACGCATCAGTAACCGGCAGCGGCGCTCGTAGGCGGAGGCGGCGTCGGAGGTCATCACATCCCCATCCCGGGCTGGAGGCGCAGGCGGCGCTGAGCGGTGGCGGCCAAGCGCGTCAGGCGGGCGGTCTCCTCGGCCAGCACCTGACGGCCGTGGCCGGTGAGGTCGTAGTAGCGGCGATGACGGCCGGACACGACCTCCTCCCCGACCACGATCACCAGTCCGTCGCCCGCCAGTCGATCCAGGGCGCCGTAGAGGGTGCCCGCGCCGAGGCGTACCCGCTCCTCGGACAGCTCCCGCACTGCTTTGATCACTCCGTAACCGTGGAGCGGCCCTTGGGACAGGGCCAGCAGGATCAGGTAGCTCTGCTCGCGTAGCGCCATGCTTGATATATATCGTCATTCGTACTATTGGTTCAAGAGCAACTTCTACCTATGGCTCAGAGTTTCTTTACTGGTTCAAGGCACCAGCGCTTCGCGCCGCCGCACGGCGGGACACACCCCGCCGCCCCGGCACGGCCAGCGGGCCGGGCGTGCGGCCCTGGTGGCCGGTCCCGGCCCGCGCCAGCCGGGACGGCGCGGCGTAAGCCCGCCGCCCACCGCACCGAGCACCCGCCGCACCGAACGCACCCACCGCCCCGAGTACGCGCTGCCGCCTGCCGCTCCGACGGCCGGCCCAACCGCTTCGCGGCCCCTTCGGGGTGCCTTCGGCATTGCGCCGGCCGTCTCCACTTGGTGCTCATCAGGAACGTCTCATAGGGATGATCAAGGGCTCTGTCGCCCTGCTTCCGGTGCTCGCGCCTGGCGGCACTGCGCTCCGGGTCAGGTTGCCACCGGATGACACGACTACCTGCTCACGGCCATTGCCAGCCGGGTACGGCAACGCGACCACGGGAGGTCTGTCGCCGCATCCAACGGGTGATCATTTGATGTGGCCGGTTTGCGGCGTGCGTTTTCCGTGACTTCCCGGAGTGCGGTGGTGACCCTGGAGGCGGGCCAGCGCGGCATCGACCAGGCGGCCGAGGTTGCCCAGTTCATACAGCATCCGGTGGCGCTCAGCGTCCTCCCACGCTCTGATGGCCGACCCGATGTCGCCCGACGTACCGGCCGTGACGATGACCTCCTGGCCGTTGGTTCTCTTGGTGGCCGCATCGCCCAAGATGACCCAGCCGTGCACGGTCACGTCCCCCGAGCAGCGACGATCAGGGCGACCACCTGTTCGGGATGCTCGCTTCGCACCGCCTGGAGGTCGGAGCTGTCGCGCAGGGAGACGAGGTAGCTGCCCGAGCGCGGCCCCATGGTTACCGTGGCCATGCGCCAGCCTTGCGGACCTTTCACGGTCAACTCAGGCGGGTGCCGCTCCATCCACGACCGAAGCGGAGGCTGGTCAGGCCAGGGAGCCGCACTGTTGGCGAACAGGCCGAGACTGATCGTGTGGTGACAGTGGGCACGGATTCCCCGCTCGGTGAGAAGCCGCTGAACCACCGCCAGCGCCTTGTCATGGCTCTCCACCGTCGCCTCGTCAACGGCAGGCGGGACGGCTCTACAGTTGTCCATGGGCCGCACCTCCAGTGTGCGATCAAGGAACCCGTACGGCGTTACCGCGCCTGCGGGTCCCGTTTTTCCTGGTGCTCCCATGACATCGCCGGGTATCCCGCGCCAACAGTGCGAGTAGGGGAGACTGAGGGAGACAGGAGGACCCCAGTCCCCCGAGGTGCGTACGATGAACAACGTTCCGGCCTGGGCGCTGCGGTTGCGCGCCGCGAGGCGTGGCGAGTTGTGGACGCAGCGAGACATGGCCAGGCAACTCGCCGAGGCCGCCGATCCGCACACTCGTGCCCGCCTGCCCGAGCGGGATTCCCTGATCCGCATGATCAAGGATTGGGAGGCGGGCAAGCACCAGCCCAAGGACCCGTACCGGTTGCTCTACTGCCGGGTGTTCGGTACGGAAGAGGCTGAGCTGTTCAGCGAGGAGCCGGAGAGCACGACGCCGGGCGCCCCCCACTTCGCCGAGGAGATTGAGGCGCTGGAGCTGGCCCGTCGTGTCGCCGCCAGTGACGTGGGCACCGAAACGCTCGACCGGCTGGAGCTGGCCGTCGACGACCTCGCGATGGCCTATCAGGCGACACCACCGGCCGAGCTGCTGGAACGGGTACGTCGGCACCTGTCGTACGTCTCGCACCTGGTCGACGCCAAGAAGACGTTCGCCGAGCACCGACGTCTTCTCACGGCCGGTGGCTGGTTGTCGCTGCTGGCCTCCACCTGCCACATCGACCTTCGCCAGTTCGAGGCCGCCGGAACGTGGCTTCGGACGACCGCCCAGCTGGCCAAGCACGCCGAGCATCCCGAGATCGCCGCATGGTGTCTGGAAACCGAGGCGTGGCAGGCGGTCACCACCGGCGACTACCGCCGCGCCTTGACCTTAACCCAAGGGGCACAGACGATCGCACCGCGCACCAGTTCGGCCTACATCCAGGCGACCGCGCAAGAGGGCCGGATCTGGGCACGACTTGGGTCCGGTCCGGAGACGCGTGATGCGCTGAATCGCGTCGCCCGGCTGGTCTCGCCGCTGTCGGTGCCCGAGCATCCCGAGCACCACTACCGCTACGACCCTTCCAAGAGCGAGGCGTACGTGGCGACCACGTTGTCATGGCTGGGAGACCCGGCCGCCGAACCGTACGCCCGGCAGGTGCTCGCCCGCCTGGAGTCGGCCGCGGACGGGTTGGTTCGTCCGCGCCGGGCGGCCTCCGCGCGCCTTGACCTTGCTCTGGCGCTTCTCGCCACTGACCAGCCCGACGAGGCGGGTCAGCTCGCCCTCACGACTATGACGAGCGGCGTGCTGGTGCCGTCCAACTACTGGAGAGCACGCGAGGTGATCGGCGCCATCGAGACGCGCCGCATGCCGGAGGCCGCAGAGCTACGCGAGGCGTATCGAGAGCTGAGCGGCCCCGAGTGAGGGCCGAGGAAGGCGCGCTCTACCGGCTCTGACTGGCGAGCTACTGAGTGACCAACTGGGTGACAACGACCACGGACGAGGCCGGACGACGGTGGACCGCCGTGGACCGTAAGCCCAGGTGGGAGCGGGTATAGCCCATGGTCCCGCCCCTACCCGGGTTGCTTTGCAAGCAGGATGTCAGGAGTTCGAATCTCCTAGGCTCCACTCCCTCTCGGACAGACAGAAGCCCAGGTCAGGCGTGTTGCCGCAACCTGGGCTTCGATCTTTATGCAGCCTTCCTCCACTGAGGAACGGCGGCGTACGCCCCCGTCACCCGCTCGTGGCTGAAAAGCTCGGGTGATCCCGACCTGGGCCTTGATTGTTTTCGGGTTCATCCCGATCTCGCATGCCCGGGATCCAGCGACGGTTACCTGAAGGGGTTTCGCCCCGTGGCGGTCAGGTAGAGCGGAAAGAAAACAGCCCACAAGAGCAGGGCTCCCAGGAACCACGCTTGAGGAGTGTCAATTTTGAAAGACCCGAACGAGAAAACGGCGGGGTTGCCCTGCTTCAGCCGCTCCTTGGCATCTGCATAAATCCAGGTGTCGATCCCCAACGCCAAGAGCAGGACGAGGAGCGGCGCCAGCACGGTTGGGAGTAGTCCTGTCATGCGCCCTGCTTCCGATCGGCAAGGTCGGGTGGTTTCAAGGGCATTCTTACACATTTCGGACCTCTGGCTCCCGTCACCATCGATCCTGCCTATGAGGAGAGTGGTCTGCCCCGAGAGCGGCGGTTCGGCGTCCCTCACTGCGATACGTACCGCAACAGAGCCATCCAGCCACCCACATCCAGGACCCGGCATCCCATGGTCGAGATCAAGGTCAAAAGCGTGAAATGGTAAGCGTCCAACGCTTACCCACAGCGGCCAGCAGCGTCACGCCACCCGCCGCGATCAGTACGATCGCCGGAATCCTCACCAGGTTCCGCATGTCCTCGCAGGAGTTCATCTGCCTCAACTCTCCAGCGTACGAGAGGGAGTCCGTTTCGTCCTCGGACAGCGAGATTCCTTTGAACGCCGAGCCGCATTGCCCCCCTTGCTCGGTGACGGGAAGTATGCCGGTGAGAAGCCCCGAACCGATCAGCAGGAAAGCAACGAACGCGACCGCCTTCGCAGACATGCACAGTCCTCACTACGCTAGGTCCGATCCATGAAAAGATCATCCCATGTCGTTGTAAGGCCAGTGAGTGTTGGTCACCTTCAGTGGGTCGAGCACGTACCGCGTACGTGCCGGTCGCCCCGGCCCGCACCGGGGAACCACGGAGAGCCGGAAAGCCGCACCGGTTCTGAGGGGCAGGACGGCCGCCGGGCCATTGGGGGCGGTCGGCAGGGGGCGGTCACGGTCACTCGCGGGCAGCCCTCCGCCCAGCTCACGGCCCGTGCGGCCCGAGATTGGACCGATTTGCGAGCAGGATGTCAGGAGTTCGAATCTCCTAGGCTCCACCACCCGCATGGACACGAAGAAGCCCAGGTCAGGCATGATTACCGTAACCTGGGCTTTGATCTTCATTCGACGGCCTTTTCCATGCCCGTTGCGTGCCGGATCCCTCCGTCAGTGCCCCACGGGCGAGGCCGTCGAGCTTCCGAGCCGCCTCCCGCTGCCGCTCGTCGGTCAAGGGCGGCACTCCGCGCCGTCACCCGGCCCCGAGCCAGGTCCCACGCCGCGCGTGCGGCCTGGAAACCGTTCTCGCACGCTCGCGCTCGGGCCGTGTGAGGTCGAAGAACCGCACAGCCATCAATCAGAGTTGCTCCATGTCAGGATCCCCGGCCCATCGGCTGTGATCACTGGAATCCAGGCCTCGTCCAGGACGGCCATCCGGCTCTCATCCACCCTCAGCGCGCAGTCAAACGGCCCCGGCCAGGAGTGGTCATCGCGGTCGTACGTCAGCCCTTGCATCCCGATGTCCTCAACGGCTCTGCGCACGCGGTTCAAGCTTCCAGGAGGCCAGGAAAAGCCACGAACATTCGTCCCATGCCCACCTAACTCGTTCTCGAAGATGTCGCGAAGTTCGGGGAGTACATCCGGGCCGGGCAGGATTGGCATGAGAAAGCCCTCTGCGTGGCCAGGCAGGCAGGAGTAGCCGCCGTACTGGTTCCGATAGACCACGCCAGTAGGAGCCTCGATCACCAGCTGGAGCTGGTCCTCAGGGCCACCAAGATCGGAGGTGTCCATGTATATGTATCGCTTTTTCGGCATCAGGCCAGTGTGCCAACCAGGGGTACTCCGACTCTGAGTGATCTCCACGCTGACCTGAGGGTCGTAGAGGGCTGAGATGGAAGCCTGATCATCCCGTCCGCCGTCGACCCAAGACAAGCTGAGCGGGCCAAGATTATGAGGGAAAGGCCGTTCGTCCACTGGGACGCTCCATTTTGGCTCGGTTCACATGCGTGAGTTCAGCACGTCGGTGAATATCCGTTCGACGTTTCGGGTGGCATGCTGGTAGATCAAGCGGCCCGGTTGTTGTCGTGCTCCATCTGCGCCTTGAAGCCAGGCTCGCTCCCGACTGTACGGTCAGGTACCACACCGTGGCGCACCGCCTCATTTTCGCGTGCTCACGTGGCTGGATCTCCGAGCCATCCCGTCGGAAGTCTGTAGGCTCTATGAGCAGGGAGAGGAGATTCCAGCATGACCGCACAGCCGCAGGACTTCGTGCCCCCTGGCTCGCCGATGCCCGAGAAGAGCCTGCGGGCCATCCGTGCTGCCCTGGTCGTGCCGCAGGACCGCGAAGCGTTCGACGCGGGGCTCAAGGCAGTGCTCGATGAGGTTCGAGTGAGCTTGGACCTCGGTGCACTGAACGCCTTCGTCCACCGCTGGTGGATCTCCGCCTGTGATTCGGTACGGGATCCAGAAGGGCGCCGTCGAATGCATGCCAGAGCCGAGCAGGTCCTGGCCGGTGAACCGGTCTCCCCGGGAAGGTCGTGGCGTGAGGTTCTCGGCGCTCGTGGGGTCGACCTGTAGGTGTACCAGATCACACTCGACCCTCTCGTCGAAGAACAGATCGCGGCAATCCCCGCGGAGGCGCTACGTCCGCTCGCCGAACTGCTCACCCTGCTGGAAGTCGCGCCGTGGAGCGGTCAGCCGTACAACCCGGCCAACCCCAAGGCCAACATGCTTACTCACGCGTTCGGCGAGCGGGGCCTCGCGACGTACGTAGTCCTGGACGAGCAACGTGAGGTGTATGTCATCCCGTGTTGAGTGGCCGTGATGCCCGTTCAATGCGACGGCGGTACGGCGGCGTTCGATGGGCACCAACGGCTTCGGTATCCGAGGCCTGCCGAAGGCCGGATCCCTGGGTGACCAACTGGGTGGCAACGACCACGGACGAGGCTGGACGACGGTGGGTCACTGTGGACCGTAAGCCCAGGTGGGAGCGGGTATAGCCCATGGTCCCGCCCCCGCCTGGGTTGCTTTGCGAGCAGGATGTCAGGGGTTCGAATCTCCTAGGCTCCACTCCTCTTCGGACGGACAAAAGCCCAGGTCAGGAATGGTTGCCCCAACCTGGGCTTTGATCTTCATTCGGCCTTCTTCCGCTCCTGTGCCCGTTGCGTGCCCGGTCCCTTCGCCGGTGCTCCATGGGCGAGGCCGTCAAGGCGGCGGCACGGCGCGCCGCCGATCGCCCGCCGGCCGGGCGTGCGGTGTGGGCGCCGGTCCCGAACGGCGGCGGGAGTCGGCCCGCCCGCCGCACCGGTCGCGCCACGCTCGACCATCGTCCGCCGCAGTGGGGCCGCATCGCCGCCCAGGGGCGAGCGCTTCGACTGGCCGGCCCGACACTTCTCCGGATCGAGCCGTCTGTGACCGTTGGCATCCGATGACCGAGGAGCGGCTACTGGCCGACGTACCCGCGAAGACGACCTTGACCTTCCGTGCCCGAGGTGTTGCCCCTCCGGGGTGGGACGAGGGAGATGGAAAGATGCGGCGTACGTACGCATGCTCTTCCCAATTGTTGGCCTCACACGTCAATGGGACGCTCTGCCCATGAGTGAACAGGAAGATCCTGTCGCACTTCAGGGAAAGGCGACTGACGGCACCCAACCAGTGGACGGGTGAGGGAACGGAGTTCTTGCCCTGAGTGCAGCGGTTCCCGTCCTCGGCTTCATCATCGGAAAAGAGCTCACCACCAACGCCCTCCTTGGAGCGCTCATCTTCGCGACCGTCGGAATCGGGCCACGCATCGAGGCAGCGATCAAGAGTCGTGGGTGACGTGCCACTCGTGTGCCAGTGCGGCCGGGGAACAAGGGGAACTTACGGGAACTTACGGGGACTTACGGGGACTCACGAACGGGGAAGGCCGCCTCTTGCCTGTTCGGTGCGCAGGTGCTCGGCCATCGCCCGGCCGACGATCCCGCGGGAGAGGACGCAAGATCTCCTTTTCCTCGCGCAGCGGTTTGACCTCGCGACGCAGCCGGGCCGGCTCGTCCTTCTCGGCGCTGGTCAGCCCGTCGGCGCGGCGGCCGTCCTGCGAGCGTCAGTTCGTTGATCACGGGGCACGGCTCACGAGCGGCTGTCGGGCTCGTCGTCGAACGAATTGGCCAGCCGGGCCGGATCGCAGTCCGCGAGGTAGTCCCGCATGAGCAGGTGCTTGAACCGGTATTCTCCGTTGACCTCGACCAACAGGCCGTTATCGGCGGCGAAGTCGAGGAACCGTCTACGGCGAATCGGTAACTCGGCCGTGGCCGCCAAAACGGCCGACTCCAGCAGGAGCGCGAATGTGCCGGTAACACGTCGTACCAGCATGATCGCGAGCGCGAATGCGAACAGGAGCCCCAGGGAGGCTCCGATCGCTGGACCCAGCATCGGTCCGGGAATGTGAGCACCGCGGGCGACGGCCAAACCAATGCCTGACAGGCCAATTAGGGTCATGCCGACGAGGGCAGAAAGAGCAGATGGGTGACCACGATCGGAGTAGGGGACCGGGGTGACCGTGCCCGCGATGTTCAACAGCAGACCGAGCGCCACGCCGCAGGTGGCGCCCAAGGAGAACCCCTCAATCATTGGCCCGCTTCCGCCTGTGACGATGAGCGCGACAGCTGCCAGCACCGCACCGAAAACAGCCAATCCCCATCCAAAAGCCAGTTCACGCTCCGTCCCCATTGCCAGGACGATCGCTGAGGCGGCCACGATCAGCGTGCCGGTGGTCCAGTGAGACATGCCGTGCAGTGCTTTCGCCAACGGATCGGCGAGGAGCGTCGCCACGGTTCCGAGTGCGAGCCCGACGAGAAAAGCCGGTAGCGCGTACGGGATTCCACGCAGGCGCGTCCTGACGGGATCGGGGGCATCGTATTTGAGGGTGTCGACGACAAGCGTTCCCGCGACCGCCCAGCACAGCGCCACGAGAATTCCGCTGACCACGCCGAACCTCGTCGTCGCGGTTTGCACGAGGACGCCGTAGACGCCCGCGCATGAGGCGGGCAGGACTCGTTGCCGAAGGATCCACGTGGCAGCGGGGGGTGTGGGACGTGGCGACCAGACGCCGCCGGGGCGGACGGGCACCACCACGCCGGTGTCGGGGCCGCGCTGAATCCCGTACCCTCCTCTTTTGTGTCCGAAGTAGTAGCCTTGTGCGGTTGTCGCCAGAAACTTCAGAACGGACAGCGACCATTCAGCGGGATACGACAACCGCACGATATCTCGCCGCACCAGCATCTGCCGCACATAGGCGTCGTAGAGCCAGCGTTCCAAATAGGCACGGGGATTGGCGTCGATTTGATCTAAATAGTGCCCCTGGCCGCGCCTTGCGATCGGCGATTTTTCCGGGACATGGGCGTCGGAGTACGTGGTCAGCAGGAGATTCAGCATCAGCGGCGAGTCCAGCAGTTCCAGGGTCTCTGATTCCGAATAAAGCCACTCCTCAAGGTTTGACGACTCGGTACCACTTGCCCGGACGCGGCTTAGAATCTGCTCCCGGGTCAACGGCCGCAGCCGGATGGCGCCAAAGAGTCCAAGCGTCGACCGGTCCTGCCTGGCCAGACGCTCATACCCTCCGATGCGGCTGCTGACCGCAAGGGAAGGAACAGCGGATCGATGCAGTTCGTTGATGGCGGCAACGCAGTATTCCCGCTTCTCCGCCGGCACTTCGTCCAAGCCGTCCAGCAGCAGCGTTATCCGGCCATTGACGATCCACTCGATCCCGACTCGGACGGGGATGGAGTATCGCTGCAGCAGTTCCTCAGAGAGCCAAACCATGAACTCGAACGACTTCGGCCAGTTGTCGCGGTCCTCGAAAGCACGGGCGCGGCGTCTCCCGCGCGTGGGACGAGCCGACCACCCGGCCAGATTGACCACCATCGGTATTGGAGAATCAGGCATCGCCTTGGCCCGCGCGAGCAACTCCGTGGCCAGGCTCAGCAGGAGGGTCGTCTTTCCGGCACCCGGTGCTCCGAGCACGAGCAGCGACTGCTGCATGGAATCGAACAAGGGTAAAATGCCGGGATTGTGGTCGCCGGGCCGTTGGGACTCGGCTACCGGGGGGACGATGATGTCGGACCCCCGGACCGCGTCAGACTCCTCGTCCAGGCCCAACTCGATCATCGGACATCCACCGAGACTCTGTTCGAGTCTTTGTCGCACGTCGCGCTCGACCTGGGCCAGCGCGTTCGCCCGATTGTTCGGGGGATCGATGAAACGCAGATGCCTCTTGAGCCGATCCCACGTGCCCAACGCGGCGGTCACAAGCCACAGCACTATGATCGCCGGCCAGATCAAATGGCCGTACGGGGTGAGGAAGGACGGTGCCGTCCCTCCGGTCGCGACGTTGATCGCGATAGGAAGTAAGACCAGCGTGGACACCGTCCCAGCCGCCGAGGCCAGCGTCAACCGGAACGGTCTGCCCAGACCAGTACGCATTGGCGGCCCCTACCGTGGAATTTGAGGCGTCACCACACTGACGCAGAACGCGGCCGCTGCCAACCAGTTTCCCGATTGGCCGAACATCTCACGCTGTCCGCGCGCGCCATGAGCCGCGGCTGCGGCATGTGGCTCGTACGGCGCACCGGGTGAGACCACGGGACGCGGTCCCATGGGCCGGTGCCCGTGTCAACGAGGTGCCAGGATCCTCACCCCTGTATCCCGATGAACTCGCGCAGCCAGTGGAAGCTCGCCTTCTCGGTGCGGGCCTGGGTCTCGTAGTCGACGTGGACGAGCCCGAACCGGGCGGCGTACCCGCGGGCCCACTCGAAGTTGTCCAGCAGCGACCAGCAGAAGTAGCCGCGTACGTCCACGCCGTCGGTCATCGCGGCGCGGACGGCGGCCAGGTGGTCGCGCAGGAAGCCGACGCGGCCGGTGTCGTCGAGGGTCCCGTCGTCGCCGTAGCCGTTCTCGGTGATGAGGATCGGCGGCAGCGCGGGGTAGCGCCGGGTCAGGCCGAGGAGGGTCTGGTGGAGCCCCTGCGGTTCCATCGGCCAGCCCAGCCCGCTGGTCGCCGCGCCGTCCGGGGTGACGCTGCGCACGCCGAGGTCGAAGGCGGAGCGCAGCGCGGGGTCCGCCTGCTCGTACGGGGCCGCGGCGGCGTGGATGCGGTAGTAGTAGTTGACGCCCAGGAAGTCCAGCGGAGCGCCGATGACCTCCAGGTCGCCCTCGCGGCGGAAGGAGAAGTCGCTGATGGCGCCGAAGGTCTCCACCGTGTCGGACGCGTAGGCGCCGAGCAGCAGCGGGTCGGTGAACTGCCGGTTGACCAGCAGGTCCATCTTGCGTGCCGCGTCGGCGTCGGCCGCCGAGCCGGTCGCGGGCACCGTGGGCGACATGTTGAGCGTGATGCCGACCTGCTGCCCCGCCCGAGCCCGCGCCCGCAGCCTGGCCGTCGCGAGGCCGTGGCCCAGCAGCAGGTGGTGGGCTGCGGCGAGCGCGCCGTGACCCTCGCGCGCGCCGGGCGCGTGGCGGCCCTCGGCGTAGCCGACGATGGACGAGCAGTACGGCTCGTTCAGCGTGATCCAGTGTGACACCGTGTCGCCCAGCGCCTCGTGCGCGACCTCGGCGTAGTCGGCGAAGCGCTCGGCGGTGTCGCGGTCGCGCCAGCCGCCGCGGTCCTCCAGCGCCTGGGGCAGGTCCCAGTGGTAGAGGGTGACGTACGGCTCGATGCCGCGCCCGCGCAAGGTGTCGGCGAGCCGCCGGTAGAAGTCGAGGCCGCGCCGGTTCACCCGGCCGTCGCCCTCGGGGACGATCCTGGGCCAGGCCAGCGAGAAGCGGTACGCGCCGGTGCCGAGCCGGTCCATCAGCTCCACGTCCTCCCGCCAGCGGTGGTAGTGGTCGCAGGCGTGCTCGCCGCTCTCGCCCCTGGCCACCGCGCCGGGGACGCGGCAGAACGTGTCCCAGATCGAGGGCCCGCGCCCGTCGGCGTCCACGGCGCCCTCGATCTGGTACGCGGCGGTGGCCGTCCCCCACACGAACCCGGCGGGAAAGGCGGTACGTTCCTGGGTCATCCCTTGATCGCTCCTGACATGATTCCCCCAATGATCTGACGGCCCAGCGCGGCGAAGACCGCCACGATCGGCACGATCGCGAGCACGGTGCCGGTGAGCACGAGCGCGTAGTCGGTGGTGTAGCCGCTGGCCAGGCTGGAGAGCGCGACCTGGACGGTCGGGTTCTCCGGCGTGAGGACGACCAGCGGCCAGAAGAAGTCGTTCCAGGCCTGCATGAAGGTGAACAGGCCGAGCACGGCGGCGGCCGGCCGGGCGGCGGGCAGCACGACGTGCCAGAACAGCCGCAACGTGCTGCACCCGTCGATGCGACCGGCCTCCAGCAGCTCGTCGGGGATGGCGCTGGAGAGGTACTGGGTCATGAGGAACACGCCGAACGCGGTGACCAGGCCGGGCACGATCACCGCTTCGAGCCTGCCGGTCCAGCCGAGCTCGGCCATGAGGATGTACAGCGGGATGATGCCGAGCTGCTGCGGCACGGTGGTGGTGGCGATGGCCATGACGAGCAGCACGTTGCGCCCGCGGAAGCGCAGCTTGGCGAAGGCGAAGCCGGCCAGCGTGGAGAACAGCACGACCGAGACGGTGACCGAGCCGGACACGAGGAAGGAGTTGAGCATCGCCTGGCCGAACGCGGTGGTGTCGAAGACCCGGGCGATGTTCTCGAACAGGTGGCCGCCGGGGGTGAGGACCGGCGGGACGCTGGCGATGGCGTCGTTGTCGTGGGAGGCCACGATCAGCGACCAGTAGATGGGGAACAGCGAGCCGAGCAGCACGGCGACGAGCGCGGCGTAGGTCCAGAACCCCGCCCCCAGGGGATTCAGGCCGCGCCGGACGGCCCGGGGGTTCAGGCCGCGCCGGACGGCGGTGAGGGTTGCCATGTCAGCTGCTCCTGATCCTGCGCGTGATGGCGAAGTTGACGAGCGCCATGACCACGATGATCATGCAGAGCGTCCAGGCGATCGCCGAGGCGTAGCCGAACTCGTACATGCTGAAGCCCTGCTCGTAGAGGTAGAGGCCGACGGTCTGGAACTGGCGGTCCGAGCCGCCGGTCGGGTTGCCGGTGCCGGCCTGGAAGAGCAGCGGCTCGGCGATGATCTGGAAGCCGCCGATGGTGGACACGACGGCGGTGAAGATGATCGTGGGACGGAGCATCGGCACGGTGATCTTCCGGAACTGGGTGAACTGGCTCGCGCCGTCCAGCCGGGCCGCCTCGTACAGGTCCTCGGGGATGGTCTGCATGGCGGCCAGGTAGATGAGGGCGTTGTAGCCGGTCCACCGCCAGATGACGATCATCGAGATCGCGACGTGCGAGGAGAGCGTTCCGGCCTGCCAGTCGATCGGGTCCAGGCCCACCAGGCCGAGAGCCCAGTTGACCATGCCGAAGTCACGGCCGAAGAGCTGCGCGAAGATGATCGTGACCGCGACGATCGAGGTCACGTTGGGCAGCAGCACGCCCATCCGGAACAGCGTGCGGGCGCGCAGCCTGCGGTTGAGCATGTGCGCGACGAACAGCGCGGCCAGCAGCTGCGGCACGGTGGACAGCAGCCAGATGCTGACGGTGTTGAACAGCGCGTTCCAGAAGTAGTCGTCGGCCAGCAGCTCGGCGTAGTTGGCCAGCCCCACCCACTCGCGGGCCGGGTCCAGCAGGTTCCAGTCGGTGAGGGAGACGTAGGCGGTGTACAGCAGCGGGAACATGCCGACCACGCCGAACAGCAGGAAGAACGGGGCGATGTAGAGGTACGGCGAGCCCTTGACGTCGAGCTGGTAGGCCCAGCGGCGCCGGGGCCCTGATCTGACGGAGGTCACGGTCCGTTCCTTGGGGGATTCGCGGAGGTCACGGTCGGTTCCTTGGGGATTCGGAGGTCGCGGTCGATTTTTGGAGGACTCGCGGAGGGCGCGTCGGTTCCTCGAAAAGTCGGTTCCTCAGAGAAGTCGGTTTCTCGAAAAGCCGACTCCTCGGAGAAGCCGATTTCTCGGAGAAGCCGGCTTCTCAGGGGAAGGGGTGGCGACGGCGGGCCCTGACCGCCCGCCGTCGCCCGGCTCTCACGGATCGGCGCGCGTCACCTGCTGATGCGCTCGACGTCCTCAAGCATCTGCGTCCACGCCTCGGCGCCGTCCTGCTTGCCCTCCTCCACGCGGTTGATCGAGTCGCGGATGGCGGTCTGGATGTCACCGGCCCTCGGGCCCTGGTGCTGCGGCTTGAGGTTGCGGGCGGCGGTGGTGAAGATCTGCCCGATCGGCGCGTCGTTGAAGAACTCGTGCTTGAGCCCGGTCACCTCGGGCTTGTCGTAGGTGGCGACGGTGGAGGGCAGGATGCCGTGCTTGGCGAACACCTCGATCTGCTGTTCGGGCGCCGTCAGCCAGGTGATCAGCTCCACGGCCTCCTTCAGGTGCTTGCTCTGGGCGGGGACTGTCAGGTAGGAACCGCCCCAGTTGCCGCCGCCGCCGGGGATGGCGGCCACGTCCCACTGCCCGGCGAAGTCCTTGCCCTGGTCCTGGATCTTGGCGAGCATCCAGGCCGGGCAGGCGATGGTGGCGAACTGACTCTTGGCGAAGCCGGTGTTCCAGGCGGGCGAGCTGCCGACGAGCTTGGCCGACTGGCCGTCGGCCACGGCCTTGAGCACCTCGTCATAGGCGGCGCGGATGGCCGGGTTGGTGGCGACCACGACGTTGTCCTGGGCGTCGTAGTAGCCGGTCTCGGCCTGGCCGACCATCGCGTTGAACACCTGGGGGCCGCCGTCGAAGAACGCGGCGCCTTCGGGCTTCTTGGCGGTGTAGCGCTTGCCGGTCTCGAAGTAGGACGTCCAGTCGGGCCAGAGCTTGGAGACCTCGTCGCGGCCGGTGGGCAGCCCGGCCTTCTCGAACAGGTCGCGGCGGTAGCACATGGCCAGGCCGCCGACGTCGGTGCCGTAGCCGATCTGGGCCCCCGACTTGGCCAGCGACGCCTCCCACTTCCACGGCAGCCAGCGGTCCTTGAGCTGGTCGGCGCCGTGCTGCCGCAGGTCGGCGAAGTGCTGGGGCTGGTTCCTGAACTGGGCGACGAAGCCGGTGTCGATCGCCTCGACGTCGGCGGTGCCGCTGCGGGTGGCCAGGTGCGCCGCGAGGTTGCGGTGGTGGTCGTTGTACGCCGACGTCCTCTCGACGATCTTGATGTTGGGGTGGGCGGCCTCGTACTTGGCGTAGAGCTCCTTGAAGCCCATGTTCCCGAACAGGTTGAGGGTGAGGGTGATCTTGCCGTCGGTCGGGGTGGAGCCGGTGGAGGGGGAGCCGCCGCCGCAGCCGGCGGTGAGCATGCCGGCGGCCAGCACTCCGGCGGCGAGACGGATTCGTCCAGCAGACACCTGGGACTCCTTCGAAGGGAGAGAAAGGGTGACTGCGAGATGCGACGAGAAGGCCGAGCCCCGCGGCAACGGTGCGGCATCGGCCTGTCAGGGGGATATTCCACATAACGCCCCCGCCTTTCGTCAAGTCACAGAAACGTCACGTGCCGGAAATGCATGGTGATGGGTTGACACGGCGCCAACCCTCACATAATTTCCATGCAACCGGTTACATGAAACCGGTTTCAGCGAGATGCGATACCGTACGCCCGTGGCAACGATTCGAGAGCTGGCGCGCCTTTGCGGGGTGTCGTCGGCGACTGTCTCCCGCGTGTTCAACAACCCCGAGGTGGTGAACGCCCAGACCCGCGAGCTCGTTCTCAGCACCGCGGCACGCATCGGATACCTGCCCAACGAGTCGGCCCGCACCCTGGCCACCAAGAGGTCCCACATGGTCGGCCTGATCTGGGACACCGACCACCGCCGCCCCGGCTGGCGGCACCCGTTCTTCCAGGAGATCCTCATCGGGCTGAAGACCGCGCTGAGCGAGCGCGGCTATCACCTGCTCATGCTCGCCACCAGCGAGGACGGCACACCCGACAGCTTTCTCCGCGCCGTGCGCAGGCACAACCTCGACGGCGTGGTCTTCATAGACAACGGCAGGGCCGACCCCTCGCTCCAGCCGCTGGCGGCGTCCGAGGTGCCGTGCGTCTCCCTCGACCGGCCCGTCCAGGGGCCGTGGACCACCTACGTGACCTCCGACAACGTGGGCGGGGCGCGCGAGGCGGTCCGCCACCTGCACGCGACCGGGCGCCGGGCCATCGCCACCATCACCGGCCCGTCCCGCACCAGGCCGGGCGCGGAACGGCTGCGCGGCTACCTGGACGAGCTGGCCGCGCTCGGCCTGGCGCACCGGCCGGAGCTGGTCGTCGAGGGCGACTTCTACCTGTCGAGCGGTCACGCCGCGATGCGTGCCCTGCTGGCGCTGGAGGAGCCGCCCGACGCGGTGTTCGCCGCGGGCGACGAGATGGCGATCGGCGCGCTGCGCGCGGTGACCGAGGCGGGGCTGAAGGTGCCCGAGGACATCGCGCTGGTCGGGTTCGACGACATCGAGCTGGCCGCGCTGGTGCCGCCGGGCCTGACGACACTGGCCCAGGACAAGGCGGGCTTCGGTACGGCGGCGGCAGCGGCGGTCATCACGATGATCAACGGAGGCGTCACCCCTCTCCCGCGGATCCTGCCCACCTCACTGGTCGTCCGCGGCTCCACCAGGCAGATCTGACCCGCGGTCGCCCGTCCATCCGCGTCGGGTGCGGCATCGTGCGCTGGAGCGCGGTCCCCGTCGCGAAGCGGCGGCACGCTGGAGCGCGATGACCAGGGATGACCCAGGGATGACCCCGGGATGACCCCGGGATGACCCCGGGATGACCCAGGGATGATCCAGGACCGGGCGGGCCGCCGTACGAGAGTCCGCGGCATCGATCCCCGGCAACCGCTTGAGCTGGGTGAGGAGACCTCCGCGTCGTGACCGGCGCCCGTTCGCGGGCGGGTGTGAGGTCGGATCTCCGCTTCACCGGTCGAAACACCCCGTCTCAACCGGCTTGGCCGGTCGCTCGTTCGGGGGCGGTGTCCTATTTCGGTTTCGTTCCGGTTTCTGGTCCCGGGTCCGTTCTGGGTTTGTCCGGTACGACGACGAGGCTGACGATGCGGCGGGTGCGGCCGTCGCCCTCGGGGTGGCTGACCCGGGAGAGGACCGCGCGCTCGATCTCCTCGACCATCGTGGCGAACTCGTCTTCGGTCAGACACACCGCCGCCTGCCGGTAGACCACGCCGTCCGAGACGGGATCGGCGTCCTCGCGGGCGAGGTAGCGGCTGAAATCCGCCATCAACGACACCGCGAACGTGGTGAACGCCCGCTGGTGGTCCTCCCGCGTCATCGCCGCCCGCGCGGCGGGGCCGACCTCCGCCTGCTCCGGGCGCACTCGATAGCTGCGCTCCACCGTGCCGCGTACCCGTCGCTCGTCCACCACCTCCAGCACGCCCGCGTCGGTCAGCACGGCGATGTGCCGGTACATCGTCGCCGGTGCGATGTCGGGGAGGCGGTCGCGCAGCTGCCCGGTGGTCATCGGGTCGGTGTCGAACAGCGTTTGCAGGATGCGCATCCGGACGGGGTGCAGGAGAAGATCCGCGGTTGACATGGACCCATGTTCTCATATGAGATAATGTTCTCAAAGTTGAGAACGATGAAAGGCGGGACATGCGCGACGTCGACATGACGGTTACCGCGGACGACGGACTGTCCCTGGCCGGCACGCTGACCCTGCCCGCGGGCCCCGGCCCGCACCCGGCCGTCCTGCTGCTGCACGGATCCGGGCCGCTGGACCGCGACGCCAACACCGGCCGGCTCCGCATGGAGCTCGGACCGCCGCTGGCCGCCGCGCTCGCGAAGGAAGGGATCGCCACACTGCGTTACGACCGGCGCGGCGTCGGCGCCACCTCCGGCGACTGGCACGCGACCGGATTCGCCGACAACCGGCACGACGCCGCCGCCGCGCTGCGCGCCCTGGCCGGGCGGCCCGGCATCCGGGCGGACGCCGTCGGCGTGGTCGGGCACAGCGAGGGCGCCGTTCACGCCATGTCCCTCGGCGCGCACCCGGGGGTCGGCGCGGTGGTGCTGCTGGCCGGGTTCGCCCGCCTCGGTGAGGACGCCCTGCGCAGGCAGGCCGGGATGATCGCCCGCGGTCTCCCCGCGCCGGTGCGGCCGCTGCTGCCGGTCCTGCGCGCCCTGTTCACCCGGCACCTGGCCCGGGTCAGGACGACCCGCGCGGACGTGGCGCGCGTCACCGGGATCCGGGTGAACGCCCGGTGGATGCGGGAGATGCTCGACCACGACCCGCGCCCGGACCTGGCGAACATCCGGGTCCCCGTCCTGGCGATCACCGGCGGCAAGGACGTCCAGGTCGACCCGGCGGACCTGGACGAGATCCGCAGGCTGGTGCTCGGCGAGGTCGAGATCCACCGGATCCCCGACCTCACCCACCCGCTGCGCCGTGACCCCGGCCGTCCGTCGATGCTCTCCTACCCCCGGCTGCTGCGCCGGCCGGTCGACGCCGACCTGCTCGCGCTGGTGGCCGGCTGGCTCGCCCTCCGGCTCGGGGAAACGTCCCAGGGCCGCGAGGACCGCGAGAACCGCGAGGGGCTTGAGAGCCGGGAGAACCGGGAGAGTCCGGCTGCTTCGCGGCGCGAATCTCCCGGTGGGACGGGGAATTCCCTGGTCAAAAATCCCTAGCCCCACCAATCCGACCATTTCAGCCGGTCCGGGCTTCACGTCCGGTCAGGCGTCGGCTGGGCGTCACGTCCGGTCGGCGCACGCGTTCTCGGCGCACGCGTTCTCGTCGCTCCTGAGCCCGCTGCCGGCCGCATCGTTCCGCGACAGCCGCCGAGAACGCTCGATCGCGGTTTCCACTCCTCCTCCCTCGCGGCAGGAATCAGAACTTCCTCCCCGCGAGACCCGTGAAAGGGAAAAAGCATGACCATCGCACCCCCCGTACGCCGGCACGACGGCCTCGCCCTTTTCTGGGTCGTCACGTTCGCGACGAGCTGGGCTTTCTGGCTCACCGCGATCATCCTCGGCGGATCGGCGATGAGTTTCCCCACCGTCGTTCCCCACCTGCTCGCCGGCTTCGGCCCGATGATCGGCGCGATCGTGATCCGGGCGCGCCGTGCCCGCCGCCGTCAGCCCGTCCCCGCCCACACGGTGAGGTTTCAGCTGAGCACGCGGCTGTTCTGGGTGCCGCCCCTCCTGGTGCTGGCCTCGGCGACCGTGGTGGGAGCCGCGCTGCTCGCGTACCTCCTGGGTGGTCCCGCGGTGAGCCTGACGGCCGGGCAGAACCTGATCGCGACCGTCGGCGGGCCCGTACCGTTCCTCATCAGCATGCTGATCGCCGGGCCGTTGTCCGAGGAGCCCGGCTGGCGTGGCACGGCGTACCCGCGCCTGCGCGCGTCGCTGGGCCGTTTTCGGACCGGTCTGCTGCTGGGTGCCGTCTGGGCGGTGTGGCATCTGCCGCTGTTCTTCGTCCCCGGGACCGTCCAGGCCGGATTCGGGCTGTTCAGCTGGAGCGGGCTGCTGTTCACGATCAGTGTCGTCCCGATGGCGCTGCTGACCGGTTTCGCCTACGAGCGTGCCGGGGTCGCGGCGTCGATCGCGGTCCACTTCGGCGTCAACGCGACGATGGCGCTGCTGAGCGTCAGCTCGCCCGTGACGATGGCGTCCATCGTGGCGGTGCAGGTCGTTGCCGCGGTCGCGCTGCTCGCCTGGCAGCGTGGTCGCGACAACAACCTGCCGATTGACACGGACCTTCAGCCGCACCGGGCCGACACCGACTCGTCGTACCGGACCGGCCGGACCCGCGGTTAACAGGTCCACGTAAGTTCGCGCTGATTCGCGTAGGTCCGGGTCGGTTCGGGGTGATCCGGAGCGACCCGGGCGGCACGGCCGAAGCCGTCCGGGGCAGGACTCTTCGGGTGAGGCTGAACGGGCGCTTTGGGCGCTGATGTCGTGGCCGGAGGCGTTCGCCGGATCGAGTGGTCACGTGACGAGCGTGAAAGAGCGTCCGTTCAGCAGGAAAAGGTGCATCCTTGGTCGTTATGGTGTCGATCCTGAAAAGGGTGCTCGGCTGGGTGCTGTTGGTGGTCGCGATCTTCATGGTGTTCGCCGGTCTCGCCGCGGTCCCCCTGATCTCCGATGTCTGGGAACACCGGAGGGTGTGCGGCGAGAATTACGAGAGCATCGAAGCCGCCCTGACACCGTCCGACCTCCTGGAGGCCGCCCCGGCCGGTGCCGTCCCGGATGAAGAGCGCGACCGCGATTGCACCGACACCGACGACCACCATGCCACCATCAGCCGCTTCTACCACTTTTCGCGGCAGAACGGCTCGCGCGAGGACATCGACTCCTTCTACCGGGACCTCGCCCTGCGCAACGGCTGGAAGCTTTCTCCCGGCGAGGGTCCCACCGGCGAGGTGAGGTGCGTGGCCAAGGAGTCCGAGGGCGCGGAGATCAACTTCGAGGTCTCGTTCGGCTCGGAGCCGGAGGACACCTCGTCGGAGGACACCTCCTACATAGTGAGAGCCTCCACCTGGCCCTGCTGAGGCGGCACCGGGCGCGAGGACGGCGGCGGCTCGATCTGTCGGTCAAGGAGTTCGCGCTCCTGGAAGCCCTGCCGCGCGCAGGTCCCGGCTTCCTGAGCATCGAGGACCTCCCGGAGCGGGTCTGGGACGAGAACGCCGGCCCGTTCACCGACACCGTCACCGTGACCATCGGGAGGCCGCGCCGCAAGCCGGGGAGCCCGCCGGTCATCACGACGACACCCGGGGTGGGATAACCGCATCGCGGATCCCGCCGGTGAGGCGTAACGCGGGAGGTCAGGCGCGGTGCACCTCGAACAGGAAGCAGCCGAACTCCACCGCCCGCACGTGCACCAGCGCCACGCCGGGGTCCGCGAACTGCTCGGCCAGGATGGTCTCCGCCGTGGCGGCGTCGCGGCTCGCGTACTCGTCCACCAGCCGTCCGCCGAGGATGTTGCCGTCGGCGTCGTAGGCGCGGAAGACCCGCCGCTCCCCGCACATGTCGACGGGGAAGCCCGTCCCGCCGGGCCCCGCGCACGGTTCGGCGTGCACGAACACCGGGCCCACCTCCTCGTACGGGCCGGGGTCGCCACCGGTCCGCGCCCCCCACCGGCGCAGCGGCGCGTACGAGAGCAGGGCGAGGCGCTCGCCCGGGAGGCTGCGGCGCAGGCAGCATCGCAGCGGGGAGCCCCCCTCGGTGTCGGTGATCATGCGGGGCGGACGCCCGGCGTCGTCGCGGACGCGCAACTCGGCGGCGACCCCGGCCTCGATGGCGAACGTACGGAGAGTGCTCATGGATCCATGCTCGGCCGTACGACTCCGGCGCGCTGGCGGAAATCGGCCCTGGTTGTGAGCCCGGACGGCCTCCCTCGCCCCCGGCTTCCCCGGGACGGCCGCCGACCGGGAGAGCCGGTTTCGCGGTGCGCGGTCCGGGAGGTCGGAGGGGCAGGGTGAGGCGGATACGGACGATGACGCCGGACGTGTGGTGGCCGGTCCGCCGGTCGAAGCCGCCGTGGGTGACCGGGAGGGGGTTTTCTGTCGGTGGGTGTGTCTAGCGTGGGCGGGCACAGGATTCCGGCGTGAGCGAGGAAAGACCATGACCACACTCGAGAACCGGCCGCACACCGCACTCCTCGTCGTCGACGTGCAGAACGGTGTCGTCGAGGGCACTCACGAGCGCGACGTGGTCGTCGCGAACATCGGCGGTCTCGTCGAGAGGGCGCGGCGGGAGGGGGTCCCCGTCGTCTGGGTCCAGCACTCGGACGAGCACATCGTGAGGGGGAGCGACAACTGGCGGATCGTCCCCGAGCTGGCTCCGGACGACGCCGAGCCGCTCGTCGAGAAGCACTACGGCGACTCCTTCGAGGAGACCACCCTCGAGACCGTGCTGTCCGGTCTCGGTGCCGGGCGGCTTTTCGTCGCCGGGGCGCAGACCGACGAGTGCGTCCGCTCGACCATCCACGGCGCGTTCGTCAGGGGATACGACGTGACCCTCGTCAGCGACGCCCACACGACGGAGGATCAGACGGAGTGGGGAGCGCCGCCGCCGGACAAGGTCATCGCGCACACGAACCTGTACTGGACCTACCAGACCGCGCCGGGACGGACGGCCGGGACGGCCGAGACCAAGAACGTCGACTTCGGCCGCACGTCCTGAAAGATTTCGGTCGCACGTCCTGAACGACTCCGGCCGCGCGTCTTGAACGACTCCGGTCGTACGTCCTGAACGATTTCGGCCGCACGTCCCGAACGACTCCGGCCCGCACGTCCCGAAGCCCGTCGTGTGACGACGTGGACGACCTCGCCCCGGGACGGCACCGGGTCGCCGCGGACCGTGCGCGCGGGCGGGAGCGGGTACGGCGGGTGCCGTCCCGCTCCCCCCGCGCCGTGCCGGAGGAGGCCGGAGGAGCAGGCCAGGAGAGAGTGATCAGTGACGCTCGACGGCCACCACGTTGTACGGGGTCGTCGGGGTGGGGGTCGTGGTGAAGCGGGCGTTGGGGAGATAGAGGCGGTCGCGGAAGGAGGCGACGGTGGTCGGGACGTCGAAGCGGCCGTCCGTGAGCTTGCGGACCACCTTCCCCGAGGTGGCGCCGCGGTTCAGCGAGAGGGACGTCAGGGTGTTCAGGCGGTTCTGCACGACGTGGAGGGTGCGGCCCTCCAGCAGCAGGCCGTCACCGTTGGTCAGGGACTCGGCGCCGATGTCCACCAGGGCGGCCACGCCGGTCGAGGGGTTGACCCGGAACAGCTTGCCGGTGTTGGACTGGACGACGAGCAGGGCCCTGCGGTCGGGGGTCTGCGCGATGCCGTTGGCGTTGTTGCCGGTCGTGTAGACGATGTCCCCGCTCAGCGGCACCTTCACCGCCTCTTCCGGCAGCGCTCCTCCGCGCCCGAGCGGCAGCTTGTACAGCACGGGGTTGGCCGAGTCGGTGAAGTACGCCGCGTCGCGGGTGAGCACGACGTCGTTGACGAACGCGGTGCCGGTGGCGAGCCGGTAGCTCGCGAGCACCTTGCCGCTCCGGGTGTCGATCACGCGGGCGTCGCCGCCCGTGCCGCCGGCGACGAACAGCCTGCCGCGCGTGTCGACCTTGAGGCCGAGCGACGGGGTGCCCGGACCCGGGTTGATGATCCGGCCCTTGCCCGTGCGCAGGTCGGCCCGGTAGATCGCGCCGGTCCCGCGCGAGCCGAAGTACGCGGCTGCTCCCGGGCCGATGGCGATGCCCTCCGGCTGGAAGCCGTCCGGGAGGGAGAACTCGGTGGGATAGGCCGGCTTCTCATGAGGGGCGGAGGTCGTGGATCCGGTCTCGGCCACCGCGGCCGGGGCCGCCATGAGTACGGTGAGGAACCCTGCTAGGAGAAATGCCACCTTCATTAAGGAACATCCCGTCTGTCGCGAGTGCGATGGTCTACCCGAATGCCCTTTTGGGCGATAGATCTAACGTATGACGTCGGGCTGTAGCGATCCCGTAAAGCGCGTCCGCCCGGACGGCGCCCGGTGCGGCTCCGGGGCGGGTGCCGTCCAGGGGCGCCGCGGTCTCGGCCGTCACGGCCTGTGATCCGCGATCCGTGGCTCTTGGTCCGTGATCCGTGATCCGTGATCCGTGATCCGTGGTTCTTGGTCCGTGGCTCGTGATTCGTGGTCATGGCTCGTGGTCCTCGCGCGGGGCCGGGTTTTCCGGGCCGCTTCTTATCGTTCGTCTCCCCGACGCGAGAGCTTCCGGGAACGTGAGAGGTTTCTGCCGTTCACGGGCTCGTTTCGTTGGCACCCTGCGCTCTGTCGCCGGCGGTCCCCGCGATCTTTTCCTTGGGTTCCGTGAATACGGGCCACAGGGATATGCCGATCCGTTGCGCCCGCTTCTCCCTTTGCTTTTTCCATGGTATGCCGCCCACAAGGCGCATTCGAGAGAAATAACGTGTTTCTTGTCGGCCGAATCGATTCGGGTTATCCAAATAAACGCCTTCGAGGGGACCGGCCCTTGCCGAACGGAAGGCGGGCGATAAAGGATTGGCCGAGAAATCCACGGTCGACAAGGATTGTGGTTCGACTGGCGCCCACGGTGCCGTTTGAGGACGTCTCATGCCAGGAACCCGCCCCGCGCTCCCCGACGCCACGACGCCCGAATTCCAGGCCGAGGCGCTCGCCGAGGCCAACGCCCTCCGGGCCAAACACCACGCGCCGCCCCTGGTCCTGGACCCCGAGCTCAACGCGTACGCCCAATCGCGAGCCGTCTCCCGTTCCGAGCAGGAGGAGCTCAAGGCCGGTCACACCGATCTGCGCAAGGGGACGGGCGAGAACATCTACTGGGGCGGCGGCTCCGAAGCCCTGCCCGGATCGGAGGCGGTCAACAGCTGGTACAGCGAGATCGCCGCCTACGACTTCGCCGCGGCCCAGTTCAACGGGAACTCCGGTCACTTCACGCAGCTCGTCTGGAAAGGCAGCACGAAGGTCGGCATCGGACGGGCCGCCGGTCAGGGCGGTGAATACTTCGAGACGTACATCGTCTTCGTCTTCGAGGCCCCGGGAAACATGAAGGGCGCTTTCGCGGAAAACGTTCTTCCCGCCTGAACGAATTTCCTTTGGCGAGGGCGAGGTGAATCGACGGTTCACCGCGGTGCCGGTGCCACCCGGGATGATTCCGGGGTGGTGCCGGCACCGCCTTGGTGTCGTTGGTCGACGGTTCTCGTGATTGAAAAGTACGACATATCGTCATATTTCCTTTTTAACCGCAGAGGTACCGGCCGGGCGTACCAGCGCCGCCCCCGGCCCCGACCTCGCCCCCGGCCCCGGTCCGCTTCGGTGCCCGCCCCGGGGCACGAGGTACGCCCGTTTCCTGTCTCCCGCCCTCCTTGGATAGCGTCGAGGTCATGCGGCTTCATGTGGGATGCGCGATGTGGACCCTCACGTCCTGGCAGGGACGCCTCCTGCCCCACCCGCTCCCTCCCGGGGAGCGCCTGCGGGCCTACGCGACCTGGTGCAACGCGGTGGAGGGCAACACGACGTTCTACGCGACACCGGCGCGGAGCACGGTGGAGTCGTGGGCGCGGCAGACCGGCCCGGACTTCCGCCTGGTGGCCAAGCTGCCCAGGACGATCACCCACGAGGGCCGCCTCACCGGCGTCGACGAGGAGGTCCGCTCGTTCCTGGAGGCGATCGAACCGCTCGGGCCGAGGGCCGAGACCCTCTGGATCCAGCTGCCGGGATCGTTCGGCCCGACCGACCTCGGCGCCCTGGCGGGCTTTCTCCACCGGCTCCCCGGCTCGCACAGGTACGCCGTCGAGGTCCGCCACCGCGCGTTCTTCGACGACCCGCGATCCGTACGGCTCCTCGAAGGGGTTCTCGCCGGAGCGGGTGCCGAGTGGGTGCCCTTCGACACCACCACGCTCTTCCGCAGCCCTCCGACCAGCGACGCCGAGCGGGAGGCGTGGTCGAAGAAGCCGCGCATGCCGCGCAGGTCGGTCGCTCTCACCGACCGCCCGATCGTCCGCTACCTCGGCCGGGACGACACGGCGAGCACGGTCGAGGGCTGGGGGCACTGGGTCGGCACGGTCGCCGAGTGGCTGCGCGAGGGTCGCTCGCCGACCGTGTTCGTCCACACCCCCGACAACGCCGACGCCCCGACGCTCGCCCGCCGCTTCCACGACGACGTACGAGCCCTGCTGCCCGGGATCGAACCGCTCCCCGAGCCCATGCCCACCGAGCCGCTGACCCTCTTCTGACCACCATCGACCCGCTGCCCGCCCGGGCCTCGATGTCACCGACCACCACCGACCGCGGGCCGGTCGCGAAGATGATCAGGTGGTCTCCGGCCGGGTCCCCGGTGTGGCGAGGGCGGTCTCCGGCCTGGGCTGCCGCAGTACGACGAGCGCGACGGTGAAGGCGGCGAGGAGGAGGGCGGCGGCGACGCCGAAAGCCAGGTGGTAGCCGCCGGTCAGCGCGGCGGCCCCGCTCTCTCCCGCGGACAGCAGTTCCTCGGTACGCGAGGCGGCCAGCGTGGACAGCACCGCGACGCCGGTCGCCATGCCGATCTGCTGGGTGGTGTTGAACAGCCCGGACGCCAGGCCCGCGTCGTCGGCCCCGGCGCCGGACATGCCGAGCGTGGTCAGGGCCGGGAGCACCAGCCCGCCACCCGCGATGAGCAGCATCACCGGGAGCAGGTCGGTGACGTAGTTCGCGTTCACCGGTACGCGGGTGAGCCAGCCCATCGCCCCGAACAGCAGCACCAGGCCCGCCAGCAGGACGGCACGCTCGCCGAAGCGGGTGTTGAGCCGGGCGGAGAGGAACAGGGACACGCCGCCGATGGCCACCGCCGCGGGGAGCATCGCGAGGCCGGTGTCGAGCGCGCCGTACCCGAGGACCTTCTGCATGTAGAGCGCGACGATGATCTGGAAGGCGAACATGGCCGACAGCGTCAGGATCTGGGCCAGGTTGGCACCCGAGACGTTGCGCGAGCGGAAGATCCGCAGGGGCATCAGCGGGGTCCTCGCGGTCGCCTGGCGGGCGACGAACGCGGCCAGCAGGACGAGCGACACCGCGCCCAGGCCGAGGGTGTGCGCCGCGAGCCAGCCGTACTCCTCGATCTTGACCACCGTGTAGATGCCCAGCATCAGACCGGCGGTGACCAGCACGGCGCCGATGACGTCGGCCCCGGCGGTGAGCCCGATCCCGCGCTCGCCCGGCAGCGTCCGGACCGCGAGTACGACCGTGGCCAGCCCGATCGGCAGGTTGATGAAGAAGATCCAGTGCCAGCTGAGCGCGTCGGTGAGGACCCCGCCCAGCACCTGGCCGATGGAGGCCCCGGCGGCGCCGGTGAAGCTGAAGACGCCGATCGCCTTCGCGCGTTCCCCGGGCTCGGTGAACAGCGTCACCAGGATGCCCAGCACGACCGCGGAGGCCATCGCGCTGCCGACGCCCTGCAGGAACCGGGCGGCGATCAGCATGCCGGGCCCGGTGGACAGCCCGGCCAGCAGCGACGCGGCGGTGAAGACCACGTTCCCGGCCAGGAACATGGTCTTGCGGCCGATGAGATCACCCAGCCGTCCGGCCAGCAGGAGCAGCCCGCCGAAGGCGATCAGGTAGGCGTTGACGGTCCAGCTGAGCCCGGCGGGCGAGAAGCCCAGGTCCGCCTGGATGGCCGGCATCGCCACGGTCACGATGCTGCCGTCCAGGATCGTCATCAGCATCGCGGCGGACAGCACGGTGAGCGCGAGCCAGCGCGACGGGGGCGCGCCGGTGCGGGGCGGCCGGGATGGCCGGGGGGAGGGTGCGGTGTGCGACATGGCCGTCTCCTGTTCGAAGGGGAACAGAAGCGACCGTAGCAGATAGTTTTGTTGTAGACGATCCTCTATGGATTTACTTTGCGCGCTGCCGTGCCCGCCTGACCCCCTGCGGAGCCTCGGCGGGGGTGGCCAGATGGCCCGTGACCAGGCGGTTCATCGCCCGTACGAGCACCTCGCCCTCGTCCTCGGGCAGCGAGCCCAGCGCCGCCCGGTGCACGCCGTCGACGATCTCCTGGCTCCGCCGCGCGACCTCGGCGCCCTTCTCGGTGACCGCGATGATCCGGGCGCGCCGGTCCGTGCTGGACGGACGGCGCTCGGCGAGCCCCGCCTTCTCCAGGGCGTCGACCGTGACCACCATCGTGGTCTTGTCCATGTCGCCGAGCTCGGCGAGCTGGATCTGCGTGCGCTCCTCCTCCAGGGCGTGGACCAGCACGCAGTGCATGCGCGCCGTCAGCCCGATCTCGGCGAGCGCCGCCGCCATCCGGGTCCTCAGGACATGGCCGACGTGGTCGAGCAGGAACGACAGATCCGGCTCGGTACGGGCGGGTGCCATCGCGGTCATGACCCCCACCATAGCCAACCGGTACCGTTCTGGATTATCCGCAAGCGGAACTACTTGACGGGCCCGGGGCCTGTCGGATAAACGATCACGACTGAACGATTACGGCCGGGCCCGGCGAGCCGGCCGGTTCTCACCCGGAAGGGCCGCCTCCCCGACGGCCCGCGCGCCGGGGTCCGCCACGTCGCGGCCACGTGATCCCACGCCGGGTCACATGGGGGCCGTACGCGGATCGCGTCAGGTGGCGTTCTCGTGGTCGGCGAGAACCTCGCGGATCACGTGCCGCGCGTTCGCCGCGAACACCGGATTCGTGTCCCGGTAGTACGGGAGCGCGATGAGCGCGATGGACAGGGCCCGGCCGCGCCCTCGGGCCCAGGTCGCGTCGTCGACCCCGAGGGCCGTGCGGAAGTCGTCGCGCACCTCGGCGGGGAGGAGGTTCCAGGCGACGATCAGGTCGCAGGCGGGGTCTCCCACGCCCGCGGTGCCGAAGTCGATGACGGCGCCGAGCCGTCCTCCGGCGAGCAGCAGGTTCCCTGGCATCAGGTCGGAGTGGATCCAGACGGGCGGGCCCGGCCAGCCGGGGGTCTCCAGGGCGGCCTCCCACGCCGCGGTCGCCGCGCCGGTGTCGATCGTCCCGCGTAGGTCGCCGATCGCGACGCGCGTCGGGGCGTCCAGCGTCTCCAGCGGCCCGCCCCGGTAGGCGGGCGGCCCGTCCGGGAGGTCGATCCGGCGGAACGCGGCGACGAACGCCGCCAGCTCCCTCGCGAGCGGGCCCGGCTCGGTCAGGCGACCGGCGGACGGGCTCTCACCGTCGAGCCAGCGGTAGACCGACCAGGGCAGCGGGTACCCCTCGGCGGGCCTTCCCGCGCCGAGCGGGACGGGAACGGGCACCGGGAGCAGCGGGGCGAGCCTCGGCAGCCACCGCAGGTCCTTCTCGACCTGCGCCGCGGAACCGGCCCTGCGGGGCAGGCGCACGGCCATGTCGTCACCGAGCCGGTAGATGGCGTTGTCGGTGCCGGAGGAGTCGAACGGCTCGACGGGAAGGTCCGCCCACCGCGGGAACTGCGTGGCGACCAGCCTGCGTACGAGAGGGACGTCGTGCTCCACCTCGTCCGCGTGCATCCTGCGAGCGCGCATGAGCACCTTCCTCACCTCTCGGACCTGTGACAGGGCTTGCCGACCTGGAGCAGGACGGCCACACGACACGCACGACACGGACGACACGACGGGACCGAGGGGCCGGGTCATGCCTCCTGCCGTACGCGGCCGGCCGACGTTCATCGGACCGGTTTCCGGACGCGCCTGTCAACTCATATACCGGCGGGAACGCGTGGGCACGCACGGGAACCGTCGTACCCACCGGAGAATCACGGACCGGAGAAGTACGGACCGGAGAAGCACGGACCGGAGAAGCACGGACCGGAGAAACTACGGACCGGTCACCGGTGTCGCGTCATTCGTGGACGGGCGGGGCGGCCGGCGGGGGCGGTTTCGCGGTCCGGTACCGGGCGGGCGGCTGGCCGGTGACGCGCTTGAAGGCGTTGCTGAAGGCGCTCTCCGACGCGTACCCCCACTCGGTGGCCACCGACGCGACCGTGCGGTCACCGGCGCGCAACGCCTCGGCCGCGGACCGGATGCGCCAGTGCAGCAGGTAGTCCAGCGGCGGCAGGCCGACGAGGGTCTTGAAACGCAGCGCGAAGCTGGAGCGGGACATGTCCACCTCGGCGGCGAGGCCGGCGACCGTCCAGCGGCGGGTGGCCTGCTGGTGCATCAGGGTGAGCGCGGAGCCGATCCGCGGGTCGTTCAACGCCCCCAGCCAGCCCGGGATGTCCTCCTCTCCGGCCAGGTGGGCACGCAGGGCCTGGACGAACATGATCTGGGTCAGATGCTCGATCATCACCGTCGCCCCGAGCGGCTCGGCCGCGGTCTCGTGGGTCAGCATCCCCAGCACCGGGCGCAGGGTCCGGGCCTGCTCGCTGTCGGCGGGGATGCGCACGGCCGGGGGCAGGCAGTCGAGCAGCAGCGTCGCGGTCATGTCGTCGAGGGTGATGCTGCCGCCGATGATGACGGTCGGCTCGGCGTCCGGGACGACGGCCCCGTACCGCACGTTCCTGATGTTGGGGGCGTCGAGATAGACGGCGTGGCCGTCCTCCGCCTCGATGTCGAGATCGCTGGCGACCTCGTACGGCCGCCCGCCCGTGAGCAGGTAGCAGTCGCCCGCAGCCAGCCGCAGCGCGGGCAGGCCGTCGATGGTGAGCCAGCAGGCGCCGGACGTGATCGCGCCGATCTTGATGTGCCGGTAGCTCCGGAAGCGCAGCGCCCAGCGACCGGCGGCCTCGAAGCGCGAGGAGAGGGCGCTCCTGACCTTCAGCAGGGTCAGGACATCGGACAGGGGGTCCATGGTGACTCCGGACGATCTCGCATATATGTCGGACTCTTTCTTATGGATTGTCCAGGTAGACGGGTTATAGCGTTCCAACGCCCCCCTCATCTGGTCATTTGATCATCCGGTCATTCGGTCATCCGGAAGGAGTTAGGACGATGAAATACGCGCAGCTCGGTAGCACAGGAGTCTTCGTCTCCGGCATCTCGCTGGGAGCGATGAGCTTCGGCGGGCGCGGCCAGGTCTGGGAGGCGGTCGGCGCGCTGGACGTGAAGGAGACGGACCGCCTGGTGGGCACCGCGCTCGACCACGGGGTGAACCTCATCGACACCGCCGACGTGTACGGCGGCGGCGAGTCGGAGGAGCTCCTCGGCCAGGTGCTCGGGGCCCGCCGCCGCGACGTGGTGCTGGCCACCAAGATGACCGCGCGGACGGCCGGCGGCCCCAACGACGTCGGCCAGTCGCGGCTGCACATCATGCGGTCGCTGGAGGACAGCCTGCGCAGGCTCCGTACCGACCACGTCGACCTCTACCAGATCCACAACATCGACCCGATCACGCCCTTCGAGGAGTCCCTGGCCGCCCTCGACGACGCCGTACGCCAGGGGAAGGTCCGCTACGTCGGCGCCTCGAACCTGACCGCCTGGCAGGCGATGAAGGCGCTGGGAGTCTCCGAGCGGCGCGGATGGGCGCGGTTCGCCTCCCTGCAGGCCCAGTACTCGCTCGCGGCGCGCGATATCGAACGCGAGATCATCCCCCTGCTCCAGGACCAGAGACTCGGCCTGCTGGTCTGGAGCCCGCTCGCCGCCGGGCTGCTCTCCGGGAAGTTCGACCGCACCGGCACGAGCGACGACGGGGCCCGCCGCACCCGGTTCCAGTTCCCGCCGGTGAACCTGGAGCGCGCCTACGACGTCATCGACGTCCTGCGCGAGGTGGCGGCCCGCCACGAGGTCGGCGTGGCTCGCGTCGCGCTGGCCTGGGTGCTCTCGCGACCCGGCGTGAGCAGCGTCATCATCGGCGCCAAGCGCCCGGAGCAGCTCACCGAGAACCTCGCCGCCGTCGAGCTGGAGCTCACCGAGCGGGATCTCGCCGAGCTGGACGCCGCCAGCGCGCTCCCGGTCGAGTACCCCGGCTGGATCCAGGCCGACCATTCCGACCGCTTCCCCGGGCAGGGCGCGTGGGAGTTCACCTCGCGGGGTTGACCCTGACACGGCGGCATGACGTAGAACAGGATCATGAGCGACACACTCGCCGGACGCCTCGCCCTCGGCGTGGAGCAGGGCAGGCTGCCCGGCCTCCACGCCGTGGTCGCCCTCCGCCACGGCCGGGTGATCCTTGAGCACTACGGCGAGGGCGAGGATTTCCGGCTGAACGAGCCGCTCGGCCGGGTGCGCTTCACACCCGGCACGCTCCACGACCTCCGCTCGATCACCAAGAGCGTCGTCGGCCTCCTGTACGGCATCGCCCTCGCCGACGGCCGGGTGCCGGAGCCGCGCGAGCCGCTGCTGCGCTACTTCCCCGAGTATCCGGACCTCGCCGAGGACCCCCGGCGCGCCGCGCTCGGCGCGGTCGGTACGGTTACGGGTTCTTCCGGACGGTCGGACGGTTACAGGTTCTTCCGGTTACGGGTTCTTCCGGTTACGGGTTCTTCGCGCCCGCTCGCTGCGTGATCGTGTTTCGCACGAGCCACAGGACGCTCTGGTGAATCGCCACCCCGGCGGCGACGTTGAGCACCCCGAGCGCGGCCGCCATCACCAGTGACCCGTCGAGTCCGATGGCGTCGCCGGCCAGGAGCACGGCGGGCCAGAACACGGCGGCGGCGAGGAGGGAGGCCCGCCACCAGCGCCCGAAGATCAGGCCGAACAGGATCATGGTTGGTATCACGATTCACGCCCTTCGGAATGATCTGCCGACATCTTCATCATGACCTCACAGCACGGGTTCTAAGCCCGTGGGATCGGTTCGATCGCCGTACCCGCCGGGATTTTCCGGCGTAAAGGCCACTTCCCGCCCCTCGCCCCTCGGCCTCCGGCGCTTCCCAACTGCATGGTGCGCGCACGCGTCCACGGCTCACCGCCGGTCCTTCGCGGTTCACCGGTGGCCCCTGCCGTGCTCGCCGGTGGAGCGGCCGGGCCGCGAGGAGTGCCGGTGCGAGCGACGCGGAACCTCGGGAGGTCGTGCCTTGGGAATCCGGGAACGTTGTTCCCCGCGCGCCTTCGGGCCGCGTTCGGCGGGAGCCTCCGGGCGGCGGACGTACACGGGGATGTCCGGCTGGAGGAACCGGTAGACGTCGAGGGCGTTGTGCAGCGGGACCCGGACGCACCCGTGGGACGCCGGGTAGCGGGGCACGAGGGTGGAGCCGTGGATGGCGATGCCGCCGTTGAAGTAGACGGGGTAGAACATCGCCCCCAGGATCCCCGTGGACCAGCCGGGGACCCGAATTCCCACCCGGTAGTCGCCGAGCGGGGTCGAGGCGAACCCGCAGTGGCCCTTCTCGCAGTACGGTCTGCGGGCACCGGTCGAGATGTGGGTCACCAGCACGGGTTTCCCGCCCTTCCACGTCGTGAGGAGCTGGCGCCGTAGATCGATCTCGGCCCTCTCCGGCTCCCCGCCCGCGACCAGGGGCCTGACCCGGCGGGGGTGCAGGAGGGCCTGCCAGGTCGGCGAGTCGATCCTGTCGACGGGCTTCAGCCCGTTGGCCTTCTGGAAGGCCCACACGGTCATTCGCAGGGCGGAGTCGTACGTCGGGCTGAGATTTCCCGGGGGAAATCCCAAATCCTTGAGTCTTTTCTTCGCGTTGTGTACCTCGATTCCTCTGCTGCCTATTTTGAGGGTCGTGAATTGGTCCGGCAGGGGGACGTGCCGGGAATCGGGGGCGGGGTCGGCCACGGCGTGCGTGACGCCGAAGGGGAGGGTCGTGACCAGGGCGAAGACGGTGCCGGCGATCAGGGAGCGTTGAACTGTGCTTCGCATATGTGACGTCTATCCGCCGACAGGAGCGAGCAACCCTCTAATGCTACTTGCCAGGTGGTAAGACTTATACAGCCGCGTGCGGTTCAAGAGTTATCTCGGGGGAGTTTTCCCGAGAAAATATGTATATATTTCCAGGCGAGGTTATATGGCGATATCCATTGGATATCTAGGAAACCGCTGGACGTGCTCAGGGGGACCCGGCGGGGTTCGGCGACGGCGCGTGTGACGGGCCGTCCGGCCGACGGCGCGTGTAGCGGGCCGTCCGGTCGACGGTGCGGAAGCCGAGGGCCTCGTATAGTCGTGCGGGCACCGGATACCCCGCGTCCCCCCGAGGCTGGACGATCGCGGTGACCGCTCCCGCCTCCCCGAGCCGGTGCAGCGCGTACAGGCTGGCCGCGCGGGCCAGCCCCATCCGCCGGAAGTCCGAATGCGTGCCGACCGGCTCCAGCTCCCCGACGCCGTTGGCGTCGTCCAGCCAGATCAGGCAGTACGACGCCAGGCGGCCGTCCGGCGCCTCGACGACGCAGTCCAGCTCGCACCGGTAGGGCCACGCGCCCATGACGTTGCGGTAGCTCTCCTCGGTGACCGACGAGGGGGCGAACGCCGACCGGTGCACGGCCACGCGCGCGGGCACGTCCTCCTCGCCGCGCACGTGGCGCACGACGAAGCCGGGAGGCACCTCGGGTTCCGGCAGGTCACGCAGGTCACGTGACATGCGCAGCAGGAAGGGCGCGTCCTCGGGCTCCCGCCGGTAGCCGTGCCGGGCCAGGACGGCGGCGAGCCGCCTCTCGCCCTCCAGGACGGTCACCCCCAGCTCGTCGCCGACGGCCACGCCACGGAACCAGTCGAGCACCTCGTCCGCCAGCTCGGGACACTCCGGATGCACGAACATCTCCAGCTCGCCCGGAGGCGTCGCCCACCCCCACGCCAGGGTGTCACCGTCGCGCTCCCACAGCGCCGTCGGCCACTCCGCCTCCCGCCCCACGTGCTGGAACCTGCTCCAGGCGAGCCCCCCGACATGCGGCCGGACGGCGGGACCCCAGGCCGCCCGTACGAGTTCCTGCATCTTCCGCAGGTCGGCGGCACCCTCGTAGGGGCGCACGATGACGTCGCTCATCGGCCTCACATCCTTCTCGCGGTGGGGTCTTGTGGCGGTCTTGCGGCGGCTCGACGGCGATCTTCCGTGGCCTTCTCCGTCGCCTTCTTTGTCGCCGCGCGAAGCTCATTGATTCACGTGAAACCTTCGCCGATGTCCCGGAAGGTCGCAGGGAGGGGTCGGCAAGCGGACGAATCCTGGGCACTCGTTCTCACAGGACGCCGACCTGGTTCTCCCTCGCGGCCCGCTTCCGTGGCGAGTCGTCACGGAAGCGGCCCGCACGGAGTCCGGGTGAGCGCCGGTCGATCAGCCCAGCCGGATGACGCCCTTGGAAACCTTGATCTTCTTACGGGCCAGCGGCCGCTTGGCGGGACCCTTGGCCACCGAGCCGTCGGCGATCCGGAATTTGCTGCCGTGGCAGGGGCAGTTGATGGTCCCGCCGCGGATGGTGGAGACCGGGCAGCCCTGGTGCGTGCACTTCGCGCTGAAGGCGCGGAAGGTGCCCTTCCTCGGCTGGGTGACCACCCACGTGCCCTTGATGATCCGGCCACCGCCGACGGGAATGCTGCTGGTCTTGGCGAGGATGGGACCGGCGGCCTCCCCGGTGTCCTCGGAGGCCTCGGCGGGGCGTACCCACGCGGTGGCCGACGCGATCGCGGCGGCGGCGCCGCCCACGAGACCTCGGAAGATCATCAAGCGGCGGGTGGGAGCGGGCATGGCGGGCCTCCTGGGGAGTGAAGGGGTCCGTGATAGATCACGTGTGTGGTTCATATCACAGGAAAACGGGCCTGTAGCCATGCTTCTCGATCTTTCCCCGCGACACGCAGGCTGCCGTCGTGCCGTACCGCGATGTCCCTCGCGATGGCCAGCCCGAGACCCGCGCCGCCCGCGTCCCTGTCCCTGGCCTCGTCCAGCCGGGTGAACCGGTCGAAGACCGCCTCGTGGTGCTCGGTGGGAATGCCCGGCCCGTCGTCCAGCACGTCGAGCACCGCCTCGCCGCCGTCCGTGGCCAGCCGGACGGTGACCGCGGAACTCGCGTGACGTACGGCGTTGTCCACCAGGTTGGCCACCAGGCGGCGCAGCTGCCCGGCGGAGCCGAGGACCACGGTGTCGGCCGCCACCTCCAGCGTGACCCTGATCTCCGGCCGGGGCCGCGACCTGGCAGCCTCCTCGGCGGTCACCTGGCCGAGGTCCACCTCCTCGTGACAGCCGGGCTCACCGGCGTCCAGGCGGGCGAGCAGGAGAAGGTCGGAGGTGAGGGCCTGGATCCGCTCCACGTCGGTGAGCGCCTCGGCCGCCAGCGGCACCGGCCCGGCCAGCTCCAGGCGGGTCCGCAGGATGGCCAGCGGGCTGCGGAGTTCGTGGGCCGCGTCGGCGACGAAGCGCTTGTGCCGGCTGACCGCCAGTTCGAGGCGGTCGAGCGTACGGTTCATGGTCTCGGCGAGGCGGGCGATCTCGTCACGCGACCGGGGTACGGGGACCCGCCGGTGCAGGTCGCTGGCGGTGATGTCGGCCATCTCGGCACGGATGGCGGAGACCGGCGCCAGCGCCCGGCCGACGGCGAGTCAGGTGAGGGCGGCGACGAGCAGGAGCAACGCGGGAATACCGGGAAGCAGCAGGCCGCGCAGGGTCGCCAGTGCGTCCGCCGTGGGTTCGAGCGAGGCCCTGGCCTGGACGAACAGCGTGCCGTCGGCGGTGTCCACGGGCATCGTGGCCAAGGCGAAGGACTCCCCGGGAGCCCACCGCGCCACCTCGGCAGGCTGGAGCGCGGCTCCACCCGCGACGCCTTGCACGCCCTGCACGCCCTGCATACCCTGCACGGCCGACACGGGCGGCACCGCGACCTCCACGCCGGACGGCCCGGAGGCCTCGGACGCTCCGGACGGCTCGGGTACTCCAGGCGGCCCGGACGATGGCGCGGCCTTCCCGGACGGCGCCGTCGCCTTCCCATTGGACGGCCTGGAGGCACCGGTCGGCCCGGACGGTCCGGTCGGTGCCGTCGCTTTTCCACCGGACGGCCTGGACGCCCCGGACAGCTCGGATATCCCGGATGCTTTGGACGCTTCGGACGGGAGTGCGGTCTTACCCGGAGGCGTCGTGGCCTTTCCGCCGGACGACGGGAGGGCGGTCGGGGCCGGGCCGGAGAGCGTAGGGACGGGCGACACGGGATTCTTGAAGATCTTGATGTCGGGATCGAGGAGGGCCGGCTCCGAGTGCCAGGCGGCACCGGTCCGCGCCCTGGTCACGGTCACCACGGTGGCCGACGGAGCGTCGATCGTCCACGCCGGGGACGCCGGGACACCGGCCGACGTGGTGCCGATCGCCGAGGCGTCGAGCATCACCGTGCCGCCCGCGAGCACGTCGGCGGTGGCCCCGGCGCGGCGGGCGGCCTCGTCGGAGGCGCTCCGCGTCAGGCTTCCCGTCAGCACGCCGACGAGCACCGACGACGCCACCCCCAGCGCGACCGCGACGATGGCGGTCGCCGCGAGGGTCGCCCGGAGCCGTACCGACAGGCGCGTCGCCATCTCAGGCCTCCAGCCGGTAGCCGGCGCCGCGTACGGTCACCAGCGACGAGCGGCCGAACGGAGAGTCGATCTTGCGGCGGAGCGCGCTGACGTAGACCTCGACGATGTTCGGGTCGCCGTCGTAGGAGAAGTCCCACGCCTGGGCCAGCAACTCGCCCTTGGAGACCACCTCACCCTGCCTGCGCGCCAGGCCGTGCAGGACCGCGAACTCCTTGGGCGTGAGGGAGATCTCCACCTCGCCCCGGCGGCAGCGGAGCCCCGCCGGGTCGACGGTGAGGTCGCCGACCGCGATGGACACCGGCCTCGCCGTGCCGCCCCTGCGTACCAGCGCGCGCAGCCGGGCCAGCAGCACCACGTAGGAGAACGGTTTGGACAGGAAGTCGTCCGCGCCCGTGTCCAGGGCCTCGGCCTCGTCGTGCACCCCGTCCTTGGCGGTGAGCATCAGGATCGGCGTCCAGTTCTCCGCGTCGCGAAGCCTGGCGCAGACGGTGTAGCCGTTCATCCGGGGCAGCATGACGTCGAGCACGATCACGTCGTACGGGTTCTCGGTCGCCATCCACAGCCCGTCGCGCCCGTCGTACGCGACGTCGACGGCGAACCCCTCGCCCGCCAGCCCTTCCTTCAGGAGATGGGCCAGGCGCTTCTCGTCATCAACCAGTAGCACGCGCATGCCGCCCAGCCTGACGTACCCCGCCTAAAGCCAACCTGAAGACGATTTCCGGCGCCTTCAGGCTGGGTTCAGGCAACGGGCGGGAGCCTGTGGTCCCCAGCACCGCATACCGGTCCGCTCACCGATCCACACATTGCCTCGTCCGCTTCATTCGCTTCGTCCGCTTCATTCGCCCAGTTCGTTGATTCGTCCGACAAGGAGAACATCCATGCGCATCCGCATGCTCGCCGCCGCCGTGGTGACCGCGGGGGCTCTGATGGTCACGCTGACCGGAGCCGCCAGTGCCGACGGCACACCGCCCCCTGCCCCCACGCCCCTGCCCGGGGACGGTGTCGTGCTCATCAACTGCGAGGGGGGCGGCCAGATGACCCTGACGACGCGACCGCTCACCGAGGCGGAGCGCGAGGAACTGAAGAAGGCCGCACCCACTCTCACGGTGCCCGCCGTGCCCGCCGTCCCCGCCCTGCCGTCCGGACAGGCCGCTGAGGGCGGTAAGGGTGCTGAGGGCGGTAAGGCCGGGAAGGCCGAGGCCGGGCGCGTCACGATCACCGAGGACGTCCGGGCGGTGCGGCCGGACGCGGCGCCGCCCGTCCTGCCCGACGGAGCGACCCCGCCCAAGGCCACCGACGTCACGGTCGCGTCGCCCCTTCCCGAAGGCGCCGCGAAGCGAGGGGAGGTGGCGATGCTCTCCACGGCCGTGCCCGCTCCCGGCGGGGCCGCGGTCACCGAGGTCAGGGTGGCGGGCAAGCTCTCGGAAGGCGGTACGCCCACCGTCACCTGCGCGAAGAAGGCCGAGAAGGAGTGACCTCGCGGGCACGCCCCCGCGAGCCGAGGGGCGTCCCCGCACAAGACCTGCGAACCGGCCGGGGCATCCGTGCGGGAATGTCCCCGGCCGGTTCGCAGCCGGATCGCCTTCGACGTGGACGCGACCCGCGGCCGGACCGTCTTCGGTTCGGAGGAGGCCCGCCGCCGGTTCGGAAACGTCCCGCATCTGGTCCGCAGCCGGTCCACCGCTGGTCCGCAGCCGGCTCGGGGGCGGCTCGGCGTCGGTCCGGGCGTGATGCGGGGCGGTCCGGAAGCGGCCCGGAAGCGGTCCGGGAAACCCGCGCGGAAATCCCGTCCCGCGCGTGACCGGTCTTCGGGGGACGACCGGTCCCGTACGGTGGCCGGTCTTCGGGGAGACCGGCCACGCGCGGCGGCCGGTCCCCGGGGAACGGCAGGTCACGTGCGGTGGCCCGGCCGGTCCCCGGGGAACGGCGGGTCGCGTGCGGTGATCAGCCCTCGGGGAAGGACGGGTGCGGGCCCAGGGCCCAGTACTCGTACAACCCGTAGCCGATCCGGCCGTCGTACTCGAAGCGGCCGACCGCGTCGACCATGCCCCACATCCTGGGGGCGTCCTCGGGCAGCGTGTGGGTGACGCCCTGGACCACCGGGCGGGGACCCTGGTACATGCCGTGCTTCCAGTCCGGTTCCAGGCCATATCCGGTGCCCACCATCAGGTGCACCGGGAGAATCGGGACGCAGTGCAGGTCGAAGGGTTTCCCGCCCGGCGGGGAGAAGGAGATCGTCGCCTCGCGCACCTCCCGGGTGCCGTCCACGTACGTCGGGCGGTACTCGGGACGGCCGAGATACTCCTCCTCGCCCTCCCTCGGGGAGCCGAACCCCCACACGCGCACCGCCTCCTCAAGCACCCGGCGGCCCTTCTCGTCCTCCTGGATGATGCACAGAATGGCGTGGTCGTCGAACTGGACGGGCGTGTACAGCCAGTAGAAGGTGCCCGCGTTGCGCGCCTGGATGCCGGGGGGCTCGGGCTCGCCGACCGGGCGGATGCCCCACGAGCGGTCGCGGGTGCCCTGCCAGCGGTCGGGGGTGACCTCGACGCGCTCGTCGCCAACCAGGATGTGCCCGGTCCACCGGCCGGTCTGGGCCATCCGGGAGGAGTCGAACACCACCCGCTCCTGCCAGCGCAGGAAATGCCGGGGCTCCAGGGTGGCCGGTACGGTGCCCTCCCAGGTGAGGTCGAAGGAGAGGCCGTGCTCCGTGGCGTCGAGCACCACTCGCAGCCGCCGGAGGCCCTCGATCACCTCGACCCTGAACGGGCCGACCCGCGTGTCCATCCGGTCGTCACCGAGTTCCCGGGAGGCCCGGACCACGCGGTGCAGGTTGCGGTAGCGCACGCAGGCGAACGCGTCGGTGACCCCGAGGTTGGGATACTGGCCGAGACCGACGATGAGCATCAGCTCGTCGGACCCCGCGTGGCAGTTGAAGTAGTAGCGGTCGTAGAAGTTGCGGTCCGACGTCGTGACGTGCCGCATCACCTCGGGCGACTGGTGTACGGGATGGTCGTCGAGGGGCGACAGCGTCATCGGTGCTCCTTGGGTCAGAGGAACACGTTCTAACAAGCGCTTGGTGATCGGTCAATGGGCTCCCGCGCGGGACCGGTCGACGGATCCCGCGAGGGATCGGTCAACGGGCCCGGCACAGATGTGTCGACGGGCCCCGCGCGGGAGTGATCAACAGACCCTGACGAGTCCACGCACAGGAACGCCAACGGGCTCCCGCCTAGGAGCGTCAACAAGCTCCCGCACATGAGTGCCGGCGGACTCCCTGCACAAAAGCGAAGCATCGACGAACCCCCACACAGGAGTACGGCCCGCACCTTCGTGGTGCGGGCCGTACTCCCGGCAGTCGCCGTACGCCGTGTTCGTTCTGCCGTGTCCGTTCCGCAGATGACCGGCGAGCTCCGGTTCCTAGGGCAGTTTCTTGGAGGTGTGCTCCGCCCTGGAGTCGGCCTTGGCACCGATCTCGTCGGCCTTCGTCGCGGCGTCGTCCGCCACGCCGGAGACCTTCCCGGCCGCCGCCTCCGTTTTCTGTCCCACCCACTGGGACGCGTCGGAGGCACTCTCCTTCAGCGTATCCGCCCACTGGTCGGCGTTCCTGCGGTACAGGACGTAGCCCGCCGCCGCGATCGCGACGCCCGCGAAGAGCAGGATCATCGGCGTTTTCCTGGACTTCGCGGGAGTGGGATCGATCCTCGCGGCGGCCTGGGACAGCGCGGCGCTGATTTTCGGCGCGAGCTGTTCCTCGAACGAGTGCGCGGCGGCGTCAAGCCTGGGTGCCGCCCACCCGCGTGCCACGATGATCTTCTCGCTGGCCACGTCGCGAGCCTGACCGGCCACTTCACGGGCCTGGCCGGCCATCTCACGGGCTTGACCGGCCACGTCGCGAGCCTGGACGGCCACGTCATGGGCATGATGACTGGCCGCGTCACGGGCGTGGCTGGCCATTGGGCCGACCCGATCCGCGGCTCTGACGGCCTGAGCCTTCACGTGGCGCAGCCGCCTTTCCGGTGCCACGATCTTGATGTGGCGCTTTCCAAACAGTGCTAGAGGCACAACAACCTCCCCATTCGTTGGGGCCCCGTCGCCACCCCTTCCCGCTCGAAGGCGGCTCAATCATGACGGCCCATGGGAGGATGCTTGGGGATGCGGCTGCGGCCGAAATCGTCAAAGTGCCACAAAAGCAATACGTTGCACAGGTATTCCTACGACCTGAAGGGGGCAGTCCGATCATGGCTGAGAAGTTGATCGCGAACCTCAACACCAACCGCGGTAGCGTGAAGGTCCAGCTCTTCCCGGATCACGCGCCCAAGACCGTGCGTAACTTCGTCGAGCTCGCCGAGGGCACCCGCGAGTGGGTGCACCCGGAGACCGGCCAGAAGACCAGCGACAGGCTGTACGACGGCACGATCTTCCACCGGGTCATCTCCGGATTCATGATCCAGGGTGGCGACCCGCTGGGCCAGGGCGTCGGCGGCCCCGGCTACAAGTTCGACGACGAGATCCACCCGGACCTCTACTTCAACCGCCCGTACCTGCTCGCCATGGCCAACGCCGGCGTCCAGGCCGGTCGCGGCACCAACGGCTCGCAGTTCTTCGTCACGGTGGTTCCCACGCCGCACCTCAACGGCAAGCACACCATCTTCGGCGAGGTGATCGACGGCCAGGACGTCATCGACGCCATCGCCAAGACCGACACCGACGCCCGTGACCGCCCCACGGAGGAAGTGGTCCTGCAGTCGGTGACCATCGAGCGCGTCCAGAGCTGATCTCTCGCCCGGCGGCCTCCTGCGGAGGCCGCCGTTCGCGTTCCCGCACCCTTTCTCCGCCCACCCTTCGGAGCCCGGCCCTCCGGCCCCGGCCTCTCGCCCCGGCTCTCCCGTCCCCCTGCCACCCTAGGGCTCGCTCCGTCCGGGCGCTCACCGCCGCCCGCGCTCCAACGGGCCGACTGGTACGGCCCGGCGGTCATTCGCGGGTGTACGGGTGCTCGGGATCGTGAATAGGCTGGCAGTCTGTGGATAACAGCACGCTCGAAGGGGCCAGCCACACACATGACCACCCAGCCGTCCAACGAGCACAACACCGTTGTCCCCACCTGCTACCGGCATCCAGGGCGTGAGACCTACGTCCGCTGCCAGCGCTGCGACCGTCCCATCTGCCCCGACTGCATGCGCGACGCCTCGGTGGGCTTCCAGTGCCCCGAGTGCGTGGCCGAGGGCAACAAGGGCGTACGGCAGGCGCAGTCCGTGTTCGGCGGCCGGGCGGTCACCACGCCCCGGGTCACCTGGGCGCTGTTGGTCATCAACGTCCTGGCGTACGCCGCCGAGACCGTGCGCACCGACTGGGTGCTGACCAACTTCATGATGAACGCCTACGAGGTCGGCTATCACGGTGAGTGGTGGCGCCTGATCACCGGCGCCTTCCTGCACCAGCCGCTGGGAGGCGGCGGGTGGGCCCTGACCCACATCGTGTTCAACATGTGGGCGCTCTACGCCATCGGCCCCGAGCTGGAGCGGCGCCTCGGGTCGGCCAGGTTCCTGACGCTGTATCTGCTCGCCGCGCTCGGCGGGTCCGTCGCCGTCTACCTGTTCGGCATCGCCGCGGTCGGTGCCTCCGGCGCGATCTACGGCATGTTCGCCGCGCTGTTCGTGCTCGCCAAGAAGCTCGGCTACAACGCCCAGGGCGTGCTGTGGCTGATCGGCGCCAACGCCGTGATCACCTTCGTGGTCCCCGGCATCAGCTGGCAGGGACACCTCGGCGGCCTGATCACCGGTGCCCTGGTCGCCGCGGTCTTCGCCTTCGCCCCGGCCAGGAAGAACCGCAGCGCAATCCAGTGGGGAGGTTGCGCGGCGGTGCTGGTCGTCCTGGTCGCGCTGGTGCTGGGGCTGCCGCCGTTCGCCGTCCAGGCCGAACTCGGGATCTTCGGTTGATCCACACCCTGATGCTTCCCCAGGGTGTGGACAATACCTGTGGAAAAGCTAGCGCCAGCGGGTGGAAAGGATCACCCCGAGGATGATGAACGCGAACCCGACCAGCAGGTTCCAGTTCTGGAGGGTGCCGAGGAGGGGAGCGGTGGGCGCCACATAGTAGACGGCGATCCACAGGATGCCGACGATCCAGCAGGTCACCATGACCGGCGCCAACCAGCGTGGGCTGATCTTGACCTGCTGTGAGGTCTGCGGCGGGGTGTAGACCGGCTTCTTACGAGTCTTGGGCTTGGGCACTGGGGTTCTTCTCCTGCGTCAACCCTGCGCGATCTGGATCGTGCGCAGGCCGTGTCGATTAGCGTAGTCGCTAGTGGGTGAAGTTCCGTGTAAGGATAGTCGGCGCAGGTGGACCATGGCGATTCCGTGGGGCACCATCCTGTGGCAAATGTTGCGCCGGACCCGTGATCCGGTCCGCTGCGGAGGGGTTTTCGGTCACTACCCTGACCCCATGAGAGCGGCGCTGAGGGTGCTGGGCGACCTGAGCGTCACCGCGGGGCTGGTCGTCCTCCTCTTCTGCGCCTACCTTCTGTGGGGCACCGGCTCCTACACCGCCGGGCAGCAGGCGCTGCTGCGCGAAGAACTCCTGGCGGAGGGGGTCCCGCCGGGCGGGGAAGCCGGAGAGGGCCGGGGCGGGCCGCCGGGGCCGATCCGGCTGGGCGGGGCGGTGGCGATGCTGACGATCCCCAGGCTCGGGGACGACTACCGGTACGCCGTCGTGGAGGGCGTCGACCAGGATCGGCTGCGGATGGGCCCCGGCCACTACCCCGGAACCGCCATGCCAGGAAAAATCGGAAATTTCGTTCTTTCGGGCCATCGGACTACCTATGCCGCCCCCTTCAACCGCATCGACGAGCTCCGCCGGGGCGATCTCATCCTGGTCGACGCCCGCGAGGCCCGCTACACCTACCGCGTCACCGGCAAGCGCGTCGTCGACCCCGCCGAGATCGGCGTGGTCGCCCCGGTTCCCGGCCGGCCGGACCGCGAGCCGACCAGAGCGCTGATCACCCTGTCCACCTGCCACCCGGAGTACTCGGCCGCCCAGCGGCTCATCGTCTCCGGCGAGCTGGAAGAGCGCGCGGACCGCCTCGGACGGTCCGGGTGACGGGTCCACGGAGAGACACGAACAGGCCCGGAGAGACACGGACAAGCCCGGACAGCCCGGGCAGGAAGGAGGTCCCGTGTACGGCTGGATCTGGCGGACGCTTCCCGGAAACCTCGTGACCAGGGGGCTCACCGCCCTGGTGCTGGCCGGGCTGGTCGCGGCCGTACTCTGGTATGTCGTGTTCCCCTGGATCGAACCTCGCGTCTCCCTCGACCTGACCACCGTGGGCCGATGAGCCGCGTCCTCGTCGTCGACAACCACGACAGCTTCGTCCACACCATCGTCCAGTATCTCCGCGAGCTCGGCGCCGCCTGCGACGTGCGCCCGCGCGACCGGGTCGCGGTCGAGGACACCCGCGGCTTCGACGGGGTCCTGATCAGCCCCGGCCCCGGCACCCCGGAGGACGCGGGGGTGAGCGTCCCGCTCGTCGGCCACTGCGAGGCCCACGGCATCCCGCTGCTCGGCGTCTGCCTGGGGCACCAGGCCATCGCCATCGCCCACGGGGCGACCGTGGGACGGGCACCCGAGCTGGTGCACGGCCGTACCAGCGAGATCTCGCACGACGGGCGCGGCGTCTTCTCCGGCCTGCCGTCACCGGTGACCATGACGCGCTACCACTCGCTGGCGGTGCTGCCCGAGACAGTGCCGGAGATCCTCCAGGTCACCGCGACCACCGAAGACGGTGTGATCATGGCGTTGCGCCACCGTACCGCCCCCGTCGAGGGGGTGCAGTTCCACCCCGAATCGGTGATCTCGGAACACGGTCACCGGCTGCTCGGAAACTGGCTCGAAAGATTGTTGTAACGCGGAGCCCATCCTGGACGATTGACCAGTGAGAGTCCTTCCGCCATCGCCCCCGAGTGGCGGAAGGGCTCTTCCCCGTTTCCGGGCCTCTCCGCTTCCCGGCCTTCCCGGCCTTCCCGGCCTTCCCCGCTTCCCGGTCCCCGGTCCCCGCTTCCGGGCCCCTCCGTTCCCGGTCCCCCTCTCCCGGCGGGCTACCAGGAAACGACGAAGGCCCCCGCGCGGTCGCGAGGGCCTTCGTCAGGTGCTCCGGTCAGTTCCCGTCGCCGGGCGGTGCCTCTTCGAAGATCGTGCCGTCGTCGGGCTGCGTGGGCGCGTCCTCGGTCGGCTGCTCCTCGGGAATGGTCGGCTGCTCCTCGGGGAAGGTCGGCTCCTCAGTCGGCTCGGGCGGTGCCCCGCTCGACACGATCAGCGTGATGGTCGTGTTCTGCTGGTACTTGCCGCCCGCCTCGGGAGACTGGCTCAGCACGGTGTCCTTGGGCAGGTCACTCGGCTCCGGGACGACCTTCCACTTGAAGCCCGCCTCCTTGAGCGCGTTCTTGGCGTCGGCGAGCGTGAGGTTCACCACGCCCGGGACCTCCACCGCCTCCTTGGGGACGTAGATCCGGACGGTGCTGCCCTTGTTGGCCCTCTTGCCCGCCGCGGGCACGGTCTCGAAGACGATGCCCTGCTTGCGGCTGGAGGGCTTGGTCTGCAGGTTGACCTCGAAACCGGCGTCCTCGAGGGCCTTCGTGGCGTCCTCCGCGCTCATGTTGAGCACGGCGGGCACCTCGACCTTCTCGATCCCCTTGGAGACCTTGAGCGTCACCTCGGTGCCCTTGTCGACCTCGGCCTCGGCCGCCGGGTCGCTCTCGATCACCGAGTCCTTCGGGATCTCCTCGTCGAACTCCTCGACGACCTTCACCTTCAGCCCGAGATCCGTGAGCCTCTTGCTCGCCGCCTCCACGGTCTGCGAGGCGAGCGCCGGGATCTTCACCTGGCCGCTGGCGGTGGGGGTGCCCGGCGAGCTGAGGAACATGTAGCCGACGCCGATGAAGGCCCCGATGACGAGCAGCGGGATGAGGATCCACGCCGCGGTCTTGACCGCGGTGTTCCCGCCGCTCTGCTGCCGGCGACGGCCGCCCCCGCCGGTGCGCGGGCCGCCGCCCTCCTCGCCGTACTCGTACGCCGGGACGGCGGTGGTGCGCTGGGTGGCCGGACCGCCCGGGCCGCCGGGACCGGGGGCCTGCATCGTCCGGGTGGCCGAGCCGTAGTTGTTGTTGGCGCTCAGCGCCATCGTCTGGGCGTCCGTCGGGATGCCGGACATCGCCCGCTGGATGTCGGCCCGCATCTCCCCGGCGCTCTGGTAGCGGTGCGCCGGGTCCTTGGCCATCGCCTTGAGCACGATGGCGTCGGCCCACTGGGGGATGTCACGGTCGATCTGCGACGGCGGGATCGGGTCCTCGCGCACGTGCTGGTACGCGATCGCGACCGGCGAGTCACCGGTGAACGGCGGCTGCCCGGTCAGCAGCTCGTACAGCACGCAGCCGGTGGAGTAGAGGTCGCTGCGGGCGTCGACCCGCTCGCCCCTGGCCTGCTCCGGCGAGAGGTACTGGGCGGTGCCGATCACCTGGGCGGTCTGTGTCATGGTCGCGGCCGAGTCGGCCATCGCGCGGGCGATGCCGAAGTCCATGACCTTCACGTCGCCGTTGCGAGTGATCATGATGTTCGCGGGCTTGATGTCGCGGTGGACGATGCCGCCGCGGTGGCTGTAGTCCAGTGCCCGCAGGATGCCGTCGACGAGCTCGGCCGCGCGCTCGGGCAGCAGCCTCCGGTCGGCCCGCAGCAGGTCGCGGAGCGTGCGGCCGTCGACGTACTCCATCACGATGTAGGGCACCGGCGCGCCCTCGGAGACGTCCTCGCCGGTGTCGTAGACCGCGACGATGGACGGGTGGTTCAGTGACGCGGCGGACTGCGCCTCCCGGCGGAAACGCGCCTGGAAGATGTGATCCCTGGCCAGGTCCGCGCGGAGGGTCTTGATGGCGACGATCCGATCCAGCCGGATGTCTCGGGCGCGATAGACCTCGGCCATGCCGCCACGCCCGACGACGCCGTCAAGCTCGTAGCGATCGCCGAGGCGTCGGGGCTGAGTCATTTCCTGCACTGTCCCTTACCGTTCATCTTGGGTGCCGGTGCGCTCTTGGGCCACCGGTGTCCATCATCGACCCCTTGCCGCATCACGTCTCCTCATTCGGCGGGTCTGTGTCACCGGGTTCAGGAGTTGTGCTCGGTGTGAGGCTCGGTGTCACCGTCGGGGTGGTTGGTGTCGGGGTGGGCGTCGGGCTGGGGCTGGGTGGTGGCGACGTGCTCGGCCTTGCGGTGGGCGTGGCCGATGTGCTTACCGTAGCCGACGGCGTGACCGACGGGCGGGCCGACTTCGTCGGTGAGATCGGCGGTCTGCTCGTCGGCGGCTTGCTTCTGGTCGGCCGTGCCGTCGGCGACGTGGTGGCCGGGCTCGTCCGTACGACCGGCTCTCCCGGCTCGCTGTCACCGGACTGGTTCGTCAGCTCGTGGACCGCGAGCGCGCCCAGCCCGACCGCGGCGGCGCACCCCGCGACCGTGGCGACGATCACCGTCGTCCTGCGCAGGCCGCGGCGCCCGCGGCGCACCGGACCGGCGCCCGGCGGGGTCGTGCCCGCGCCGGATCCCGCGCCGTATCCCGAACCGGATCCCGCACCGACGCCCGCGCCGTGACCGGGTCCGCCGCCGGAACCTCCGCCCGCCCCGGAGCCCGCGCCGGAGCCCGCTCCCTGACCGGGACCCGCGCCCCGACCGGGACCCGCGTCCGGGCCGGACTCGGGCCGGAGGGGGACGGCGACGGCGGAGGTGACCTCCTGGGGCCACTCGCTCGCGGGCTCCGCGCGCCAGCCCACCGGGTCGGTGAGCATGCCGAGACCGGTGGCACCGGTGGCGGTCAGCGCGTCGAGCAGCATGTCCGCCCGTTCCGACAGCTCCCTGGCGCCGGCCGGGCGCCGCAGCGGATCCTTCGCCAGGCACGCCATGACCAGGTCGCGGACCGCCTGCGGGATCCGCTCCGGCAGCGGCGGCGGGGGCTCGCCGATGTGCATGAGGGCGATCGCCACCTGCGTCTCGGCGCGGAACGGCGCCTGCCCGGTCAGGCACTCGTAGGCGACCACCCCGAGCGAGTAGATGTCGGTGGCGGGCGTGAGCGGTTCGCCCGACGCCTGCTCGGGGCTGACGTACTGCGCGGTGCCCATCAGGATGCCCGTCTGGGTGACCGGCACCGCCTCCAGCGCCCTCGCGATGCCGAAGTCTGTGATCTTTATCACGCCCGCCTCGGTCACCAGGAGGTTCCCGGGCTTGATGTCCCTGTGGATGATCCCCGCCCGGTGCGCGGCGTGCAGGCCCATCGCGGTCTGGCGGACCACGTCGAGGGTGATCTCGGGACTCAGGGCGCCGTCGCGGGCGAGGATTCCGGCGAGGGACTGTCCGGGCACCAGCTCCATCACCAGGTAGGCGACGCCGCCGCCCTCGCCGTAGTCGTAGACCTGCGCGATGCCGGGATCGGACAGCCCGGCCGCGATGCGCGCCTCGGAGCGGAACCGCAGGCGGAAGGCCGGATCCTCCGCCACGTGCGGGCGCAGCAGCTTCACCGCGACCTCGCGGCCGAGGAGCTCGTCCCTCGCCCGCCACACCTCACCCATGCCGCCCGACGCGATCCGCCCCAGCGGGCGGTACCGGCCCCCGAGCAACGCGGTCATCTACCCAGCACCGCTTCCATCACGCTCTTGGCGATCGGGGCCGCGGTCTGACCACCGGAGGCGTCGCTTCCGGCGCTCCCGGACTCGACGATCAGCGCGACGGCGACCTTGGGGTCCTCCGCGGGGGCGAAGGAGATGAACCACGCGTGCGGGTCACGGCCCTGGGCGGTCTCCGCGGTGCCGGTCTTGCCGCCGACCGTCACGCCCGGGATCTGCGCCGCGCTCGCCGTGCCCTTGTTGACGACGTTGACCATCATCTCCTGGAGCTTGCGCGCGCTGTCCTCGCTCATCGCGGTGTCCAGCTCGTCGGGGTCGGCGCTCGCGACCTCGCCGCCCTCGGAATCCGCGATCTTGTTCACCAGGTACGGCTTCATGACCACGCCGTTGTTGGCGATGCCGGCGGCGATCATGGCCATCTGCAGCGGGGTCATCTGGTTGCTGCGCTGGCCGATCGAGGCCTGGGCGAGGGCCGCCTGGTCCTCCTCGGGGCCGATGCTGCTGGGCGCCACCGGCATCGGGATCGCCAGCTGCTCGCCGCCGATGCCGAACTTGAGCGCCTGGTCGCGCAGCGCCTCGTAGCCGAGGTCCATCGCGATCTTGCCGAACGGGGTGTTGCAGGACTTCTCCAGCGCGAACGACAGCGTCACCCGCCCGGCACCGCACGCCGCGCCGCCGTAGTTGGGCAGGTCGGCGGTGGTGTTGGGCAGGTCGAGCCGCTGCGGAGCGTCGACCTGGGTCTCCGGGCCCACGGTGTCGTCGCTCTCCAGGTACGCGGCCGCGGTGACCACCTTGAAGGTCGAGCCCGGCGGGTAGGTGCGCTCGACCGCCCGGTTGAGCAGCGGCGTGTTCTCGTCCTTCTCCAGCTTCTTGGAGGCGGCGTTCACCTCGGCCTTGTTGGGCTTGGACAGCGGGTTGGGGTCGTAGGTGGGGATCGAGACCATCGCGAGGATCGCCCCCGTCTTCGGCTCGATCGCGACCAGCGCGCCCTTCTTGCCGCTCTCGCCCAGCGCCTTGTACGCGGCCTCCTGCGCCCTGGGGTTGATCGTCAGGTCGACGTTGGCGCCCCTGCTCTGCTTCGCGGTGAACAGGTCGATGCTGCGCCGGATCAGCAGGTCGGCGCTCGTCCCGTCGAGGAGGCTGTTCTCGGCCCGCTCGATGTTGCTCTGGCTCTCGGGCGCGAAGAACCCGGTGATGGGCGCGTAGACCTTGCCCTCCGGGTAGCGCCGCTCGAAGCGGAACTCGGAGTCGCCGGTGTCGAACGACTCGGCGAGCACCTTGTCGCCCGCGGTGATGCGGCCGCGCTCGACCTCGTACTGCGCGTAGAAGTTGCGGGTGTTGCGCGAGTCGTCGCGCAGATCCTCCGCGCGCACGGCCTGCAGGTAGTTCACGTTGATCATGAGCAGGCCGAACATGAGCATGCAGGCAAGGGCGGCGCGCTTCAGGGGACCGTTCATCGCTGGAACACCTGCGTCATTCCTTCGTCCTGGATGGCCTGGGGCGGAGGCTTCCTCGCCGTATCCGACATGCGTACCAGCAGCGCGATAAGGATCCAGTTAGCCAGCAGCGCCGACCCGCCCTGGGACATGAACGGGGTGACCAGGCCGGTCAGCGGGATCAGGTTGGTCACGCCGCCCACGATGATGAAGACCTGCCAGGCGAGGATGAACGACAGGCCGCCCGCCAGCAGCTTGGAGAACGGCTCGCGGGCCGCGATCGAGGTGCGCAGGCCGCGCTCCACCAGCAGGGCGTACACCATCAGCAGGGCCATCAGCCCGGTCAGGCCGAGCTCCTCGCCGGCGGCGGTGAAGATGAAGTCGGAGAAGGCCAGCGGGATCTCGTTGGGGTGGCCCTGGCCGAGACCGGTGCCGAGCACGCCGCCCTGCCCCATGGCGAACAGGCCCTGCATGAGCTGGAAGCTGCCGCCGAACTCGCGGTCGTACAGCTCCTGGTTCTCGGGGTCGAGGAAGACCTCGAAGCGGGCCGCGACGTGGTCGAAGAGCAACCCCGCCAGGACCGCTCCACCGACGAAGAGCAGGATGCCGATGAGCACCCACGAGGTGCGCTGGGTGGCGATGTAGAGCATCGCGATGAACGTGCCGAAGATGAGCAGCGAGGAGCCGAGGTCCTTCTGCAGGATCAGCACGCCCAGGCTGAGGCCCCAGGTGATGAGCACCGGGCCCAGGTCGCGGGCCCGGGGCAGGTCGATGAAGAGCAGCCGCCGCCCGGCCAGGGCGAGCACGTCGCGCTTGGCGACCAGGTAGCCGGCGAAGAAGATGACCAGGGCGAGCTTGGTGAACTCCGCGGGCTGCAGGGTGAAGCCGGCGATGCCGATCCAGATGCGGGCGCCGTTGATCTCCTGGCCGATGAACGGCAGCAGCGGCGAGATCAGCAGGACCAGGCCGACGGCGCCCATGGTGTAGGTCAGACGCTGCAGCGCGCGGTGGTCGCGCAGCACGATCAGCGTCACGGAGAACATGACGACCCCCACCGCGGTCCACAGCAGCTGGTTGGTGGCCGAGGCACCCTTCATGCCGGACGCCTCAAGGCGATAGATGATCACCAGCCCGATGCCGTTGACCAGCGTCACCAGCGGCAGGATCAGCGGGTCGGCCCAGGGGGCGAACCTGGCCAGCACCAGGTAGGCGGCGAGCATGAGGCCGCCCAGGCTGAGGCCGTAGGTGACCATTCCCGAGGGGATCTGCTTGTCGAGGGCCAGCCCCACGTTGGCGTACGCCAGCATCACGATGGCGACCGCGAACGCGAGCATCGCCAACTGGGCCACCCGCCGTTTGGCGGGAAGCGGGACCGGCTCGGCGCTAGGGGTGCTCATGTGTTTACTGTGACCTTGTGGGTTCGGGAGCCCTGGCGGGCGCGGAGGACGCGGAGGCGCTGGGGGATGCGGTCGGTTCGTCCTTCCCGTCGGATCTGGCCGCGGACGTCTTGAGCTCTTCGATCTTCTTCAGGCCGGCCTCGACGGTGGGGACGGGGATGCCGTCGCGGACCTGGCCCTGCTGGAACGCGCCGAGAGTCGTGATCGATTCGGCGGTGCTGCGCTCGACGTCGAAGAGCTCGAAGGGGCCCAGGTTGGTCTTCACACCCTGGAAGACCACGATCTCGTCGCCCTTGGCCCCCACGAAATACTGGTCCTCCAGCCACTGCCCGCCGAAGTACCAGCCTAAGCCGCCCCCGATGACGACGACGCCGCCCGCCACGGCCAGGAGAGGCCACAGCCGGCGGCGCTTGGCCGGTCGGGCCGCGGCCCTGACGATCGGCTCGTCGGTGTCGTCGTCGTCGGAGATGACGGGCTGCGGCATGGTGACCGCGCTGGCCCGGCCCGCCGGGGTGTCCGGCGGCTGCGACCGCGGCATGCTGGAACCGGCGGCGCCGACCACGGCCGCGTCGGTGCGCGGTATGTGGGTCTCGTCCACCTCCAGCACGTCGGCCAGGACGCAGGTGATGTTGTCGGGGCCGCCGCCCCGGTTGGCCAGGTCGATGAGGGTGCGGACCACCCCGTCGGGATCCTCGATCGTGGAGAGCGTGTGGTGCAGGGTCTCCGCGCTCACCACCCCGGACAGGCCGTCGGAGCAGAGCAGGTAGCGGTCGCCGATCTGGGCCTCGCGCAGGGACAGGTCGGGGTCGACCTCGCCGCTGCCGTCGAGCGCCCGCAGCAGGATCGACCGCTGGGGGTGGGTGGCGGCCTCGTCCTGGGTGATCCGGCCGTCGTCCACCAGTGACTGCACGAGGGTGTGGTCGTGCGTGATCTGGTAGAGCTCCCCGGCTCGCAGCAGGTAGGCCCGGGAGTCGCCGACGTGGACCAGGGCGACCCTCGTCCCCGACCAGAGCATGGCGGTGAGGGTGGTGCCCATGCCCTTGAGACTGGGGTTGTGACTCACCATCTCGTGCAGCTTGCGGTTGGCGTCGCGTACCGCCGCCTCGATGGCGCTGAGCAGGTCACCTCCCTGTGCGTCCGTGTCGAGCGAGGACATCTCGGCGATGGCGACCGAGCTGGCCACCTCGCCGTGTGCGTGGCCGCCCATGCCGTCCGCGACGGCGAGCAGGCGGCCGCTGGCGTAGGCGGAGTCCTCGTTGCCTTCGCGGAGGAGGCCGACGTCAGAGCGGGCGGCGTAACGGAGTGCGATGGTCATTTGCGCAATTCGATGACGGTCTTGCCAATGCGGATCGGAACACCGAGCGGCACCGGAGTCGGACGGGTGACTTTGGAGCGGTCAAGATACGTGCCGTTGGTGGAGCCGAGATCTTCCACGATCCACTGACCGTCCTGGGGGAAGAGCCGGGCGTGCCGGCTGGAGGCGTAGTCGTCGCTGACTACCAGCGTCGCGTCGTTCGCCCGGCCGATGGTGATGGGCGTCTCCGAGAGGGTAATGGTGGTGCCTTGCAGGGGGCCACCGGTGACGACCATCTCCCGTGGTTCCCCCTTCTTGGATTTGGCCGGGGCCTTCACCGGCTTGGGGGCCTTGCGCGCGGGGACGGCGGCGGCCGTGCGTGATCCGAACAAGTCTGTCCGGATCACACCGACCGCGGCAATCACGAAGAACCACAGCACCGCGAGGAAGGCGAGCCGGATCAGCAGCAGCGTGAGCTCGGACATGGACCGTCTGTTTACCTTTAATCGCGCCGGAAAACCAGAGTCGTTCGCCCCAGCGTCACACGAGTGCCGTTCTGGAGCTCGACCCGGCGAACCGGCTGGCCGTTGACGAAGGTGCCGTTCGTGGAGCCGAGGTCGACGAGCGCGACCAGGGGACCCTCCACTCGCAGCTCGGCGTGGTGCCGGGACACACCCGGGTCGACCAGCCGCAGATCGCAGTCGGTGCCCCTGCCGAGCAGGGTCACCGGTGTTGTCAGGTCGAAGGACCGCTGACCCTGCGGGTCGTCCTGGGTGGACACCAGCAGGCGGGGGCGGCCCCCGAAGGCGTGGGATTTCGCGGCGGGCACGTCGCTCACCGGCTGGCGGATCTCGTCCTGCTCGACCGTCGCGCCACGGATCACGCCCGAGCGGATGCGGAACAGGCCGACCGCGAGGTCGTCGGCCGTCTCGAAGCGGACCCTGACCGGCCCCACGAAGGAGTAGCCCTGTTCCTTGGCGTACTCCCTGGCGAGGTTGGCCAGCTCGTGGCTGATGCTGTCGGAGTAGACCTCCAACCGCTCGTTGTCGGTCGTGGACAGCTCGACCACGAAGTCGTTGGGCACGAGAGTGCGTCCCTGGGCGACGATCGCCGCCCGCTCGTCCATCTCCCGTTGGACCGCACTGGCGACCTCTACCGGCTGAAGGTCAGATTTGAACGCCCGTGCAAAGGCCCCTTCAACCAAACCTTCGAGCCTCCGCTCGAAACGCTGAAGGACTCCCACCGGGTACCTCCCCTCCTCCGTCTATGTGGTCGCGGCCGCTTGGGGGCTCGTTGGCTCGTTCCTCGCTCTCTCGCACCCAGCTGCTCCGCTTTCGCATCTAGGAGGATCGTATCCGGGTTCATGGGTACCGGCTGATCCGTGCTAATGTTTCGACCGCACCCAACAAGGGCGGGTGGCGGAACGGCAGACGCGCACGGTTCAGGTCCGTGTGTCCGAAAGGACGTGAGGGTTCAAATCCCTCCTCGCCCACAAGATCATCACCCCGGTGACGCGGATACCGCGACCGGGGTTTTGTCGTTTCCTGGGAAACCACGCATCCATCTGAGCCATCCGTAAGGTCTCGTGGCGGGCCGAGTCGATCATCGATCAAGGTAGTCGCTCGCTCCGTTATAGAGAAGTCTCAGGGGTTACGCATGGGTCTTGTGGTTTTTGGGCCGCTACGACATGCCTATCGGTTCTACCCGGCCACGCTTGCTGATCACTTTCGGATGACTTGCACGGGTTCGCCAGTGCCCGATTACGCCGACAGAGAACACGAGCCGGGGAAATAATCTTTCCCCGGCCCGTGCCGTCCTCCCGGCGATTCTTGATCGGCCCGCCGGGCCCCGGCCGGTCCGATGACCGGTCCGGCCGGTCCCCGAACCGTCTTGGAACGGATCCGCGGCCGGTCCCACGGCCGATCCCACGGCCGGTCCCGCGAACGGTCCCGCGACCGGTGGCCGGCCGATGCGGTGATCGCTCCGCACCCGCCCCCGCACCCACGCCCGGTGAACCGGACGCCGTCGACGCGGTGATCGCTGCACGGCCGGTCCCGCGACCGGTCCGGCCGGACCTCTCACCGCCCTGGCGGCCTCTTGCCGGTTGGCCGGACCTCTCACCGCTCTCGTGGACGCCGAGGGCCGTGGGAACCGCTAGCGGGTCGCGGGGATCCGTACGTCCAGGATCTCGCCGAGCAGGTCCGTGAGGCTCACCATGCCGACCACCTCGCCGCCGCCGTCCGTGACCAGGCCCAGGTGCGCGTGGGCGTCCTGGAGCATGGAGACCGCGTCGGGGATCGTGGTGGCCTTGGCCAGGCGCGGCACCGGGCGGGCGAGCTCGCCGGGGCTCGCCTCCGGCCGGACGAGGATGTCTCTGACGTGCACCACGCCCAGGACGTCGCCCGGCCTGCCGCCGGTGACCAGCATGCGCAGGTGCCCGTCGCGCGCGGCGACCCGGCGCATCTGCTCGCCCGTCGCGTCGGCGGGCACCGAGGTGGTCTTCTCCAGCGGCAGCATCAGCCGCTCCACCGGCTGCTGGTGGACCCGCAGGGCCCGGGTGAGCAGGTCGTGCTCGTCGCGGTCGAGCAGGCCCATCCGGCCGGACTCGCCGACCAGCATCGCCAGCTGGACCGGGGTCCTGGTGGTGGCCAGCTCGTCCTTGGGGTGCACCCCGAACAGCCTCAGGATCCCGTTCGTCAGCCCGTTGAGCGCGGCGAGCACCGGCCGGACGACCCAGGTGAAGCCGCGGAACGGCAGGGCCAGGCCCATCGCCGCGACCTCCGGATGGGTGAGCGCCCACGACTTGGGGGCCATCTCGCCGATCACCATGTGCAGGAAGGTGACGAACGCCAGCGCGATCACGAGCGAGATGGGGACCCGCAGCGACTCGGGCAGGCCGACCGCGCCGAAGACCGGCTCCAGCAGGTGCTCGATGGCCGGTTCGGTCACCATGCCCAGGCCGAGCGAGCACAGCGTGATGCCCAGCTGGGCCCCGGCCAGCATCAGGGAGAGCTCCCTGCCGCCGCGTACGGCGGCGCGGGCGGCGAGCCGGGTCAGCCGGCCTCCCCGGCCCGCGAGCTCCTCCAGGCGGTGCCTGCGGGCCGAGATCACCGCGAACTCGGCGGCGACGAAGAAGGCGTTGCCGATCAGCAGGGCCACGCCGAGCAGCAGGGCGGAGGTCGTGCTCATCGCCGCCTCGCCTCACTCCGCTCGATCATGGGCGTCTCGGGGCCACGCTCGATCATCAGCGGCGCGGTCATCGCCGGTTCGTCCTCTTCCTCGTTCGCATCGGTCGCCTGGGGTGCCTCGGTCGCCTCGGTTCGCGCCTCCGGGGCGTCCCCGGAGCCGGAGTCCTGCGGGGTGGCGAGCGACAGCCGCACCCACTCGGGGACCCTGCGGTGCACCGAGAGCACGGAGAGCACCGTCTCCCTCTCGTCGGCGTTGTCGTTCTCCAGGGGGTCGTTCCGCGACGTGATCGTGACGGTCACCTGGTCGCCGGGCTCGGCCATCCGGCCGAGGGTGGCGAGCACGAGGCCCGCGACGGTGTCGTAGTCGTCGCTCTCGGGGAGCTGCAGCCCGATGGCCCGCTCGATCTCGTCCAGCCGGAGCGTGCCCGGCAGGTCCCAGGTGCCCTCGTCGCCCACGACGACCCCGGCGGGCTCCGGGTCGTTCTCGTCGACGAGCTCGCCGACGAGCTCCTCCGCGAGGTCCTCGATGGTGACCACGCCGGCCAGGCCGCCGTACTCGTCGATGACGCACGCCAGGTCGTCGTGGGCGGTGCGCATGCGCTCCAGCACGAGAGGCAGCGGCGAGGAGGTGGGCACCAGGAGCGCGGAACGGGTGATCTTCTCCAGCGTGCCGTCGGTCAGCCCCGACCTCAGCAGCTCGCGTACGCCGGTGACGCCGACGACGTCGTCGCCGTTCTGGTTGCAGAGCACCGGGTAGCGGGAGTGGCCGTGCCTGCGGACGGCGTCGACCAGGTCGGAGATCGGCCGGTCGTCCCTCAGCAGCACCACGCGGGGGCGCGGCACCATGACGTCCTCCGCGGTGCGGTCGCCGAACTCCAGGGCGCGGCCCAGCAGCTCCGACAGCCTCGGCGGCAGGTCACCCGCGGTGGCGGACTCGGAGATGATCCGGGACAGCTCCTCGGGGCTGGCACCGTGCTCGATCTCCTCCACCGGCTCCACGCCGACCCGGCGCAGCAGGCCGGTGGCGGCGGAGTCGAACAGGCGGATGACCGGCCCGGCGATCCGCAGGTAGATCATCGTCGAGCGGGCGAGGAACTTCGCCACCGGCTCGGGACGGGCGATGCCCAGGTTCTTGGGGGCCAGCTCACCGAAGACCATCTGGATGACGGTGGCCACCGCGACGGCCAGCGCCACGGCGATGCCGGGCACGGCGCCGCGCGGCACTCCCGCGGCCTCCAGCCAGGGGCGGATGACCGTGGCGATGGCGGGTTCCGAGATGAAGCCGACGAGCAGGGCGGTCACGGTGATGCCGAGTTGCGCGCCCGACAGCATGAACGACAGGCGTCCCGTCACCTCCAGCGCCCGTGCCGCGGCCGCGTCGCCGGAGTCGGCCTGCTCGCGCAGCACGCCGCGGTCCGCCGCGACGAAGGCGAACTCCTGGGCGACGAAGTAACCGGTGGCGAGGGTGAGGAGGAGGATGGCCAGCAGGCCCAGAGCCGTGTTCACCGGGCGGCTCTCCCGGGTTTCTCAGTGGTGCCCGTGCGTTCGCACGGGCTGGTATTCCACGGGTCCGGAGTGGACACGATCATCCTTTCGAGCAGAGGTAGTCCTCTACCGTAACGATCCGGATGGGGGTCGATGTTTCCGGATCGGCCGACGATCGCATTGTTGGTCGCGAACAACCTGTCTGAGTACTTTTACATAGGGAAACCTTGGGCACCCGGCGGCAGGTGCCCGAGCCACGACGTAGCGTCGATAATGACGTTTTCACCATGAGATCGAGAAGTGGCGGGACAAGACGTGGCTCACAGGCCCGAAGACGACGACCGCACTCGCGCGCTGCGGTCGCCCACGCCGGGGCCCGTGCCGCCGAGAGCGGCCGGGCAGCCCGCCTACCCCTCGCCTGGCGGTCCCGGGACGCCCGTACGGCGGTCGGCGTCCTCACGGCAGGCACCCGTCCGCGAGGAGACGGCGCACGAGGTGCCGCCGCCCCGGGGCGGGCGGGTGTACGGCAAGGCCAGGTCGGGTTCCAGCCCGGTCAAGCCGCTGAACGCGCCCCCGGCCCCGCCCGGGGACTCCGGCGGCCGGGGCGGCGGGAGCTCGTCGCGCATGCCCGGCTGGCGGCCGAAGCGTCCCGGCAGGCTCGTCGTGCGGATCCTCGCCGGGCTGGTCGTCGTGCTGCTCGTCCTGGCCGTCGGCGGATACTTCGTGATCAACTCGCGGCTGACCAAGATCGAGGCGCTCACCGACTACGAGGGCCGTCCCGCCGACACCCCCGGCACCAACTGGCTGCTGGTCGGCTCCGACAGCCGCGCGGGCCTGACCGCGGCCCAGCGCAAGAAGCTCGCCACGGGCAAGGCCGTGGGCCGCAGGACCGACACGATGATGCTGCTGCACATCCCCGAGGGCGACGACCGGCCGACCCTGGTCAGCCTCCCGCGCGACTCGTACGTGCCGATCGACGGCCACGGCAGCAACAAGCTCAACGCCGCCTACGCCTTCGAGGGCGGCCAGCAGCTGCTTCCCAAGACCGTGGAGCAGGTCACCGGGCTGCGTCTCGACCACTACATGGAGATCGGGTTCGGCGGCTTCGTAGGGATCGTGGACGCCATCGGCGGGGTCGAGATCGACGTCAAGCAGGCGATCAAGGACCCCAAGGCCGGGATCAACCTGAAGAAGGGCCCGCAGACCATGGACGGGGGGACGGCCCTCGGCTACGTCCGCACCCGCGCCACCGGCGCGATCCCCGACCTCGACAGGACCCAGCGCCAGCGCCAGTTCTTCTCCGCGGTGGTGAAGAAGGCGGCCAGCCCCGGCGTCCTGATCAACCCCTTCACGTCCGTCCCGCTCGCGCTGAGCGCGGCCGACTCGGTGTCCGTCGGCCAGGAGACCGGCGCCTTCGACCTGCTCTCCCTCGGCCTCGCCATGGGCGGCAACCCGGTCACCACGGTCGTGCCCATCGGCTCCCTGCCCACCATCGACGGCCAGTCCGTCGTCAAGTGGGACCGGGAGAAGGCCCTGCGCATGTTCGAGGCCCTGGCCCAGGACAAGCCCGTCCCCAGGGACGCCCTCGGCAAGTGACGTCCCTCGTCCTCGCCCCTGTCCCCGCCCTCGTCTCGCCCTCGTCCCGTCCCACCCCGGCCCTCGGGCCGGGGCACCGGCCGCCGGTCCCCGCCGACGGCCCTTTCGCCCGGTTTCCCGGCCCGGTTCCCCCGGTTTTCCGGCCCGGCTTCACCGCCCGGTTTTCCGGCCTGGAGTGACGCGGAGCCGGAGTGAGGCGGCGCCGGAGTGACGTGGAGCCGGGGCGGGCGCGGGATCCGGACCTCCTCGCCGGGCGGAGCATCCTCGTGACGGTGACCGCCCGGCGAGGGCGCGCGGGTCTCAGCTGCCGGTGCTGACGACGACCCCCGCTATCACGGCCGCCATGACGGCGGCGTTGACGGCGGCGATGGTCTGGGAGACCGCCCTGCCGGCCCACTCGCCCTCGGTGATCTCCTTGATCCGCTCCTTGCTCGCGCCGGGGAACGCCTTACGGTCGATCTTGGCCGCGTGCAGGATCGCGATCAGCACCGCGTCCCGCTCGTCCGGGGTGGCGCCGGACAGCACGCCCTGGACCCGCTCGCGGATCGCGAGCTCGACGCCCGGGTCGCGCTCGGGGTAGCGGGTGCTCGGGAAGATCCCCAGGATCTTGCGCCGCTCCTCGTCCAGCACCCCCCGCTCCGCCAGGCGCGACAGCAGGCGCACGCGGAGCTTGCCGGAGTGGAGCCGCTGTACCCACCACTCGGGCTTGCGCGGCCTGGACTCCGCCGCGATCCTGGCCAGCGCCGCGTCGAGCTCCTCGTCCCCGACCGGGGACGCGTCGAGAACGGCGACCCTCTTGTCCGCGAGGTCGATCCGGCCGCCGACGGCGAGCTCCGCCAGCAACGCGCCGCCGAGCGCGGCGTCCAGCTCCGAGGAGCCGATGAGTTGTCTGCCCTGCTCCTCGTCGTACGCGAGCAGGAGCACTTCCTCAGCGATCGTCGTCATCGTTCGACCCTACGTCGTGGGCGCCGCGCGGTCGTGAATCCTCCGGGAGGGGGCGATCGTAAGCACTCCGTAAGCGATCGAGGGCGGTGCCGCGGATAGCGTCGGCACCGAGGCCGGAGGGACGTCTTGGTTTCCCTCCTGTCAACGGAGGCCGGGAGGTCTCCACGCTCCCGCGGTCACCGGAGGCCGGTGGTCTCCGCGTTCGTCGTCACCGGAGGCCGACGGTCTCCGCGTTCCCGCTCGTCACCGGAGGCCGAGGGTCTCCGCGCCGGAGGTGTCCGATGAGGGTCAAGAGGGTGCTCCGACACCCCGTCACGTGGGGCGTCCTGGCGTTCGGCGCCGTCGCGCTCGGTGTCGCGCTGTACCTGTTCCAGCCGTGGCGCCTGTTCACCACCGTCGAGGTGAACGAGGCCCTGCCCGCCGTGGCCGCGTCCCCCGGGCCCGAGGCCACCCGGCAGGGCGAGCCGAGCGAGCCGGGCGGGTCCGCCGAGCCCACCGAGCCCACTAAGTCCGCCCGGCCCGCTCGGGAGCCGAAGGTCCTGGCCACGGGCACGTTCGTCTCCCACGAGCACCAGACCGAGGGCAGGGCGAGGGTGCTGGAGCTGCCCGACGGGAGCCGGGTCCTGCGCATCGAGGACCTGGACACCTCCGACGGCCCGGACCTGCGGGTCTGGCTCAGCGACCAGCCCGTCAAGAAGGGCAACGCCGGGTGGTTCAACCTGGACGACGGCGAGCACCTCGAACTCGGCGAGCTGAAGGGCAACAAGGGCAACGCCAACTACGCCGTCCCCGCCGGGGCCGACCTCGGCAGCCTGAGGTCCGTCACCATCTGGTGCAAGCGCTTCGGCGTCTCCTTCGGGGCCGCCGCCCTCACCTGACACAATCTCCGACCCATGAGCGTTTCTGAGGAACTCCACGTCATCGGCCGCCCGCTCGTCGAGGCGCAGCTCGCCCACCCGACGGTGGCGGGCATCGCGCGGGGGGACCTGCCCGAGCCGGTGTTCCGGTCGTGGCTGGAGCAGGACTACCTGTTCCTGCTCGACTACGTCCGTGTCTTCTCGCGACTCGCCTGGCAGGCCCCCGACGGGCATCTGGGCGACCTGGTGGACCTGGCGTACGCCACCTTCCACGAGGAGCTGAGCCTGCACCGGTCGCTGTCGGCCGAGTTCGGCGCCGACCTCGCCGGGGCGCGGAAGGGTCCGGCCTGCGCGGCGTACACCTCCTTCCTGCTCGGCTCCGCGGCCGTCTACGCCGACGGCCTGGCCGCGCTCTACCCCTGCATGTGGGGCTACTCCACGCTCGGCCGCGCCCTGGCGGAGAACCCGCCCGCCGAGCCCCGCTACCGCGCCTGGGTCGACACCTACGCCCACCCGGCCTTCGCCGAGCTGACGGGGCGCGTCGCGGTGATGATCGACGAGGCGGTCCCCGACCCGGGCAGGGCCGGGAAGCTGTTCGCCGAGGGGATGGCCCACGAACTCGCCTTCTGGGACGTGCCCTGACCCTCGCTCGTCCCGACGCCCGGCCGCCGTCGCGGTCCGGGCGATCCGGCGGGCCGGACGTCCCGAATTAGCCTGCTATCAGGGGAAACCGAAGGTCCGGATGAGGGCATCCACGTGGCTTTGCGTCCCATCCCGGTGGAGGAGTTGGGACAATGGGCGTATGAGTGTTCCTGAGGTCGAGGCGCAGGCCGTGCCGGACGACGCGTTCCTGCTCGACGTGCGCGAGAACGACGAGTGGCGTGCCGGGCACGCGCCCGGTGCCGTCCACATCCCCCTGGGTGAGCTGCAGTCCCGGGTCGACGAGGTGCCCAAGGGCGCGCCCGTCTACGTGATCTGCCGGGTCGGCGGCCGTTCCGCGAACGCCGCCGCCTGGCTCAACCACGTCGGCTGGGACGCGATCAACGTCGGCGGCGGCATGCAGTCCTGGGACGGCGCGGGGCGCCCGATGATCGCCGAGGGCGGCCAGGACCCCTTCGTCGCCTGAACGGCCCCGCGAGCCGTCCGAGCCGTACCCAAGCCGTCCGAGCCGCTTGAGCGTACGAACCGGGTCGCCCGAGCCGCCTGAGCGTACGAACCGTCCGGGCCGCGAGGGGGAGCCCTCGCCGAGGCTCTTGCCAAGAAAGGAATGAATGGCATAATCAGGGCGAATGTCTACCGCGGGAGCTCGGGCGTAACCGGGCTGAGAGGGCGGAACCACGCAGAGGGTCTTGGACCCTCCGACGCGCCGCCGACCGCATGAACCTGTCCGGGTAATGCCGGCGTAGGGAGTGTGCGCGATGACGTCTGCCGCCGTTGATTCCAAAGGCTCCGGGGACCCCGGGGCGGCCGAGGCACCCCTCACACTCGGCGAGGCTCCTCCCAAGGCGCTCGGCGCGCTCGACCAGGGCGCGCTCTGGGCGAACCTGGGTGTCAGCCTGCTCGGCTTCTCCGGCGCGATCACGCTGATCAACCCGCTCGGCGACCGGCCGCTGAGCTTCGTGGCCGCGATCCTGGCCGCCGTCGTGGGCAGCGTCATCGGCACCGCGATGGTCGGCCTGGCCGCGATTCCCGGGCAGCGGACCGGCGCTCCGGCGATGGTCCTGCTGCGCGGGCTGTTCGGGGCCAGGCTCTCCTACCTGCCGACCGTGCTGAACATCGTCCAGATGCTGGGCTGGGGGGCCTTCGAGCTGTGGGTCATCGCCCAGGGCGCCCAGGCCATCGCGGGATCCTTCGGGGTCGAGGTGCCCTACGCGGTCTGGGTCGTCGTCGCGGGGGTGATCACCACCGCGCTGACCATCCGGCCGCTGGGAGCGGTCCGCCTGCTCCGCAGGTACGTCACCGCCGGTGTGGTGATCTCGATGATCTGGTTCATGGTCGCCCTGTTCCAGCGGGGACCGGCGATCGGCGGCGGGTCATGGGAGGCGTTCGCCCCCTCGGTCGACTACGTGATCGCGCTCTCGGTCTCGTGGGTGCCGGTCGCGGCGGACTTCGCCCGCTTCTCCCGTTCGGGCAGGGCCGCGTTCACCGGGGTCGTCGGCGGCTACACGATCGCCCAGGTGGCCTGCCTCGTCCTCGGCATCGCGGCGCTCGCGCTGGTCGGCAACGACCCCGGCCAGGTCTGGGACCCCTTCGTGGCCGCGGCTCTCGGCCCGCTGTTCTTCGGCATCCTGGTGCTGCGTGAGACCGACCAGTCGTTCGTGAACGTCTACTCCACCGCGATGTCGCTGCAGAACCTGCTGCCCAGGCTGGACCGCCGGGTCATCTCCGCGGGCATCGGCGTGCTGGTCACCCTGCTCGCGATCTTCGTCGACGCCGGGACCTACACCGGTTTCCTCGGCCTCATCGGGGCGGTCTTCGTGCCGATGTTCGCGGTGCTCGCCGTCGACTACTTCCTGCTCGGCGGCGCCAGGCACTGGGACACCTCGGAGACCGCGCCCTCGCGCCCGCTCATGGTGCTCCCGTGGGTGCTGGGCTTCGTGACCTGGTGGATGCTCGCCGCGCTGCCTGGAGCCCCGGAGCTCAGGTGGTGGAGCTCGTTCTGGGAGGGGGCCCGCGACGCGCTCGGCTTCGTCCCGCAGCCGTGGATGAGCGCGTCCGTCGGCGCCTTCCTCGTCGCGGGGCTGGTCACCCTGGGCCTCGGCGCGCTCCGGCGCCGCTCCTGACGACCGCGTGGGGGCTACGCGCCGCCGGGGCCGCGGAGCACAGCGGTGGAAGGGACTACGCGCCGCCGGGGCCGCGGAGCACGGCGGTGGACTCGATGCGCAGCAGGCGTTCCTTGGCGGCCGAGCCTCCGGCGTACCCGCCGAGGACGGCCTCGCTCTCGACCACCCGGTGGCAGGGCACGATGACGCACACCGGGTTGCTGCCCAGCGCGTTGCCGACCGCGCGCAGCGCGCGCGGCCTGCCGATCCGCTGGGCGATCTCCAGGTAGGTCGTCACCGTCCCGTACGGCACCGCGAGCATCATCTGCAGCACGGTCCGGGAGAACTGGGTGGCCAGGCGCAGGTCGACGGCGATCGTGAAGGCGCGGAGCCTGGCGGAGAAGTAGGCGTCCAGCTCCCGGCGGACCGGGTCGAGGCGCCGGGCGTCCGGCCCGATGAACGTGCCGACCTCCCTGCTGATCCGCTCGAAGACGACGTTCTCGTCCTCGTAGCTGCAGGCCACCACACCCCTGCCCGTCACGGCGAGGGTGAGTCGCCCCAGCGGGCCGTCGAGCGTGCCGAACGCGATGTCGGGATGGCTCGTGCCGACGTAGTCGGGCGAGGTCACCCGTAGCAATGCATCGATGTCGCCGGATGACATGGCCCCACCCTTTCGTATCCAGGTGTGTGGTGACCGCAGAGTATCGGACGGATCGCCCGGCCAGTGGCAACACGTGCGGGACGAAAGTGCCAAGATCAGACCGGTCGAGACGGCACTATGGGTGTGTGGTGGACTACACGGCCGACAGTGACGGGGGCATCGGCCGCGAGGTCGTCGCCGCGGCGCCCAACGCGATCGTCGCCATCGATCGCGAGCAGACGGTTCTGGCCTGGAATCCCGCGGCCGAGCGTCTTTTCGGCTGGTCGGCCGACGAGATGGTCGGACGCCGGGTGCCGGTGGTCCCCGAGGAGCTGACGGCCGAGCACAACGCGGTCCTGGAGAAGGTCCGCACCGGCGGCCAGGTCTCGCTGAGGACCAAGCGGTTCCGCCGCGACGGCAGCCTGCTCGACGTGCGCGTCGACACCGCCGCGCTGCCCGCGCCGGACGGCGCCCTCCTCGGCTACGTCAGCGTCTACCACCTGGCCCAGGACGACGAGACCGCCAACGACCGCAACGCCCGCCGGGCGCAGCTCGTCCGCAGGCTCACCGACGTGGTCGCCGACATCAACGCCGAGCTGGAGCTGCCCGCCGTGCTCGACCGGATCGCGGCGAGCCTCGCCGACCTGACCGGGGCCGACGCGGGCGGATTCGTGATGATCGAGGGTGACCGGCTCCGCCTCGTGGCCTGCCACAACCTTCCCGACTCGGTGCGCGACTCGACCGCCGACCTGCGTACCAGCCTGGTCGGCAAACTGTTGCGCGAGGGCAGGACCGTCCTGCTGGAGACCGGTGACCAGGACCGGCTCGACCGGCTGATCTGGTCGCGGCTGCCCGGCCTGCACACCATCGCGCTCGGCCTCGCGGCGATGGGCGGGCGGTCGTACGGCGCGCTGTACGCGCTGTTCGCCAAGCGCAAGGCGGGCCACCTGGAGCTGGAGCTGCTGGAGCTCCTCGCCGGTCACGCGGGCATCGCCGTGGGCAACGCGATGGCCTACCAGGAGGCCGTACGCCAGCGCGCCCACGAGCGGGCGGTGTTCGACGCCAGCGCCGACGGCATCGCGGTCCTCGACGGCGCGGGCCGGGTCGTCCAGTGGAACCCGGCCGCCAGCGAGCTGACCGGCTTCCACGCGGCCGAGGTGATCGGCGGGCCGCCGCCGTTCCAGCTGCCGGGGCCGGGGGACAAGGGCGGCATCCAGCTGCCCTCGGGCACCTGGCTGGACGTGCTCTGCGCGGAGATCGAGGAGACGGGCGAGACCGTGGTCGACTTCCGCGACGTCACCCGCGCGAAGGAGCTGGAGGAGGCGAAGGACCTCTTCCTCGCCACCACCAGCCACGAGCTCCGCACGCCGATCACCGTGGTCCGGGGCTTCGCCAGCACGCTCGACAGCCGCTGGGACAGCATGACCGACGCCGAGCGCCGGGCCGCCGTGCACACCATCGCCGAGCGGGCCCGCTCCCTGGGCCAGCTCATGGACCACCTGCTGCTGGGCTCGCGCGCGGGGGCCGGCGAGCTCACGCTCAGGATCGAGAGCTTCGACCTGGCCGAGCTGGTCCGGGGCGCCACGCTGGGCCTGCCGATCCTGTCGGACCTGCACCGGGTCGAGGTCGACGTCCCCGACGACCTGCCCCGGGTCTCCGGCGACGCGCTCGCCACCGACATCCTGCTGGCCCAGCTGCTGGAGAACGCCTTCAAGTACTCACCCGACGGTGGCCTGATCAGGGTCGAGGCCTGGGTGGACGGCGACCGGGTGGTGCTGGTGGTGGACGACGAGGGCGTCGGTATCGCCCACGCCAGCAGGGAGCGGGTCTTCGAGCGCTTCGTCCAGGCCGAGAGCGGTGACCGCCGCAGGTTCGGCGGGGTCGGCCTCGGCCTCTACATCGTGCGGAGCCTCGCGCGGGCCCAGGGAGGGGAGGTCTCGGCGCATCCGCGCCCCTCGGGCGGCACCCGGATGAGGCTGGCTCTCCGTATCGCCGACACGCCGGGCGCCCTTACCTGATCGACACGCCGAACCGGTAACGAGTCGGTAACGGATGTGCTGATCTATTGTCGAATGTGCACAAGCTGTAATTGGCGCGCGGTTTCCAAGACTATCTAACGGGGCATTTCGGTCGTACTGGGGTGAGTTCCTCAGGGGGGAACAGGCATACGGGGAGGTGAGTGCGTCGAGCGTCGTTCTGTTGCCGTATGCACCGTCCAGCGTCGCTGTCGCACGCCAGCGCCTCTGCTCTGACCTGCAGGAACGGGGTGTGTACGAGACCGCCATCGAGGACGCGGTGCTCGTGGTCAGCGAGCTGCTGAGCAACGCGCTGCGTCACGCCCACCCGTTGCCGTCGGGGCAGATCAGAGTGTCGTGGCGCTGGACCGATGAGCATGTCGAAGTCGCTGTGAGTGACGGTGGCGCCGCCACCGAACCGCGGGCGGGACGCCCGACGCTCTCCTCCCTGGGAGGGCGAGGCCTAGGAATCGTCGAGTATCTGGCGTCCACATGGGGTGTCAGGCACGAAGGGGACATCACCACGGTGTGGGCGGTGGTCACGGCGGCCGACACGGTAGGTAACGGCCACGTTTCCACCCCCGAACCCGCTCTCAGGGAATGCGGATAGTCCTCTTCAGGGGTTTCGTCCCGCTTCATATGTCATGAAGCGGGACGCGATCTTTCCCGGGATCCGGGGTCTCGGGTCCGGGGTCTCGGGTCCGGGTCCGAGGTCCGGGTCCGGGGTCCGGGCACCCCGGGTGACCGCCCGCCGGCGCCGGCCGCGAGCGGTCACGCGGTACAAGCCACCGGGCGGCCCGCCCTCACGCCCCGGCGAGCGCCGGGCGGTGCAGCACCGCCTTCTCCGCCGCCGTCCAGGCCGTTGAGACGAGGAGATAGATCCCCGCCGCGAGCGGCAGCACCGCGGCGACCAGGACGGTCCCGTACGGCAGCAGGGGCAGCACCCGGCGCAGCACCGCGGGCTGGAGGTCGTCGCTCATCGTGCGCCGCGTCCGGCGGGAGGTGATCCACGCCACGGCGACGAGCAGCAGGAAGAGCCCGGCGAAGACCAGGGTCGGGCCGCTGAGCAGCCCGAACCCGGCCACCGTGCCCGCGAACTGCTGGCCGAGCGGCACCCCGAGGAGCCCGTGGGTCAGCAGCGCGTTGGCCTGCCCGGCGATCGTCGAGGAGATGAACACCTGGTACGTCACCATGAGGAACGGCATCTGCGCCACGGACGGCAGGCACCCGGCCAGCGGTGAGGTCCCCTCCTTGGCGTAGAGGGCGGCCATCTCCCGCTGGAGCCGTTCGGGGTTGCGGCCGTGACGCTTCTTCAGTCTCTGGAGCTCCGGCGCGAGGCGGAGCCTGGCCCGCTCGCCCCTGGCCTGCATGACGCTGAGCGGGAGCAGCAGCAGCCGGACGAGGACGGTGAACATGACGATCGCCGGAGCGGTGGAGCCCAGTGGTCCGGCGAGCGCGTCGATGAGACCGGCGACGAACGCGATGACGGGGTCGAACATGGAGGGGCCCTTCTGAGCGGAGTGGAAACGGCGCAGAAGGCGCCCGCGAACCGCGGGGTCTTTCCCGGACGCGCACGCGCGGCGCACGGCGGCCGGATGCCTCCGGGACAGGGGGCAAGGCCGGTCATGTGCGAGCGGGGCACGCGACGGCGTACACGCCCAGAGGGTGGGCGCGCACCGGCCGGTCACGTGCGCGGGTGTACGAGGGGATCGCGAGAGGTCCCGAGAACGTCGCGAGGACGTCGAGGGAACGTCGCGGGGACGTCAGGGTTACGCGGGCGCCGGGCCCGCGGAGGGTGCTCTGGGCCGGGACCTCCCGGCCGCGTCGGGGTCGCGCTGCCGGACGAACATCGTCCGCCTGGCCCGGTCGCGCCGGGACATCGGCGACCGTGACTCCGTACCAGAGGTGACGGGCGCCGGGCGCAGCGCCCAGGCGAGCAGGAGCACGCCCAGCCCGACCACGGCGGCGGCCGTCAGGACACCGCCGCCGTCGAACATCCAGACCGCCAGGGTCTGGACGGTGAGCAGCAGATTCACTTCTTGAACTTGGCCACCGCGGTGACCAGCGCGACGACCACGAAGGCCACCACGGCCAGGACGAGCGCGAACTTCAGCAGCCCGAAGAGCGCGGGCAGCACGAACCCGAACACCACGTAGAGGGCGAGCAGGACGCCCAGAACCCCCAGCACGACACGACTCATGTGATCCACCGTACGCCGGGCGGGACGAGGTCGGGCGCCCCGATCGTCACGATGGTCATAACGATCGAGTGCTTACGGACCGGTGACACGACTTAGGGATCGTCCCTTCGCGGGCCTACCGTGGGGGCCATGAGCGCGCGCATTCTGGTGGTCGACGACGATTCGATGGTGGCCGAGGTCGTGGCCCGCTATTTGGAACGTGACGGTCACGTGGTCGAGTGCGTCGGGGACGGCGCCGAGGCGCTCAGGCGCGCGCTGGCCAACCCGCCCGACCTGATGGTGCTCGACCTGATGCTCCCCAAGATGGACGGGCTCCAGGTCTGCAGGAAGCTCAGGGAGCGCTGGCCGGTCCCGGTGATCATGCTGACCGCGCTCGGCGACGAGATGGACAGGGTCGTCGGCCTGGAGACCGGTGCCGACGACTACGTCACGAAGCCCTTCAGCCCCCGGGAGCTGGCGCTGCGCGTGCAGTCCGTCCTGCGGCGGGCGCGCGGGGCCTCCCTTCCGGCCGGTACGGGTGTGCTCAGGGACGGCGAGCTCGCGGTCGACGTCGGCGCCCACGAGGTACGGCTCCGCGGGGACGAGATCATGCTGACCGCCCGCGAGTTCGACCTCCTCGCCCACCTGATGCGCAACCCCCGCCAGGCCTTCAGCCGTTCGGCCCTGCTGGACCAGGTGTGGGGCTGGTCCTTCGGCGACTCGTCCACGGTCACCGTCCACGTCCGCCGCCTCCGCGAGAAGATCGAGCCCGACCCGACCGACCCCCGGCGCATCGTCACCGTCTGGGGCGTCGGCTATCGGTACGAGCCGCTGGCGGAACCGTGATCCCCGAGATCCTGGTGATCGTCGCGGTCACCGCCGGGCTCGGCCTGCCGGTCGCGCTGGCCGGGCTGGGCGCGATGCGGCTGCTGCGCGAGCGGTCGATCGGCGTGATGCTCGCGGTGGTCGTCGTGGTGACCGTCACGGCGACGGTCGGCGGCATGGTGGCCCTCACCCTGAAAATGATCATCGAGGGGACGTCGAGGGACATCGTGCTCAGCGTGGTCGCCGTGGGCGGCCTGGTCGGGCTGGGCGTCGCGACGGTGCTCTCGCGCCGGGTCGTGGCGGCCAGCCGCAGGCTCGTCGACGCCGTGCACGCCGTACCGGCCTCGGGGGAGTTCACGCCCCCCGGGGGGCTGCCCGCGGAGCTCGGCACGATCGCAGGGAGCCTGGACCAGGCCTACCGGCGGCTGCGCCTCGGCCACGAGCGCGAGCGGGCCCTGGAGAGCGCCCGCCGCGAGCTCGTCGCCTGGGTCAGCCACGACCTGCGCACCCCGCTCGCGGGCATGCGGGCCATGGCCGAGGCGCTGGAGGACGGGGTGGTCGCCGATCCGGAGACCGTCGGCCGCTACCACCGGCAGATCCGCCTGGAGGTGGACCGGCTGTCGGGCATGGTCGACGACCTGTTCGAGCTGTCCAGGATCCACGCGGGGACGCTGCGCCTGTCGCGCGGCCCGATCGGCCTCGGCGACCTGGTCGCCGACGCGCTGGCCGGGGCGGAGGAGCTGGCCAGGGGCAAGGGGGTGCGGCTGGCCGGGGAGGTCGATCCGGTGGTCCCCGTCCAGGCCGACGCGGCCCACCTCTCCCGGGCGCTGCGCAACCTGGTCGTCAACGCGATCAGGCACACCCCGGGCGACGGCGTGGTCGTGGTCCGCGCCTCGGTCGAGGACGGCACCGCCTGCCTGTCCGTCGCCGACGGCTGCGGCGGCATCCCGGCCGACGACCTGCCCCGCGTCTTCGACGTCGCCTTCCGCGGCGAGACGGCCCGTACCCCCAGCGCCTACGGGGCCGGTGCGGGCCTGGGCCTGGCGATCGCGCGGGGCATCGTCGAGGCCCACGAGGGGGCGATCGGCGTCGTCAACTCCGGCCCCGGCTGCCGCTTCGAGATCCGCCTGCCGGTCTCCGCCTGAACGGTCGGCCTGCCGCCCTTCGTCTGAGCGGTCGGCCTCCGGGTTCGGGTTGGGGTTGGGGCTGGTCGCTCTGGCCCGGCTCGGTTCGGTCTGGCGTGGGTCCGGTCGGTCCGGTCGGTCTGGGCGGCCTGGTCGATCTGGCCGGTCTGGTCGCGGCCTGGGCCGGACGGACGTCGGCGAGCGCGGGAAACGCGGGGCGGATGCCCCGAGGAGCGCGAGGAGGCGACTTTCCGGGTGGGCCCGGGGACGCGAGATCAGGTGCCGGGCGAGCGCGTGGAACGCGAGGTGGGCGGTTTCCCGATGGGCGCAGGGAGACTGAGTTCCCGATGGGCGCAGGGAGGCGGAGTTCCCGATGAGCGCGGGGAGCGAGTTCCCGGTGGACGCGGGGAAGTGGTTTTCCGGTGGGCTCGGGGAGGCGGGTTCCCGGTGGGCTCGGGGAACGCGAGGTGGATGCCTGGTGGGCGTGGGAAACGCGAAGCGGGTGCCCGGTGGGCGGGGGGAGCGCCGGGCGGGTAGGTCGGTGGGCGGTCAGCTCGTGCCGGTGCCGTTGGGACCGGTGCCGTTGGAACCGGTGTTGCCGGCGGTGTTGCCGTTGGCGGTCGGCGCGGACGTGACGTGGCCCGGGGTGCTCTGCGGGCCGTCGGGCCGTACGGAGACCATGAGGGTCATCTGCGCGCACTCGCCGCCCTCGGTGTCGGGCTCGACGTGCTGGCAGGAGGTCAGCCTCCTGGTGGTGCCGAGAGACTCCACCATCGCCCGGAACGTCGGGCACGGCCAGCGCCACATGCAGCTGCGGCAGCGCAGGATCGGATGCGCGGCGTCGCTGGTGATGCCGCCCGCGTCGCGCGGCTGGTGCAGATCGAGCAGCCTGACGCCGAGCGTGGCGAAGTCGAGGAGCTCTTCGCGCGCCCCTTCGAGGAAGTCGAGGTCCTCGGTCGACAGGCGGGTTCTGATCGGGACGTATCCCTCGTGGTTCACCAGGCCTCGCAGTGAACTCGCCGCGTCGCGCCACGAGGTGGCCCGGTCGGTGCGAGTGATCATGGACTCCAGGTGCTCCCGGAGCCGCTGTCGCTGGAGATCCTCAGGTAGGTCGGTGTTCATGGATGCGTTCGAGCCCGTTTCCTGTAACTCAACGGCCGCCACTGACGTAGCGCAGCGACGATGGGGAGGCGCCGGGTCTCCTCCCCTTTCCGGCCAAGCCGGTGTTGCTTAGTGTCAAGCTTCGCGCACTCAGGGTTTCCGTGAGGCGGAAACGGGGGACAAAGGGCGGACGACTCGGGTTGTTCAAGAGAACGTGACCTGCGGCTCTCGCGCCGCTAGTGTGCCCGCTGTGGAGCTAAAAGTCTCAACTCGATCTCATGCCGGGCACACCGTCGTGACCATCGTTGGCGAAATCGACCTATATACCGCGCCTCGTCTGCAGGCCGAGTTCACCCGGCTGCTTGGGCAGAGCCAGACCATGCTCGTCGTCCTCGACATGTCCGCCGTGGAGTTCTGTGACTCCACCGGCATGAACGTGCTGCTCTCCGCGCTCAAGCGACTGCGCGAGCGGGGCGGCACGCTGGAGGTGGCGGCACCTCGTCCGGCCGTGCGCAAGATCCTGCAGGTCACCGGCCTCGACTCCGTCTTCGTCGTGCACGAGACCCTGCCGGAGAAGCTGCTGACCTCCGAACCGCAAGGATGACGTCCCGCTCACGGCTGACGCCCGGGGTCCCCACACTGGAGGTGTTCGATGACCGGCACGGCGGCGATCATTCCCGCCAAGGATGAGGGCGACAGGATCGGGGCCACCGTGGCCGCGGTCCTGGCGCTGCCCGGCGTCGACCTCGTCGTGGTCGTCGACGACGGCTCCGTCGACCAGACGGGGCGGGTGGCAAAGGCCGCCGGGGCCCGCGTCGTGCGGCACAGCCACAACCGGGGGAAGGCGGCCGCCATGGAGAGCGGCGCCCACGCCGTGCGCCTGCTCGACGGCGAGGAGCCCCGGCACCTGCTGTTCCTCGACGCCGACCTGGGCGAGACCGCCCGTACGGCCGCGCCGCTGATCGAGCCGGTCGCGGCGGGCGAGACCGACATGACGATCGCCGTCTTCGTCACCCGCGTGAAGCTGGGCGGCCACGGGTTCGTCGTGAGGCTCGCGCGCGAGGGCGTCGAGCGCGCCACCGGCTGGACGCCCGCCCAGCCGCTCAACGGGCAGCGTTGCCTGACCCGGGCCGCCTTCGAGGCCGCCCGGCCACTGGCGCGCGGCTTCGGCGTGGAGACCGGCCTCACGATCGACCTGCTCAGGAAGGGCTTTCGGGTGCGCGAGGTCCCGGTCGAGATGGCGCACCGGGCCACCGGCACCGACTGGAAGGCCCAGATCCACCGGGCCAGGCAGTTCCGCGACGTCGCCCGCGCCCTGCTGGCCCGCCGCTGACCCGGACGGCCGGACCCGGTACCGCATCGGACTCAGTGCCGCGTCGGGCCCGGTATCGCGTCGGACCCGGTATCGCGTCGGGCCTGGTACCGCATCGGACTCAGTGCCGCGTCGGACCCGGTACCGCGTCGGACCCGGTATCGCGTCGGGCCGGGTATCGCGTCGGACCCGGTGCCGCATCGGACTCAGTGCCGCGTCGGTCCCGGTGCCGCGTCGGTCCCGGTGCCGCGTCGGGCCTGGTTCGTCGCTGAGCCGGGCCGCCGACCCCGGCACCGCACCGGGCACCGTGCCGGATGTGCTGGAATTTGCGGGTGACTCGGGATGCGTCGGTCGTCGACGAGAGGCGGAGTCCCGCCGGCGATACGCCGCGGGGGCTCGACGTCGCCGCGTACGGAGCCGTGGGGCTCTCGGTGGCGACCACGGTCCTGATCGGGCTGCTGGGCCCCTCGGCCATGGTCCCGAGGCTGCCCGGACCCTCCTGGCACCCTCCGTACTCGCTGGACGCCCACCCCGGTGTCCATCTGGCCATCGCCATGGGGGCCGTCGCGATCGTGCTGGGCGGGCTCGGCCTCGCCGCCGCGCTCAGGTCCCGGTGGCGGCCCGACCCGCGCTGGCTGCTCGCGGCCGGTTGCGCCGTGGCGGGCCTGCTCGCCTTCCTGCCGCCCTCCGGCTCGGCCGACCACCTCAACTACGCCGCGTACGGCCGCCTGGTCACGCTCGGCCAGGACCCGTACGCGGTCACCCCCGCCGCTCTGCCCGGTGACCCGGTCACCGGCGCGGTGGAGGAGTGGGCCGGTGTGACCAGCGTCTACGGCCCGGTCGCCACCGCCGTACAGGCACTGGCGAGTTTCGTGGGCGGCGACTCGGTCAGGCTGACGGTCTTCGCGATGGCCGTCGTCAACGCGGCGGCGTTCGTCGGCACGGCGCTGCTGCTGCACCGTTTCGCCAGGGGGAACGCGGACCTCCAGCGGCGGGCGACGCTGCTGTGGACGGTCAATCCGCTGATGATCTACCACCTGGCCGCCGGGATGCACGTCGACACCCTCGCCGTCGCGTGCATGGTCGCCGCGCTCACGGTTCGCGGGGCCGCCTCGGGGCTGCTGCTCGGGGTGGGCATCGGGGTGAAGCTCAACGCCGGGCTCGTCGCCCTCGGCCCGGCGTGGGAGCTGCGCCGCTCGCCCGGCAGGCTCGCCGTGGTGGCGGGGACCGCGACGGCCACCGTGGTGGCGATCTACGCCCTCGCCGGGCCGCACGTGCTCGACCAGGTGAGCGCCGCCAGCAAGAAGGTCTCCCTCGCCACGCCCTGGCAGCTCGTCAAGACGGGGCTCCAGTCCCTCTTCGGGCCGGGCGCTTACGCGGCCTGGATCCAGATCGGGTCCCTGCTCCTGATGGCCTGCCTGGCCTGGCTGGTGCTGCGAGCGCTGGGAGCGCGGAAAACGCCGGGGGTCCTGGGGACGTTGGGCGCGCAGGGAACGTGGGGGACGTCGCCCGCCGGCACCGCGCCCGCCGTCGCCGCCGCGACGGTGGTCGCCTGGCTGTTCGCCGCGCCGTACGCGCTGCCCTGGTACGACGGGCTGGCCTTCGCGCTGCTGGCCCTGGCGTCCTGGCCCGCACTGGAGGCGTTCATGGTGGCCAGGGTCGTCGTGCTGTCGCTGGGCTACCTCCCGGCGAGGGAGGTGCCGCGGCCCGACGACCTGCTCTGGACGAAGACCCTGCTCAGGGAGACGGTGGTGCCGTGGACGTTGCTGGCACTGACGGTCGCCCTGGCGTGGTGGGCGGCGAGAGCCGGACGGCGTGCACGCAGGCGGCCAGCGTCAGCGGCACCGCGACCGTGAGCGCCATGGCCGGGATCGCGATGCCCGAGTCGTTCATCAGGAACCCGATCAGCGCGCAGGCCAGCGCCCCGAGCAGCCCGGCGCGCAGCGCGGGCGCGAGCGCGTAGGCCCGGCCCAGGGCCGACGCGCCCCACCGCGACGGGCGGTCGAGCACCAGGAACAGGAACGCCAGCGCGACCAGCGTGAGCAGCGACAGCGACCAGTTGCCGACCGTGACCCCGATCATCGCGGCGAACTTGCGGCCGACCACGGTCCAGGCCTCCCCGTCCAGCACCTGCTGCACGAAGGCACCCAGGTGGGTGCGCTGGTCGGTGGGCCGCAGCCAGTCGGCCACCGCTATCGCGCCGATCAGCAGGCCGCCCGCGAGACCGGCCAGGACCAGCCTCACCGGTGAGACCCGCCCGCCGGACAGCAGGATCAGGAAGACCGCGACCCCGACCAGGAACGCCGGGACCCCGCCGAAGTCGGCGCCCCACGCGGGCCAGCCGTCGGCGAACACCGCCAGCCCCCCGTACGCCGCGCACACCGCGAGCGCGAGCGCCCGGCGCCCGCCCGAGATCAGCCACTGGGCGATCCCGGCGAGGGCGAGGATCGTACCGGCGGAGTAGACGGCGAAGGCGATGTTGCTGAAACCGTAGAAGCGCCCGCCGGTGACCGGCTCGTAGCCGGTGACCGCGTTCACCTGCAGCGCCGAACCGGTCATCACGTCGGCCAGCAGCGCCACCGAGGTGACGGCGGCGACCACCGTCAGCGGGCCGAGCGGGTGCGCCCGCCACGGCCCGGCGAGCGCCACCCCGGCGATCGCGCAGGCGAATCCGAGGATGGTGACGATCACCCAGACCATCGGCGCGGGCAGGCTCCACCAGGGGACCAGCTGCGCCAGGAAGGTGGAGACCGCGATCGCCCCGCTGACCACGGCGACGACCCGGACGGCCGTCAGGGCGCGGGAGCCGCCCCAGCCCCGGCGGATCGCGACGGCGGCGAGCAGGTAGAACAGGATCTGGACCGCCACGAACACCGCGAAGAACGGCCCCCGCACCTCGCGCAGCACCTGGCTCGCCAGGTCGTCGTCGGCCAGCTTCCCGGCCGTCGCCGCGACCGGCTCCCCGCTCGGCCCGCCGCCCAGCCAGGCGCGTCCCACGACCCCGTTGGGGGCCTTGAGGCCCAGCAGGCCGATCGCGGTGGCGGTGAGGTCGGTGTTCGTGACCAGGCCGTCCTGGCGGGTGGAGGCGGCGGTGAGGTAGCCGCGCGCGTATGTCCCCCCGCCGGGCGACGGGCCCCGGGCGATCGCCACGTGCAGGTGGGGCACCATCGAGGTGTCGGCCAGGCCCGCGACCAGGACCGTGGTCCCTGTCGCGGGTGCCGTGGCCAGGCGGCCGAGGACCGCGCCCACCACGCGGTCGGCCCCCGTCGCGGCCTCCTGCCTGACCCGGACGGCCATCCCGTCCGGAACGTCGTCCGCGACGTCGTTCGAGGTGCCGTCCGGGACGTCGTCCGCGGCGTCGTCCGGGGTTTCGGCCGGAGTGCCGGTCGGGGTTTCGGCCGGAGTGCCGGTCGGGGCGGGGGCGCCGCCGGTCCAGGCCCGGGTGAGGTCACCGGCCTCGACCACGATCAGCCCGTACGGGGACAGGTCGCCCAGCTGCTCGATGCTCGCCGCGTATTTCCCGATTTTTCCGAACTTGTTGGCAGCGGCGAGGGCGGCTCCCGGCCCGACGGCGGCCACCTTCAGGCCCGCGCCGGTCGCGAGCTCGCCCAGCTGCCCGAGAACCGGCCGGTAGGAGGTGGCGGCGTTGAAGGCGGACAGCTCGGCCCAGCCGGGCACGCTCGCCTCGCCGCCGGGGGCCGTCTCCGGCGCGCGCGGGGGCTCGCAGCCCGTACCGGGCGCGCCCGCGCGCTGGCCCGCCGAGACCGTCAGCCAGCCCGCCACCGGGCAGGTGATCCCCAGCTCGGGCGGCGGGACCGCCCGGGTGGACATGGACGCGGACCCGCCCTCGCCCACCAGTTTCCACAGGTTCGGGGTCCGCTCCCGGTCCAGGTCACCCCACTCCAGGCCCGGTATCCCGACGATCACGACCTTCCCGGGAAGCGCCCGCGCCGGAACACCTGTCGTACCGGCACCGGAGGCGTCCGTCGCGGTGGCACCGGAGGCACCCGGAGCACCGGAGGCACCTGGAACGCCTGGAGCGCCGGAGGCGGCGAAGGCCTTCGAGGCGCCCGGGACGCCGAGGAGCACGCAGAGCCCGGCCAGCAACGCAACCAGCAGCACAGCCGGCAACCCGGTCGGCAACCCGGTCGGCAACCCGGTCGGCGGCACGGCCAGAGACACGGTCGGTTGCGAGGCCGGTAGCAGGATCGGCGGGGCCTGCGACGGGGAAGCGACGACTGGAGCGATCCTGGCGGCCCGGTGGGGCGCCGGTCGCGTCGCGGTCCCCCCGGGGGCCGGGCGCGCGGGCCCGTGACCGCGGTGTGTCGAAGCCATCCGGTTCCCCTGTCCGTATCCGTCGGGCGGCCGTTTCCCCGGCCCCACGGTAACCGGCCCCACGATATGGCCGACCCCACGGTAACCTGCCTGCTCGTGAGGACTGGCGAGGTGACCACGACCGAGCGGCGCCCCCGGACATGGCTGTCGTGGCTGGCGTGGCTGCCCGCGTTGCTGCTCGTCGCCGCCGCGGTGTCCCCGCTGGTGCTCCACTGGCTGGGCAACGTCGACGACCAGCGCCTGGTCGACCTGGACGTCTACCGTACCGGCGGGGCGGCGATCCTGGAGGGCCGGTCCGTCTACGGGTTCGTCACGCCCGCGCCGCAGCTGCTGCCCTTCACCTACCCGCCCGTGGCGGCGCTGCTCGCCACACCGCTGGCGGCGATGTCCTGGACGGCGGCGCAGTGGGCGTGGACCGCGTTGATCTTCCTGACGCTGGCGATCACCGTCCGGCTCTCCTTCCGCGCCCTGCTCGGCGGAGCGCGCACCGCACCGGGCACGCCGGACGGGGGTCCGGTCCCACCGCCCGCCGTTCTCGATGAGCGAGCCGTTCCGGGCACGCCCGCCCTTCCCGGTACGTCCCCCGGAGGGACGGAGGCCGCGCCCGCTTCCAGTACGCCCGCCGGAAGCGCGGCGCGGGCAGCGAGGCCGGCCAGGGGCGTACGCGCCCTGCTCAGCGGGCCGGTCGGGTTCAGCGGGCCGGTCGGGCTCGGCGACGCGGGCGCGACGAGCGAGGCAGGTGGGGCGAGTGAGGCAGGTGGGACGGGCCGCCTGTGGACGCCCCTGCTGTTCGCCGCCCTGATGATCGCGTGCACCTACCTGATGCCGATCAGGGACCAGGTCCGCTTCGGCCAGGTGGACATCCTGCTCGTGGCGCTCTGCCTGGCCGACTGCGTGGCCCGGCGCCCGGTGTGGCCGCGCGGCATGCTGATCGGCCTGGCCACCGCGGTCAAGCTCACCCCGGGCGTCTTCCTGATCTACCTTCTCATCGCCGGTTTCGGGCCGGGCGCGAGGCGGGAGCAGCGCGGGACCTTCCTCGTGGCCGCGCTCACCGCGGCGCTGCTGACCCTGCTGCCGTTCCTGGTGATCCCGGCGGACGCCGCCGACTTCTGGTTCCGCGCGCTGCTCGACCCCGAGCGGCTCGGTGCCAACGCCGCGACCACCAACCAGTCGATGCGCGGCATGCTCATCCGGCTCTACCTGCCCGACGCGCTGACGAGCCTGCTCTGGGCGGCGCTGGTCGCCGTGGTCGCCTGGTACGGCTTCCGGTACGCCCGCAGGGCCCTGCTCGACGGGCACCTCGTGGCGGGGACCGCCCTGGTCGGGCTGATGGCCGTGCTGCTGTCGCCGGTCGCCTGGATCCACCACCTGGCCTGGGTGGTCGTGGTGCTCGGCGCGCTGGCCGGCGACGGGCGCGACCCGGTCAGGCTCCGGGTGGCCGCCGGGGTCTGGCTCTACTACGTGCTGCCGATCCCCTGGTGGGGAGTGACGATCAAGGCCGCGGAGATCCCGGTGCTCAGCCCCGTGCTGGGCAAGATCGTGCAGAACGGCTTCGGCCTGGGCGCGCTGGCCCTGGTCTGGTTGCTGGGGGTCTGGCTTCCCAGGCGGAGAGAGACGTTCCAAGCACTCTCCTGACGGCCCCGGACCGTCTTCGCACTCGATCTTCCGATGATCCCGGACCGTCGGCGGTTCCGGTCGCCTCCCCGGCGGGATACGGCCTCGGACGCGGAGCGGCCGGGAGGGGCGGCGGCCCCGGGCGTGCCGTGGCCGGCGAGGGGGCGACCGAGAGCATGATCGAAAGAAAACAGCCTCTGACGTGGTACGACGCCGAGTGACCAGATCGGGGTCGGTCGCGGCAGTATGTAATCCTCCGCACATTTTCTGACAGTCGCCGGATAACCTGGGGGCATGTCGAAACTCGCTTACCTGGGACCGGAGGGGACCTTCACCGAGGAAGCCCTGCGCATCCTGGCGCCCGAGGCCGAGCGCCTGCCGAGCCCGAACGTCACCGCGGCCCTGGAGGCCGTCCGGCGCGGCGAGGCCGACGGAGCCGTCGTCCCGATGGAGAACTCCCTCGAAGGCGCCATCACCACGACCCTCGACGAGCTCGCCCGGGGCGAGTCGCTGCTCATCACCGCCGAGCTGCTGCTCCCCGTCGAGTTCTCGCTCCTGGCGCGTCCCGGCACCGAGATCGGCCACATCAAGAGGGTCTTCTCCCACCCGGCGGCCATCACCCAGTGCCGCAACTTCATCGCCCGCGAGCTGCCCGACGCCGTGGTGGTCGCCGCCCCGTCGACCGCCGCCGCGGCACAGGAGGTCGCGCTTCCCGGCTCGCCGTACGACGCGGCCATCGCCGCGCGCATCGCCGGTGAGCACTACGGCCTGGTCGAGCTCGCGTCCGGGATCGGCGACCGCACCGACACCGTCACCCGGTTCGTCCAGGTGTCGCGTCCCGGCCCGCTGCCCGAGCCGACCGGTTCCGACCGCACCTCACTCGTCGTCTTCCTCGCCGACGACCACCCGGGCGCGCTGCAGGAGATGCTGACCGAGTTCTCCGTCCGCGGCGTCAACCTCTCCCGCATCGAGTCGCGGCCCACCGGCGACGGCATCGGCCGCTACTTCTTCCACTTCGAGTTCGAGGGCCACGCCGCCGACGCCCGCGTCGGAGAGGCGATCTCGGGTCTGCACCGCATCTCCGCCAGGGTGCGCTTCCTGGGCAGCTACCCGCGCGCCGACGGCCTCTTCCCGCAGATCAAGCGCGGCACGAACGACGACGCCTTCGCCGACGCCGCCGGCTGGCTCAACAGGGTCCGTACCGGCCAGGTCTGATCGTCCCCCGGCCCGCGAGCCGGAGCCCGATCCCCGTACGCCGCCGGTCCACGTCCGCCGAAGCCATCCCGCCGGGCGGGAACGGCCGGGGAGAGGCCGAGACCGCGCGAGGAAAAGCCGGGACCGCGCGAGGAAGAGCCGGGACCGGGGCGGGAACGGCCGGGGACTGGGCGGGACCGGGCGGGAAACGGACGTCGCGGGGGCGGGCCGGGCCAATCCAGGCGCGGACGCTCGCCGTACATCGGTAGCCTTGTGGCTGTGATTGACCTGCGTACCCTTCGTGAGGATCCCGACCGGCTACGGGCGTCGCAGCGTGCCCGCGGTGAGGACGACTCTGTCGTCGACACGCTGCTCGACCTCGACGAGCGGCGGCGCGGCGCGCTGAGCCGCTTCGAGACGCTCCGCGCCGAGCAGAAAACCGTCGGCAAGTCGGTCTCCCGTGCCTCCGGGGAGGAGAAGGCCACCCTGCTGGAGCGGGCGAAGGACCTCTCCTCGCAGGTCAAGTCCGCCGAGGCGGAGGCGGAGAAGCTCGGCGGCGAGCTCGACGAGCTCCTCTACACGGTGCCCAACCTCGTGGAGGAGGGGGCTCCCGCCGGTGGCGAGGACGACTACGTCGTGCTGGAGGAGATCGGCGAGAAGCCGTCCTTCGGCTTCGAGCCCAAGGACCACCTGGCGCTGGGCGAGCTGCTCGGCGCGATCGACATGGAGCGCGGCGCGAAGGTCTCGGGCTCGCGGTTCTTCTTCCTGAAGGGTGTCGGCGCGCGGCTGCAGCTCGGTCTCCTCAACATGGCCATGCAGCAGGCGATCGAGGCGGGCTTCGTCCCGATGATCACGCCCGTGCTGGTCAAGCCGGAGTCGATGAAGGGCACCGGCTTCCTCGGCGCCCACGCCAGCGAGGTCTACCACCTGCCCGACGACGACCTGTTCCTGGTCGGCACGAGCGAGGTGCCGATGGCGGCCTACCACGGTGACGAGATCCTGGACGGCTCCGCGCTCCCGCACCGCTACGCCGGATGGTCCTCGTGCTTTCGCCGCGAGGCGGGCTCGTACGGCAAGGACACGCGGGGCATCATCCGGGTCCACCAGTTCGACAAGGTCGAGATGTTCTCCTACGTGCGCCCCGAGGAGGCACACGCCGAGCACCTGCGCCTGCTCGACTGGGAGAAGGAGATGCTGGCCAAGGTCGAGCTCCCCTACCGGGTGATCGACACCGCGGCCGGAGACCTGGGGTCCTCGGCCGCGCGGAAGTTCGACTGCGAGGCGTGGGTGCCCAGCCAGGGCCGCTACCGCGAGCTCACCTCGACCTCCAACTGCACCGACTTCCAGGCCCGCCGCCTCGGCGTCCGCTTCCGCGACTCCGGCGGCAAGCCCCAGCACGTGGCCACCCTGAACGGCACGCTGGCCACCACCCGCTGGATCGTCGCCATCCTGGAGAACCACCAGCAGGCCGATGGCTCCGTCGTGCTCCCCAAGGCCCTGCGCCCGTACGTCGGCCTCGACGTCCTCGAACCCGTCAAGTAGGCCCGCGCCGCCCGGCGAGGTTTCACCGTGAGGGCCCCGCCACGGCGGGGCCTTCACCGCGTTCACGCCCGACGTCCCGGCGCCTCCTCCGTCCCCTCCGTCCCCTCCTCCGCCTGCGCCGCGCCCGCCCAGCCGACCAGGACGGACCCCCCGACGCCGATCCCGCCGACGAGCCAGGCGAGGAACCCGGCCGTCGGATAGTCGTCGATCACGCCCGACTCCCAGCCGGTGAAGAGCGCCCACATCGCGAACGGCGTGCAGCAGGCGATGGTGACCAGCGCCGCGCAGGTCCGCGCCGGCACGCGCGCCCGGATCGCCGCCGTCGACACGAGGATCGTCGCGACGAGGGCGCAGGCACCGCCGAGCAGGGCCATGAGGGCGCCGATGTCGACGATGTACGTCGTGTCGGACGGCAGGACGAGCACGAAACCGGCCACGGTGAGGAAGTACGCGGGCCCGGTCAAGCCGGTGACCCGCCGAGTGTGACGGCGTGCCACGGCCATGCCGGACATGAAGCCGAGCAGGCCGGCGAAGAGGCCGACGCGGTGCTCCGTCCTCAGGTCGACGCCCGGCGCGCCGAGCGGGATCGCCGCGTCCGGGGAGAAACCCCCGTCGAGCGGGCCCATCCGCCGCCAGTTCCCCCGCGCGTCCCGTACGGCGATGCCGTCCTCGCCGTTGGCCGCCACGACGACGTGACCGTCCGTCACGCGCTGCACCGCGATGGCCGAGGAACCGTGCCACGGCCTGTTCGACATGCCGGCCGCCCGCCGCCGGAGCGCGTCCTCACGCCCCGGGGAGACCTCCCACACCGTTTTCCAGCTGTTCCCGCCGTCCCGGGACTCGTCCACCGCCAGCCGAGGAGGGACGACGCGATAGCAGTGCGCGGGCTCACCGGGCAGACAGGCCCGGGTCGCCGGATCGGGGACGGGCGAGGACCCGGATTCCGGGGAGCCGGGTTCTGGGGAGCCGGGTTCTGGGGAGCCCGGGTCCCGTGCGGGACGACCGATCCACGTACGGCCGCCGTCGCCGGAGAGGCTCTCGGCATCCTGATCCAGGACCACGGCGATGACCTCGCCGCGTACGAGGACATTCGTCGCCGCGGGCGGCTGTGGTTCGCCCGCGGTGGCGGTCCCCCCGACGAGGGCGAACGGGATGACGAGCAGCGGCACGAAGGTGGCGACCACGGTCGCCGGATGTCCGAACCAGGCGAGGCGTTTCATGACCAGGTAGACCCACCGCGCCGAGGCCCGGTTCGGGGGCGGCGGCATTCGTGACCGGGGTGTGTCCCGGGAACCGGAGTTCTCATACGTCCCGGAACCCGGGCGCCTCGCACGTCCCGGCGTCGGATGGATCATGCCCGTCGCTGCCGCCCGGCACGTCCACAGTCGCGCGGAAAGGCGGGAAGCGGCCGTCGGCGTCAAAACCCCGTCACCGTCCCGGGCGAAGCCCTCAGGATCGCTCTCAGCGACGAGGGGAGGGCTGGGCCGACGCCCCTGGGAGGTCTCCCGGGATGCCGGGCGTCCCGGGCGCTCCGGTTACCCCGGGTGCCCGGACGTTCCCGAGGTGTTCGGGAAACGGAAAGGCGGGGTTCGCCAGAAGCGAACCCCGCCTTCCCGTTCAACCAAGAGGTCTATGCGTCAGACGGCGCGGACCTGCGAGGCCTGCGGGCCCTTCTGGCCCTGGGTGATCTCGAACTCGACCCGCTGGCCGTCTTCGAGGCTACGGTAGCCGTTGCCCTGGATCTCGGAGAAGTGCACGAACACGTCCGGTGCACCGCCGTCCGGTGCGATGAAGCCGAAGCCCTTTTCAGCGTTGAACCACTTGACGGTTCCCTGAGCCATTAAAGCTCTCCCTCAGGATTTGAAACTTTGGGATTCACACCTCATGAACCCCATGTGTCGTACAGCGGGCCCCGGGGTGGCTCAGTCAAACTGGTTTTCACAACGGGATTCAGCTAATACAACGCCATCACATCTAACACTATCCGGCGCAGGCGTGTTCCCGCCATGAGGAAGATTCCTCGGACCGGATCCCGGGGGCCGACACGCCGGCCATCACAGTGCAGACTGGGACGTGTTATGCAAAGCCCCAGGCTGGTCGCCACCGACCTCGACGGCACCGCTCTGCGCTCGGACGGCACCGTCTCCCCCCGTACGGCCGCCGCTTTTGCGCTTGTGGAGAACGCCGGGGCCACACTGGTCTTCGTGACCGGCAGGCCACCTCGCTGGATGCACATGGTCGCGGGAGCCGTACGCCACCGGGGGCTGGCCATATGCGCCAACGGAGCCCTCGTCTACGACCTGCACAGTGAGCAGATCGTCAAATCCCACCTCATCCACCCGGACGTGCTTGAAGAGGTGGTGAGGCGTCTTCGGGAAAAGGTTCCCGACCTCGCGTTCTCTGTGGAATACGAGGGCGGATTCGCCCACGAATCGGACTTCCGTCTCGGAGGATGGGACAGTAAGGCAGTTGTCGGACTCCGTGTCGGAACGGACACACTCACCTCGCGACCCTGCGCCAAACTTCTGGCACTGCATCCAAGAATGGACCCCGACATCCTCCACGCGGCGGTCTGCGGGCTGGTCGGCGACCTGGTCACCCCCACCCACTCCAGCGGCCGGGCACTGATCGAGATGAGCGCGCACGGCGTGACGAAGGCCTCGGCGCTGTCCCACCTGGCCACGACGCTCGGCGTCGCGGCCGAGGAGGTGATCGCCTTCGGGGACATGCCCAACGATCTTCCGATGCTGCGGTGGGCGGGCGTCTCGTACGCCGTCGCCAACGCCCACCCGGAGGTGCTGGCCGCGGTCGATCACGTGACCGCGGCCAACAACGACGACGGGGTCGCCGGGATCCTCGAGGAGCTCTACGGATCGTGACGGGCCCCACGGGCTCATACGGCCCCACGGGCCCACGGGCTCACACGCGGCCCTTCGAAGGCCCGGAAGGCTCTGGGAAGGCCCTGTGAAGGTCCGTGACCGAGAAGCCCCGGCACAGGGCCCGGCAGACCGGTCTCCGGTCTCCCTACAGGTAGGGGCCCGCGTTGCCGCCCGGGGGGCCCTCCTGCTGCTGGAGGGACATGCCGCCGGGCAGCGCTCTGCGCATGTTCTCCAGCTGGGCGCGAGCCGCCATCTGCTGGGCGAACAACGTGGTCTGTATGCCGTGGAACAGCCCTTCGAGCCAGCCGACCAGCTGGGCGTGGGCGATCCGGAGCTCCGCCTCGCTGGGCGGGGTGCCGTTGACGTCCTCGGTGAAAGGCAGCGAGAGCCGTTCCAGCTCCTCGACCAGCTCCGGTGCCAGACCGTCTTCGAGCTCCTTGATGGAGCTCTGGTGGATCTCCTTGAGCCGCTTGCGGCTGGCCTCGTCCAGCGGGGCCGCCCGGACCTCCTCGAGGAGCTGGCGGATCATGCTGCCGATGCGCATCACCTTGGCGGGCTGCTCGACGAGGTCGGCGATCGACCGGGTCTCGCCCTCCTCCTCGCCCTGGGAGCCCTGGGGACCCACGACCACGATGTGCGGAGTGCTCTCCTCAGCGTTCATAGCCTCAACTTACTAGCAGGATTTTCCCGATGTGTTCTCCGGACTCCAGGATGCGGTGGGCCTCGGCCGCGTCGCTCATCGGCACCCGGGCGTGCACCACGGGCCGGATCGCCCCGGCGTCGAGCAGGGGCCAGACGTTGTCCACGACCCCGCGCACGATGACCCCCTTCTCGTCGACGGGCCGGGAGCGCAGCGTGGTGCCGTGCACCGAGGCCCGCTTCGCGAGCAGGGCTCCCAGGTTCAGCTCGCCCTTCGTGCCGCCCTGCAGGCCGATCACGACCAGCCGGCCGCCCGTCTTGAGAACCTTGATGTTCTTCGCGAGGTATTCGCCGCCCATGATGTCGAGAACCACGTCGGCCTTGACCTTCTCCGAGAAGTCCTCCCGCCGGTAGTCGATCCCCTCGTCGGCGCCCAGCTCCAGGCAGCGGGCGATCTTCTCGGGGGACCCGGCGGTGACGACCACGCGCGAGCCGAACGCCTTCGCCAGCTGTACGGCCATCGTGCCGATCCCGCTGGCCCCGCCGTGCACGAGGAGGGTCTCGCCCTTCCGCAGGCGCGCGGTCATGAAGACGTTGGACCAGACCGTGCAGGCCACCTCGGGCAGCCCGGCGGCCTCGACCGGGTCGACGCCCTCCGGCACCCGCATGACCTGCTGCCAGGGAACGGCGACCTTCTCCGCGTACCCGCCGCCGCTGAGCAACGCGCACACCCGGTCACCCGGCGCGAACCCCTCGACGTCCGGCCCCACCGCCTCGACCACGCCGGAACACTCCATGCCCGGGTACGGGGAGGCGCCGGGGGGCGGGTCGTAGAAGCCCTGACGCTGCAGCGCGTCGGCCCTGTTGACCGCGGAGGCGGCCACGTCGATGATGACTTCGCCGCGCTCGGGCAGCGGGTCGGGGACCTCCCGCCACGTCAGCACTTCCGGTCCACCTGGTTTATCGATCACGATGGCGCGCATGTGAGCAAAGGTATCCGGTGAGCCCCAACTTGGTGGTTGCTCACGTTGACAGGAACACAGGGCGTTAACCTGCTATGTGTTTGCTGCCCTTTTATGCCCATCCCGAGGGGGAACACGGTGGCAAGACACGATCGTGAGGAATCTCTCGAGGAACAGCTCGCGTGGCTCGACGCCATCAAGGAGCAGGAGGAGGAGGCGCCCGCCCTGGCGGTGAAGGCCACCGCGGTGGACGACGCCGTCGTCTCGCCGTACCCGAAGGACCCCTGGAGCCTGGTCCCGACCGAGCCCGACGCGACGTCCTCGCCGCTGTTCCGCGCGGCCGTCGACTCGGCCCACCCGGTCACCGACCCGCCGGTGGAGGACGCCGACGCGGCCGACTGGATGGAGGCCTCCGACACGGTGAGTTCCTTCACCGTGCCCGCTCCGGCATCCGGCAAGCAGGACAACGACGGCTTCCTGGCGCCGCTCAAGCCCCTGCCACGCCAGGAGTCCGCCGACACGGGTGACTACGGTCACGCCGACTTCACCGAGCCGCACCTCCGCACCCCGTTCGCGGCGCCTCCCCAGGAGCCGTCGCGCGGGTTGTTCGAGCAACCGCAGCGTCCGGCGGAGCCGGCATCTCCCGCGCCTGCTCCCGCCTCGACCTCAGCTTCGACCTCAGCTTCGACCTCGGCTTCGGTTGAGGCCGCCGACGCGGAGCCGTCCAAGCCGTCGTCCTCGGACACCGAGCGGTTCACCTTCGGCGGCACCGACTCCGACCGTTTCTCCTTCGGGAGCGGCGGCACGCGGTCCACCTCGGGGGGCAAGGACTTCTCCTCGACCAGCGGAGACTTCTCCGCCGGGTCCTCGGGGTCCGGCGGAACCGCCGAGGCCGACCGGTCCTCGTCCGGCACGTCGGGGTCCGGTACGTCCGGTGGGTCCGGTGCGTCCGACGGTGCCGAGCACGACCGCGACCGTACGATCTTCGAACCGTTCGAGTCCTTCGAATCCACGGTGACGTCGGTGGTGAAGGAGCCGCCCAGGCAGGCACCCGAGCGCTTCGAACCCGCCCCCGAGCGCTTCGAGTCGGCCTCGGATCGCTTCGAGCCCGCTTCGGACCGTTTCGAACCCGTCTCGGACCGCTTCGAACCCGTCCCGGCGCCTGTCCCCACGTCCGGATCCGAGCCCAAGCCCGAGCCCGCCGATCCGTTCCGGGCCCCCGAATCCTTCGGCACCGACAGGCCGGAAGCGGCCGCGCCGCCGGAGCGTCCCGCCACCTCGGGTGCGTTCGGTTCGGATCCGGGCCCCTTCGGTACGGAGACCGCCCCCGGTTCCCCTGGTTCCCGCGGCTCCTTCGGCCACGAGCGTTCCAGCTCGGCTCCGCCTCCTTCCGGTTCTTCCGGTTCCTCCGGTTTCACCTTCTCCGGTCCCACGGCCTTCGCGCCGGGACGGGACGCGCCCCCCGCCCCCGAGCGGGACTCGTCCCAGGAGCGCACGGAACGGGAGAACCCCTTCGCGCCGGGACGGGACGCGGCCGAACCGGTGCGGGAGCCGTACCAGGCACGCCGCCGCCAGACGGCTCCGGCACCCGCCTTCGGCGCACCGGCCAGGCAGCAGCAGCCTCCGGGCACGGCTCCCCGGCAGTCCGCCGACAGCCTGGACCCGGAGTCGCTGCTGAGGGGCCGTCGCAACGCGCCCGCCGGGGGCTGGCGGAAGCTGGTCTACAAGGCGTCCGCCGGGCTGATCAAGCCCGGCGAGTCCCCGGAGGTCCGCCGCCGCAGGGAGCTGGTCGGCCGCGCACGCACCCCGGTGGCCACCGGCCACCACCGCGTCGCCGTACTCAGCCTCAAGGGCGGTGTCGGCAAGACCACCACCACGGTCGGCCTCGGCGCCACCCTGGCCCAGGTACGCGGCGACCGGGTCATCGCGGTCGACGCCAACCCCGACCGGGGCACCCTGTCGGACAAGGTCGAGCTGGAGACCTCCGCGACCGTCCGGGACCTGCTCAACGAGCGGCAGCAGATCAAGAGGTACGTCGACATCCGGGCCTTCACCTCCCAGGCCCCGTCGCGGCTGGAGATCCTCGCCTCCGACCGTGACCCGTCGGTGTCCGAGGCCTTCAGCGCGGCCGACTACCAGTCGGTCTCCCAGGTGCTGGAAAACTTCTACTCGATCTGCATCACCGACTGCGGCACCGGCCTGCTCCACTCGGCCATGTCCGGCGTTCTCGGACTGGCCGACCAGCTCGTCCTGGTCAGCTCCCCCTCCGTGGACGGCGCCCGCGCCGCCTCGGCGACCCTCGACTGGCTGGAGGCCCACCACTACGAGGAGCTCGTCCGCTCCGCGACCGTGGTGCTGTGCAGCGTCCGCCCGCGCTCGAAATCGACCGTCGACCTCGACCGCCTGGAGGCCCACTTCGCGGCCCGCTGCCGCGCCGTCATCCGCGTCCCCTACGACCCGCACCTGGAGGAGGGCGCGGAGATCGACCTGGAAAGGCTGCAGGCCGGCACCCGCGAGTCCTACCTCCGCCTGGCCGCCTCGGTCGGCGACGGTTTCGCGGGTCCCCAGCCCTGATCCACACCGGCGGGCGCCACGTCCTCCAGATTGGAGGCGTGGCGCCTTCCGGGTCCGGGCACGCCCGGTCCAATGAGAGACTAGGGTGCAATCTGACACGTTCTCAGGACGTGTCACCAGGAGAGCTCGCCTAGTGGACGATGGCGGCGGTCTTGAAAACCGCTAGGCCGGGTGACCGGTCTCGTGGGTTCGAATCCCACGCTCTCCGCCTACCAGGAGAAACGTCGGAAGCCGGGTCCGGTGAAGATCGCCGGACCGCTCCGATGGGAACAAAATGGGAACACCCCGTCATGATCTTGCCTCTTTCGGGGCCTTCCAGCCGGGGATGAGCGCCACCACTTTCTCCGCCGCGTCGTCCAGGACTGCCCGCCGGACGTGCTGGTAGAGGTCCCGGGTGATGGTCGTCGTCGAGTGGCCGAGCTGGACCGAGACGACCTTGACGTCCAGCCCCGCCTCCTTACCCATAAGTAGAGCACTGATCGCGTGCTGCGCGTGCTGAATCTCCATGCTCGTCCGAGGCGCGGGAGACGGCTTCCCGTCAGCCGTCGGGGTGGTCGAGGTCGCCTCGTGGAAGGGCGACGAGGTATTCGTCTCCTCTGTCGAGGTGACCGCCGCGGTGGTCGACCGGGGCCGATGGACAACGGACGCCTGCGCGGCCATCGCCGCCAAGATGTCGACGATGCGCTCTCGGTACAGCTAACGTCCGAAGGCTGGGAACTGACCTTCTGCGCTATCGGTGCCCCCGCCCGGAGGACGAGTCGAGGCGGGGGCACCGTTCGCGGCCAGCTGTTCGACAAGCGCCCCGTCCCTGAGGCGCCGCCCGGCCGCGCTCACCCTCACCCGAGATCCAGAAACCGAATCGGGTCGGTCGGGGCGAGGAAGTCCACGATCATCACGGCATTACTGCTCGTTCGCGTATCGAAGCGGGATCTTGGTCGATGTAGTGGCCTGGGCCGTGCAGCCCGGCCTCGGTGAGTCGTTCGGCGAGCAGCGGATGAAGCCGGCGGGCCGCGTACTGTGCGGGGCTGAGCTGCCAGTCGTCTACCTCACTGGTCTGCAAGGTGATCGCCGCCTGGTCCCGAAGTCGCAGGGTGCGGGTGGCGAAGACGAACGCGATCCGATCGCGCCGGTCGATGCTGCCGGCCGGGACCCAGGCGACGGTGATGAGGCTTTCGGCGGGCAGGGTCAGGCCGGTTTCCTCGCGGGCTTCTCGGCTGGCGGCTGCGGCTGGGCTTTCGCCGTGGCGGGCGCGTCCGCCGGGGAGCTGCCACCGGGTGTGGTCACGGGTGGTCCGCAGGGTGAGCCACCGGCCCGCCTCGTCGAGCACGAGGAGGTGGGCGGTGACAGCACAGCCGTGCGGCCTATCTGCGGCAACAGGCCGTACGGCTGGCGCTGAGGTCATTTCCGGGTGGCGGTGATCAGGTTGCGGGCGCCCTGGTGGAGCAGGTCGGCGGCGACGCGAGCGCCGAGGGTGGCGGGGTCGTCGTGGGTGCCCCAGGCGTGGGAACGGACGAAGGCGCTGCCGTCGCGGTTGAACACCATGCCGAACATGGACATCTTCCCGTCGGCGGTGGTGGAGGCGTGCCCGGCGATGGGGCTGTTGCAATGGCCGAAGAGCATGTGCAGCATGGTTCGCTCGGCGAGGATGTGGCGAGCGGTCGCGGGGTGGTTGAGTTCGTCCAGGAGTCGCATGGCGGGGGCATCGGAGCTGCGGGCCTGGATGCCGACGACACCGGCGCCCACGGGCGGGACCATGGACACGACGCCTTCGCCCGCGCTGTGGAACTCCAGGGGCAGGATCTCGTGGTGGCGCTCCAGCAGGCCGAGGCGAAGCAGGCTGGTGCGGGCGAGGATCAGCGCGGCGTACTTGCTCTCGTTCTCGTCCAGCTTGGCCAGGCGGGTGTCGACGTTGCCACGGATGCGTTCGGTACGCAGGTCAGGCCGGTGGATGCTGAGCTGGGCGCGGCGTCGTACGGAACTGGTGCCGATCAGCGACCCGGACGGGAGGTCGGCCAGGACTACGCCGTCGCGGGTGACCACGACGTCGTGGACGTCGTCGCGTGGCAGGTAGGCGCCGAACGCCGTCCCCTCGGCCAACGGCACGTCGCCGGGGACGTCCTTTATGCAGTGGACGGCTATGTCGATCCGGCCACTGGTCAGCGCACGGTCGATTTCCTTGCTGAAGGCGCCCTTGCCGCCGATTTCGGCGAGGTCGCCGGGCCACAGGTCGGCGCTGACTTGGGTGGGCACGATCTCGATGGGGACGCCGGGTGCGAGTTGAGTGATCAGTTCGGCGACGTGGCCGGTTTGGATCTTGGCCATGGTGGAGGTGCGGGTGCCGATCCGTAGGGGGATTTCGGCGAAGCGGGCGAGGAGGATTTCGGTTAAGGGATTCACGGCGGCTCCTTAGTAAGGAAATAACTACGTAGAGTAGTTATCTGTTGGAGGGTGGCATCCCGCAGGTGGGCGGGGGCAGGGGCAACCATCCTCGCGACCGGTCCTCACGCCCCTGATTTCGGGGCAGCCAGGTCGCGCTCAACCCCCCAGGCGGCCCCTGGTGTGCGCACCACGCCTGCGGGGAGTTTCAGGAGGTGAAGGTGTGGGTGGCGCGCGCCCTGTGTATCCGCTCCACCTGGGTGGCTAAGGCGGTCGCGAGCGCCTCGGCGGAGAAGCACATGAGCTCGGCCAGCACCCCGGCCTGCTTCTGCCGACCGGTCGGCGCGGTGCGCAGGACGGCGTGCCAGACCGGGGTGGACAGGTCGGCCACACAGGTGATGTCCCACCCAGGGAACTCCTGCCGCAGCGCCTCCAGCTGCCGCTCAGCCCGATGCGCGGCCTCGTCGGAGAACTGACCCTCGCCGAGGAAGAACGCCACCTCGTTCGACAGGGCACCATCCTCACGCTGCTCTCGCCCGGCCCGCTCCACCTCGGCGAGCTGCCGACACAGATCAGCCGGGCCGGGCGCGTGCAGGGTGCGAGAGCACACGCATTCCGGAAGGCGACACGGCCCGGTCGCGTACCAGATGCCGCTCGCCCGCCAGATCCGCCAAGGCGGGAACGCGTGACCGAGGTGCAGCAGGAGAGCGTGGGCCTGCTCGTCGGTCAACAGGAGCGACGCGTGCTCATCCTGCGGCGCGAACACACCCTCCGCGTGCAAGACGGTCGCGGCGCCGCGTTCTGCGGCTTGAACATGTAGGGGCGTATTCACATGGCTCCTTCATCGCGTCTGTGTCCGGAGACACGTGACGCTATGCAGCGGGCCATGAGCCGAGGGGCACGGTTTCTGCCCCCTGGTTGCGGTCAGACCAGAAGGCCGATTCGGTCAGCCAGAGCGTGCGCCTGCGACCGGAGAGACGCCGGACCCTCGGTGAGTTCCAAGGTCAGGCGACGCGCGTAACCGTTGTACTTGATCGTGTCGGGTGCGACCTGCTGGGCGAGCTCCAGCGTTCCGAGCACGGCGGCGTGGTCACGCTGCAGATGATGGGCACGGGCAACCTCGATGAGATGCCGCCCTCGGCGCGGCCGGGAAGGGATCGGGGCGGAGAGCGCGTTGTCGGCCTGCCGCGCGGACTCGCCGCCCTGGTGGAGTTCGACGGCAACGGTGACGGCGTGCGCGTCCATGATGACCCGCGAGAACGAAGTCCAGGGCTGGTAGTAGGCCGCGGGGAGCCGTTCGGCGATCCGGGCCGCTTCGTCCCAGTGCAGCCACGCGTCCCCGGTCTGGCCGAGCCGGGCGGAGGTGAACGCCAGCTCGAAGGAGAGCGCGCCCCACATGGCGAGCAGCTCCACCCCGGCGTCGTCGAGGCGCGACTGAATGGCGGCCATGCCCTGCTGGTTGACCTCCCGGGCGGCGTCGAAGTCGCCGGTGTCACGGTGTGCCTGGGCGAGGAACCACACAGCGCAGGTGAGCGCGAGCGGATCCTCTGACTCCTGGGCCGCTGTCAGTGCCCGGTCAGTCACCCGCCAGAGCAGGTCCTGGGCGGGCTGGTAGGCGAGGAACATCTGGGCGAGGCCGTAGGTCTCGGTGAGCAGGGCGAGCGCTTGGCGCCGATCGGCGTCGCGGTACATCGCCGCGGCGAGCTGGACGTCGCGCAGGAGGTCCGGCAGCAGCTCGCCGAGGGCGGTCCGGTGGTCGGGGGAGGAATGCCGGACCCGCCAGGCGGCGTCCAGGCGGGCGCGCAATGTGGTGAGCGGCTGCACCGCACCGGCCGGTACCAGCGATGTCGAGTTGATCGCGGCCCGTACGTCCTCAAGTGCGGGGTGGCCGGGGCCGGTGAACATCCGTACCGGCATGGACTGGTCCCCGGTCAGCTCCGAGAGGTCCCGGACACGCAGCGCCTCGGCGAGCTGCAGGAGGATCGGCAGCCGGGGGTTCTGCTGGAGGCGGCCCGTTTCGACCTGCTTGAGCCAGGAGGTGGATTTGCCGACCAGCCCGGCGAGGACTTCTCGGGTCATGCCTCGCCGTTCACGGAGGAACTGGATGCGCTGGCCCACCGTGAGTACCGGACCGAGGGGTTCGTTGGTAGCGTTGCTCATAGGCCCTTCACCTTCCTGAGCGTCTCGACAACCTCAGGCTACGGTGCGGGGCCTTCATCATGCGAGGAGTCATCCCGCCTGACGGGTGGGGATCGACCAAGGTCCGAAGTAGGAATTCACCGAATAGCAGTGAACGTCTGTGCGTGTTTCGCTACGGTGCGTGCCGTGAATGCCGAATTACTCCCCGTTGCCGTTTCCATTTTCTTCTCGGTCCTCGCCACTGGTCTGGCCGCCTGGGCACTCCTATATCAACGGTCCAGTGCTGCCTTCGCGAAGCTCTCTGCTGGCGAAGCCACACGCTCAGCGGACGCGTCTGAGAAATCAGCGGAAGCCTCTGAGAGATCAGCAACTGCAGCCGAAAACGCCGCAGCATCTAGCGCACGCTCTGCATCGGCATCTGAACGATCGGCGCTCACCAGCGAAGAGATGCTTGAAATCGAGCGAGAGAGACCTCAAGCCGACCATCGCCTGGAGGTTGGAAAGGCCTTCGAAAGAGCGCCTACTCCTGCGCAACATCGGAATGGAGACAGCCACCGGGATCACCATCAAGGATGCCGACAAACTGCGGAACATGGTCTCCATCGGCATATGATCGATGATCACTGTCGTCAGTCAACGCCCTTGTGAGCGTCTCACCAGCACCGTCGCGCATGGTCAACGTGAGCAAACGATCGCCAACGCAACGATCAGGTGTCTTGAAAACCGCTAGGCCGGGTGACCGGTCTCGTGGGTTCGAATCCCACGCTCTCCGCCGAGCATCACGAACGGCGTCTGACCAGGGGCTTTCCTCGGACCAGGCGCCGTTGATCGTTTCCGGGGTGTGCGGCCGCCACTTCGGTTGAACCGCACCGGGATTGCCGGAGGTTTTGGTCTGACCCGGCGCGGTGCAGAGTGTCATCGCGACCCGATGAAGGTACGAGGAGGGGGAGCTTGTCTCATCGGTGAACCGGGGACCGCGGCGCGTCGCTCCATCAACCGGTCCCGCGGTCAATCGGTACTACGGTCAATCGGTCCCGCGGTTCCTCTTGAATTCCTCGACCAGTTCGAAGAACTCGGATTCGGAGGTGGCGAACTTCGTGACGCCCTTCTCCCGGTCGGTCGTCACGAAGTACAGCCAGGGTCCGGTGGCCGGTTTCAGGGCGGCTTCGATGGCGTCGGGGCCCGGGTTGCAGATGGGGCCGGGCGGCAGGCCGAGGCGCGCGTAGGTGTTGTACGGCGACCGGCTCCCGAGATCCTCGTCCGAGGCCGTGACGCCGGACTTGTTCAGGCCGTACATGATCGTGCTGTCCATGGACAGTCTCATCTCGGGCTTGTGGTTCAGCCGGTTGTGGATGACTCGCGCGATCTTGGGCATGTCGCGCCTGTCGGTCGCCTCGGCCTGGACGATGCTGGCGATGGTCAGGATCTCCAGCGGCGTACGGCCGACACGCCCGGCACCGTCCACCAGGTCGCTGGCCTCGGCGGCGCGGTTGAAGCGTGTCACCATCGCGGCGAGGAGTTCGCCGGGGCTCGACGTGGGCGAGACCTCATAGGTCCCGGGGAAGGCGAAGCCTTCCAGCGCGCCCCTGGCGTAGGCCGGAAGGCCGAGCGCCTTGCCGTTCCCAGCGGCTCGTTCGAACTCCGCCCGCGGTCTGCCGGTGGCGGTCGACAGCTGCTCCAAGGTCTGTAAGAGCCGTAATCCTTCTCTCACGGTCAGGGTGGTCCGTACCTGCTCGGTCTCCGCAAGAGTCTCGCCGGAGCCCCGCGTGGCGAGGTCCTTGGAGACCGCCACCTGAGAGGACAGCCCCTGGACCACGAGCGTGGATCCGACCGCCATCACGGCTACGGCCGCCGCCGTCGCCAGGGCGAGGCCCCGCCGACGGGATCGACCCCGGTTGACCTGGAAGAACCGGCCCGGCGGGGGTGGCTGCTCCTCGTGGGCCATGTCGGAAAGGGTCTCGCGCAGCAGATCCTCGATGTTCATCCGAACTCCCTCACCGTGCTCAGTTCAGGTGCGGCCTTCTTCAGACGCTCCAGCGACCGGTAGATCTGGCTGCGCACCGATCCCACCCTGACATCGAGCAGCCGCGCGATCTCGGTCTCGGACAGGTCCTCGAAGTAGCGCAGCACGAGCATGGTCCGCTGCCGGGGTGTCAGCCGGGCGAGAGCCGCGCGCATCACCAGGCGAAGATCCACCATCTCGGCGTACCCGTCGCCGATCTGTTCGGGCAGCCATCCGGTGGACACCTCCGCGACGCGGGAACGGCGCCGCCACCAGCTCACCTGCTCGTGGTACATGACACGGCGGACGTAACCCTCGATGGCAGCCGGGTCGCGCAGGCTGCGCCACTTCGCCGCCGTCTTCGCCAGCGCCGACTGCACCAGGTCCTCGGCGGCGTGCCGGTCACCGGTCAGCAAGTACGCGGTGCGGAACAGCGCTCCCGATCGATCGACGACGAACTCCCGGAAGTCCGCCTCAAATCCTGGATCCACCTGTCCTCCTCGCGATGTCACCAAGCAAGGACGTGGTCAGGACGTCGATCTATGCCGGTATGGCCGAACCGGTCTGCGTCAAGGGCCGCACGCCCCGGCTTGCGTCAGGGGCCGCATACCCCGGCCTGCGTCATTTGCCTTCGCCACTCGCGGGCCCAGCCTGAAACGACTTTCGAAGGGCGAAGGGCGCGCTTCCGGATCGGTGCCGCCCTCCCGATCGCCCGATGATCGCCGTCTCCGCCCGGGGCCGTCGATCGGGCGACACCCCGCCGACTCGAATGCCGCCGGAGGTGCGGTGGTCGTCTCATCGGTCTCGGGCCCGGCCCGTTCGGTGGTGGGAACGCGTCACTGGCCGGTGAAGTGGGTGGGGCGCACGACGAGGACCACTCTGCGCTCGGCGTCGCCGACCGGTGGTTCGTACTCCAGCCCGTAGCGCCTGGCCAGCACGTCGAAGAAGGCGCCCTCGGGGTCGGGGTCGATCCGTTCGACGGTGCCGCGGACCTCCAGGTAGCGGTACGGCTGCTCCGGGTCGTTGACGGAGACGGCCACGTGAGGGCGGGCGCTCGCGTTGCGTCCCTTCTGACGGTCCGTCGTGGTGGTGAGGCGCAGGAACTCGCCGTCCCAGACGGTCCACACCGGTGTCACCTGCGGGGTGCCGCCGGGCATCAGGGTCGCCAGGTGCGCGTACAGGGGGCGGGTCAGCAGGTCGAGATGGCTCTCCGGGATCACGGTCATGGCGGCACGCTATCAAAGCTTTGATACTCATAAGAAGTTTTCTATGTGGGACGGCTTGTAAGCTCCGCTCATGGACATGCCCGCGCGGGAGCGGCTCGGCCTGCCCGTGAAGCGCGCCGAGCAGCGGCTCATGGCCGCCAAGCACGCGGCGGTGAGGACCGCGGGGCTGACCGTGCCGCAGTACGCCGCCCTGCTCGTGCTGGCCGACAACCCGGGCATCTCCGCGGCCGCCCTGGCCAGGGAGTGCCTCGTCACCCCGCAGGCGATGACGGTCGTGCTGAGGAACCTGCTGGCGAGCGGCCTGATCGAACGCGGCCCGCACCAGTGGCACCGCACGATGCTGGAGACCCACCTCACCGACGCGGGCCGTGAGGCGCTGCGCGCCGCGGACGCGGCGGCCGTGGTCATCGAGCGCAGGATCGCCGACGCCTTCACCCCCGAGGAGCGCGACACGCTCCGGGACCTGCTCGTCCGCTTCACCGATGCGATCTAGACATCCCGGACGCCGGTGATCTCCTGCCCGAGCTTCACCGGTGCGTTCTTCCACATCCAATGCGTAAAGATGAAATATCCAACCAAGATTGGGATTCAGTGCTTGCCGAGTATGTTGTGAGCCATGACTGAAGCCCTCGGCGAAGCCGGTAAATTACTGGGCATTCTGGTGGTCATCGGCGTATGCGTAGCGATCATATATGCCCTTGTCCGCTTTGTTCGCTGGATCTTCGCCCCCCGCCCCTCCGGGCCCCAGGTGCACGAGGCGCCGCCGGATCCGGCCTGGCAGTCACGCCCACGCCCCGGCGACATCTGGTGGGCCGGCGTGCCGTTCGCCGACGGCTCGGGCGGAAAGGTCAGACCGTGTCTGGTGATTCGCACCCATCCGGCGGGCGTGGAGGTTCTGAAAATCACCAGTCAGGACAAATCACATCGGATGAATTGCGTCAGCATCCCCACCGCCCACTGGGACCGGCGTGCGGAAAAGGACAGCTGGCTCGATCTCGACGCCCCGTACTTCATCGACGATCACGATTTCCAGCGGCGCGCCGGTACGTGCGACGACGGGACCTGGTCGCTGGTGAGACGCCGGCACCGGACGGGGTGGGTCCACTCTCCCGGTCGTCGATGACGCCCGTTCGATTCCCGCCCTCGCCACCGCCGGAGTGAGGGACGGCCCCCCGGGCCGAACCCTCCGGGCCGGAACCGTGCCCGCTCTTCGCGCCGGGCCGACCCTCCCTCGGCCGCGTTACGACGAAGGGCCGCCCGGCGTGAAATGGGACCGCGGCCGGGGCCGGAGGGTGGTGGTTGCCTGGAGGAGTACGGCGGCCGGGACGCGGGAGCCGGCCTTCAGGACGATCGTGGCGTCGTCGCGGTCGATCACGTAGGCGGTACCCGTGTCCGTGACCCGCCGCCACGTCCGCGGGCCCGCCGGCTCGTACGCGGAGTCCTCGCCGGGCGGGTCCACCCGGGAGCGGACGGTCACGGCGATGGTGGAGGCGTCGCGCTCGGCGGGGGTGGCGGCGCGGTGCAGTCCCGCCGGGCGCAGGAGATAGCGCAGGTCGCCGGGACGGGCGGAGGGGCGCTCGACCGTGTAGGCGGGCAGGTCGGGAGCGAGCAACGGGATCCCCGGATCGGGGAGGTGGGGGCGCGGTCCCGCCAGCGGTATCGGCGGAGGTCCGCCCACGGCCGTCAGCGGCAGCTCCCGCCACCACCAGGATCCTCCCGGCGTGGTGAGCAGGGCGGTCAGCCCGTACGCCAGGGTGAGGGCGACGGAGACGGCGACGAGCGAGTTTCCGACGATCTGCGAGGCGGCCGTGCCGAGGACGGCCCAGAGGGCGACGCCCACGATCGGTGCGGGCAGGGCGACGTGCCAGGCGGGCCGCACGCGCAGCGCCCACAGCGACGGCCAGGCCAGGACCAGCAGGAACGGTACGGCTGCCGCGGCGATTCCCAGCCCCGGGGCGAAACGGCCCCAGCCGGGGGTGCCGCCCGAGCCGTCGTACGGGACGAAGGCCAGGCCGGAGAGGACGACGACCCAGGCGAGCAGCGGAAGGACGAGGCCGACCAGCGCGGCGGCCAGCGTACGGTGAACGGCCGAGGGTGCCGTGAAGCGCTTGCCGGTGGAACGCACGGGATCAAGGATGGCACGCGGGGCCGTGCCCCTGCCGTCCCCCGGGCCGCCTGCCGTCCCCCGGGCCGCCTGCCGTCCGCCGGGCCGCTGGCCGTCTCCCGGGCCGCCTGCCGTCTCCCGGGCCGCTGGCCGCCTCCCGGGCCGCCCGCCGTCCCCCGTGCCCCGTGCCCCTGCCGTCCCCCGTCCCCCGTGCCCCGGCCGTCTCCCGGGCCGCCCACCGTCCCCCCGGGCCAGCCCGCCGCTGTTGACGCCGTCGACGCCGGGCCGGTGCTCTCAGCCCGTCGTCGCCGTCCGGTAGGGGCGGAAGAACGCGCGCAGCTCCTCCGCGTAGAGCTCGGGCACCTCGAACGGCGCGAAGTGGCCCCCGGCGGCGGGTTCGGTCACGCGCACGAGGTTCGTCGTGCGTTCGAGCCACGCCCTCGGCGGCCGGAGGATGTCACCGGGGAAGAGCGAGAAGCCGGACGGGACCTCGACCCGGCGGGCGTGCTGCGCGGGCGGAATGGCGGCGTTGGCGTGGTACATGCGCATCGACGAGCCGATCGTCGAGGTGAGCCAGTAGATCGTGAGATTCGTGAGGATCTCGTCCTTCGTGAAGCGCCGCTCGACGTCACCCCCGCAGTCGCTCCACGCGCGGAGCTTCTCGACGATCCACGCCGCGAGCCCGGCCGGTGAGTCGTTGAGCCCGAAGGCCGGGGTCTGCGGCTTGGTGCGATGCATGGCGGCGTAGGCGCCCTCGTCCCTGCCCCAGGCCGTGACGCGTTCGATCCAGGCGCGTTCCTCGGGTTCCAGGTCCGCCGGGTCGCCGGTGAGGACGGGCACCCCCGCGTCGGTACGGTGAACGGCCACGACCCGCTCGGGATGGTCGAGCGAGAGATAGCGGCTCACGTGACCGCCGATGTCCCCGCCCGCGGCACCGAACCGCGGATAGCCGAGGACGCGCATGAGCTCGGCCCACAGCCCGGCGACGGCGACGGAGTCAAGGGGCGGGCCGGTGGGACGGTCGGAGTATCCGTAGCCGGGCATGTCGGGGATCACGACGTCGAACGCGTCGGCGGGGTCGGCGCCGTGCGCGCCGGGGTCGGTCAGCAGCGGGACGACCTTCTGGTACCGCCAGAACGAGTCGGGCCAGCCGTGGCTGAGGACGAGCGGCAGCACCGGCCCCGCCGGGGCGACGGCCCTGGCGTGCACGAAGTGGATCCCGAGGCCGCCGACCGGGACGCGGAAGCGGGGGAGCCGGGAAAGGTCCGCCTCCCGCGCCTCCCAGTCGAACCCGTCCGCCCAGTAGGCGACGAGCTCACGGAGGTAGGCGAGGTCGGTCCCGAGCGACCATCCGGCGTCCTCCGGCGCGTCGGGCCAGCGCGTCGCGCGCAGCCGCGCCCGGAGGTCCTCCAGCGCCGCGGGGGTGGTCCGCGAGGTGAACGGTTCGGGGCGGGGCGGGGCATCCGGCATGGGCCGCATGTTACTGAACGAGACCCGGCCCGCCCCCTCGCGGACTTGTCGGCGTGGCGCGGCGGACAGGGAACGGGTCGATCGGCCCCATTCCGTTTCCGAGAAACGACTACTGGTACTGGTTGGATTTCTGCCCGGATGAGTCGTGATTGGAGCAAACTTCGAATCATGGCCCTATCGATGAAACGGCTGCGGCGGGATCTCGCCGTCGGGGTGATGCGAGCGGCCAGGGCGGCGAACAGGAGCCGGATGGCCCGCACGCTGCTGCGCGGCCGTAGCGTCCGGCGTCTTCCCCTGGTCAACCGGCTTTATCACACGGTTTTCCGGTTGGGCGTCACCGGCGGGAATCGCGACGCCGAGGTGCGTTACCGGGGTGTCGTGCTGACCGGCCCGGTGTGGGACGCGACGATCATGCCCTCGATCTCGGCGGGATACTACGAGGAGTTCGAGGTCGGTGTCTTCGAGCAATTGGCCTCGGTCAGTCAGTCGATTGTCGACGTCGGGGCGAACATCGGTGTGTACGCCTGCACCGGAGGGACGCGCCTTTCGGGGGACGGCAGACTGATCGCCTTCGAGCCGGTCCCGGAGAACGTCGCCTACCTGCGGCGCAACGTGGAGCGCAACGACCTGACCGGCCGCGTGACCGTGGAGCCGGTGGCCGTGGGGGCGTCGCCCGGCGAGCTGACCGTGCACCTGTCGGGCGAGCAGTCCGGCAAGCACTCGGCCGCCGCGGCGAACGTCGGGACGCCCGCGGGCGCGGTCACCATGCCGATGACGTCGATCGACGCCTACCTCGCCGACAACCGCCTCGGCCCGCCCGACATCATCAAGATCGACGTCGAGGGCTACGAGGGCTTCGTGCTGCGGGGCGCCGTCCAGACCATGGCCGCCCTGCCGACGCTGCTGTTCGAGCTGCACCCCGAGCTCCAGGCGAACTGCGGCTGCGACACGAGCGAGCTGCTCGACCTCGTCTTCGCCCATTACCCCTGGGTCTTCATGGTGGACGAGCTGGACAACGTCCTGCGCCCGTGTACGCGAGCCGACCTCGACAACCCCGGCGCGATCGGCCTCTACCGCTCCAACCTCGTGGCGATCGGCCGCCGGGAGCACCGGGACGCGGTCCGGAAGTGGCACGACCTCGGCTGAGCACCGCCGTGCCCGGCTCGGGGAACACGACGGCCCCGGCGCGGGGGGCCGAGGGGCCGAGGGGCCGCCGACAGTCCTCGGCGCGCCGGTCGATCCGCCGTACCGGCGGCACGTCACCCGTTCTACGGCACCTCTTCGGTGACCGGCACCCGGTTGCCCATCCCGCGCGGCATCAGCAGGAACACCTTGGGCGACAGTCGGTCCATGTCCCCGCCCCTGCCGAACACCAGTCCGGCGGCGAAGTCGACGAACTGCTTCGCCTCGTCGTCCGGCAGCGCGGTGAGGTCCATCACCACCGGTACACCGGTACGGAAGAAGTGCCCGACGTAGATCGCCTCGTTGTAGTTCTGGGGGCGTAGGGTTTTGACCACCGGACAAGTCTCCACCGTCCGTCACGCCCGTCAAGGTGTCTTCCGGAACGCGGGACGGCACGTCGCCGTCCGTGCTCGCGGCGGCTCACAGCAGGGGGAATCGCCGTGCGTATCGTCATAGCGCTGTTCGACCGGTTCACCGCGCTCGACGCGGTCGGCCCGTACGAGGTGCTCAGGTTCCTGCCGGGTGCCGAGGTCGTGTTCGCGGCCGCCGAGGCCGGGCCGGTACGGAACGACGCCGGGTCCCTGGTGCTCACCGCGAGCGCGGCGTTCGCCGACGTCGGCTCCTGTGACGTGCTGCTCGTCCCGGGAGGTCCGGGGAGCCGGGCACTGCTCGACGACGACGTGCTCCTCGGCTGGATCCGCCGGATGGACGGGGTGAGCACGTGGACGACCTCGGTGTGCACCGGGTCGTTGCTGCTGGGGGCCGCGGGGTTGCTCACCGGGCTCTCGGCGACGACCCACTGGGGCGCGGTCGACGTGCTGGAGTCGTTCGGGGCCACCTACACCGCCGAACGCGTGGTGTTCCAGGGGAAGGTCGTGACCGCCGCCGGGGTGTCCTCCGGCATCGACATGGCCCTCGCCCTCGCGGGGCGCATCGCCGGTCAGACGGCGGCCGAGGCGATCCAGCTCGTCATCGAGTACGACCCGCGGCCGCCGTTCGACGCCGGATCTCCCGCCAAGGCGCCGCAGGCCGCGAAGGACTTCCTCGCGGAGAGAATCCGCTGACCGGCCTCACGAGACAGTGGGAAGAGCCCGCCGGCCGACCTCACGAGGCAGCGGAAAGGCTTCGCCGACCGACCTCACGAGGGGGGAGCCCGCTGACCGACCTCACGAGGGGGGAGCCCGCTGACCGACCTCGCGAGACAACGGAGAGAATCCGCTGACCGGCCTCGCGGGACACGGGTCCGTGAGGCCTTCGGTCCATGAGTTCTCGAACCCGCCCGCGTACCCGGGAGTGATCGCATGACTGAGCCCGGCAGGATCCTCTACGTCATCGTGTGCGCGGCCGGTGCCGCCCGCGACGTCGGCCGTCTCGTCGCCCTTGCCCTGGACGAGGGCTGGGTCGTCCAGGTCGTCGCCACCCCGTCCGCGCTCGGCTTCGTCGACGTCCCCGTCCTGGAACGGCAGACCGGACGCCCCGTCCGCAGCCGCTACCGGACACCGGACGAGCCCAAGCCCCCGAGAGCCGACGCGATCGTCGTCGCCCCCGCCACGTACAACACCGTCAACAAGTTCGCCCAGGGCATCGCCGACACCTACGCCCTCGGCCTCCTCGCCGAAGCCCCCGGCCTCGGCATCCCCGTGGTCGTCCTGCCCTTCGTCAACGACGCCCTCGCCACGCGCGTGCCGTTCCGGCGGAGCGTCGAGAGCCTCCGGGCCGAGGGCGTCCGCGTCCTGCCCAGTCCTTCCGAGTCCGATCTGGCGGTCGCGGAAGGCGGAAGCCGGGAGAACGACCCCTGGGCCCTCGCCCTCAAGGAGCTCTCCGGGAAGTAGGTCCGTGAGACGCGCGGCGACCGGAGACGAGCCCTGTTCCACCGGCCCCGCGCGAAGGAGCACGGGGCCGGCGAGCCGGAGCGGACGTCGCGCGCGGGCACCGGTCCGGTGCCGTCCGCGTGAGGGGCACCGGACGATCACCGGAGAGGTGGGCCGGTGGGCCGGGGGTCAGCCGAACAGGCAATAGGCGGCCGTCGCGTCGTCGTGGGGTTTCACCCGGGGCCAGCGGGAGCCGTCGGGATCGGTGCGCTCCGCCTCGCGGACCCGGCGGATCAGCTCGCCGGGGCCGGACCGTTCGAGGGTGTCGAGGGCCTCGCGCCAGGTGGCCAGCCCGAACGGGTCGACGAGCCGGGAGGCCCCGTCGCTGAGCAGGGCGACCGCCCGTACCCGGTCGGCGGGGAGCGTGCCGGTGAGCGACCGCTCGGCGGTGAGCGGGTCGACGGCGGCGATCCAGAAGCCGCCCTCGCGGTTGCGGTGGTCCCGCATGGTCTCCACGTACTCCCGGCGCGCGGTGACGTGCTCGGCGCTTCCGTGGGCGAGGCCGTCCAAGGCCGACCGGTGCGCCCTGCCGACCCGGTCCACCCGGTCGTCGCAGACGACCGTCGGCTCCGCCTGTCCGGCCACGTCCAGGACGAGGACGGAGTCCGCCAGGACGAGGAAGTCCAGGTCGCCCGCCGCACGGCGGACCATGACCACCGTGGCGGACGGCGATCCGGGGTGGGTGAGGTCGCAGACGAAGTCGTGGAGGGAGGCGACGGCCTTGATGCCGTTCGCGAGTATCTCCGTGAGCGTCCCGGTGTCCTGCGTCATGCCCGCGAGGAGGGTCGAGCCCAGGGAGCGGACGTACCAGCCGACGCCGTGGTCACACCCGGACTCCGCGCCCGCCGGGGTGCCCGCGCCGTCGAGGAGGACGAAGGCGTCCGGGGTCGCGCCGAAGAAGTCCTCGTTGTCGTCGTTGCCTGCCGCGTTCCCGGTGGTCCCGGTGTCCGCTGTGTTCCCGGCGTTCCCGGCGTTTTCGGTGTCCTCGGCGATCCCAGTGTCCGCGTCATGCCTGCCGGGGGCCGCTTCGGTGGCGAAGGTGATGCGCATCGGTTCGGAGCTCCTCGTGCTGGACGGGCTCGCGCCGGACGGGCGTGCACGTTTCCCTCACGAGTTCCCCCGATGGAACGGCGTATTCCCGCCCGTTCCCCACCTGGACGCTCCTCACGGTGTATCTCCACGGCGGGGGTACGGGTCCGGGAGGACACCGGGGTACGGGGCGGAGCGCCGGGGCGACCCTTCGGGGGGAGGGTTCCGGTTTCAGTAAGAGGGCTCCGAAATGGACTCGGCCCGATAGACGTCCATCGGTCCCTCGTCGTCCTCGTCCACCCCCACCTTCCTCAGCAGCAAAGTCCGGCTGCCGATTTTCAGGGAACGTTCGCCGTTGATCTCCGTGGACGCGAACACCGTGACCGCGTGACCGTGCATATCGCGCACCTCGTCGTATTCTGGTCCGTCAGGAATGTCTAGCTTGATGCGCCTCGTCTGGAACGTCACTCCCCCAGTGTGAAAGCCACGGCCCCGAAAATCGATCGTGCGCGTGACGATATTTGGCATCATTTTCGACGGGAAAGGTATGGGCGCCGATCCCTTCCCCGGCCCGGGTCCCCGCGTACGGCGGCGGGGCCCGCCGGGCGCGGGGCGGCGCCGGGCGGCATCGGCGGCGCGTCCCCGATCGCGTCCCCGATTGCACCGCCGTTCCGGGCCCCGCGAGGGCCGCTGCCGGGCCTCGCGAAGGCCGCAGGGCACCGGGACCGGGACCGCTAGGGCAGGGGAACGCTAGGGCAGGGGGTCGATCCCGATGTTCTGGTCGTACTGGACGAGCTCCGCCCCGCGATCGGTGAGGATGGGCCACCTGGTGACGCGGGCACACCAGACGACGTGCCCGGCCGTGATGTCGCGCGAGCCGTCGAGGATCTCCGCGATGTCCCCCACCTTCCCGTGGGTGAAGTCGTCGATCATCACCCCGGGTGTCGTGACGAGCTCGAACAGCTCCTCCTGGGTCGAGAGCGGGGAGATGGACAGGACGGCCGCGAGGCTGGTGGCCGGGACGCATATCCCGCCGCCGCGGAAGAGACACATGGCGGTGACGCTCCGGGAGTATTCGGTCTTCGCCACCGCGATGTCGACCAGTGCGCTCACGTCGAGCACTCGACCGGGAAGCATGGCTCAGCGCCTCCGGAAACGGCGGATGCCGATCTGGCCCCACTCCGCCTCGGAGAGCTGGTCGACCCCGAGGGAGTCGGCCGCCGTGTCGAGGTCTTCGCGATGCAGGTTCCAGCGGTGCATCAGGGTGATCACGTGGGGTTTGTTGCCGATCTCTCGCTGGACGGCCGCGTGGATCACGTCGGCGACCCGGTTTCCGGTCAGTCGCGCCTTACGAGAAAGCGCCTCATAATCCGCTTTATCTAGCTCTATGGTGATAGCTGTGTCGGAATCTGGCGTGCGGATTGACTTTTGTCCTTCTCTGAGCTGGAGATGGGCCAGCCACAGCGGAACCGGTTCCGATTCTTGCCTGGCGCCATCGTGATCATTCGATGATGATGGTTTTTCCGATCCTGTGCCGTCTCGCCATGCCGGCATGGAGTGGGCCATGCGTTCGACAGTAGCTGCGAATTGCGAATTATGGCAGCACTTCTGAGCCAAAGGTCATCACTCCAGGAACCCCGACGGCTGGGTGGCGGGATCGCTGGGAACACTCGGATTCGTAGGAACAGAGGGCACCGAGGGCACCGAGGGGTCGGCGGGCTGGGCGGGCTGGGCGGGGGTGGGAGTGGGGGCGGGGGGCGAGGTCGGGGTGACCGCGCCGCAGAATCCCAGGGCCCGCCGTTGCTCGGCTATCCGGTCGACCGGGCTCTGGTACGTGAGCCGTTCCTCGGGTGAGGGCTCGTACCGCCACGTGTCGCCCTCGAAGGCGAAGTCGAAGTCCGTCGCGTCGCCGAGCCGGGTCGCCTGGACCCTGGCGCTGTCGCCGGTGATCGTGACGGTGTCGATGGTGAGCGGGGAGTTCGGCAGGGGCGGGGGGCAGATCTCGAACAGCCGCACATACTCCTCCCGCGCGATCAGTCCCTGCGCCTCGGCGGTCCACAGGTCCCAGAAGTCGCCGTACGACCCGCTGCCGTAGGCGTCGAGCGCCGGTTGGACGGCCTGGCGGACCGAGACCTCCGAGTGCTCGGCACCGCGCGTCGGAGTCGCCGTGCTCGGCGGTGACGAGGGGGGGTTGAACACCATGAAGACGGTGACGACGGCCCCGATGGCCACGCCGACGGCCATGACGACCATCACGGCCAGCCCTCGCCCCGTCTCGCCCCGCGACGGCTGGCCGTACTGCGGCGGATAGCCCACGTGCGGTCTCCGGGGGACTGGCAAGAGCGGATGAAAGTGATCATAACGCCCGCAGCTCTCGGCTGACCACGGTCATCGCGTACCCGGAAGGGGAACGACATAATGCGCGCGTGATTCAAACGATCGGTACGGCCGCCGCCGTCTTCGCCGGTACCAACGTGGACGACATCATCATTCTGACGGTGCTCTTCCTGGCGTCCAGGGCGGGGGGCGTCCCCCGCCCCTGGCAGATCGTCGCGGGCCAGTACGCGGGCATCGCCGCGCTGGTGGCCGTCTCGGCCGCGGCGGCTCTCGGGCTCGCGGTGGTGCCGGACCGCTGGGTGGGACTGCTCGGCCTGGTGCCGTTCGGCATGGGGGTGTGGGGGCTGGTCAAAGCGTGGAGAGCCCGGCGGGCCGGGAAGGACGGCGACGACGAGGCGCCCCGGGTCGCCTCGGGCGTGCTCTCGATCGCGGGGGTGACCGTCGCGAACGGGGCCGACAACATCTCCGTCTACACCCCGATGTTCCGCACGATCGGCCCGGCGTCCAGTGTCGTCACGGTGGTCGTGTTCGCGGTGCTCGTCGCGGTCTGGTGCGCGGCGGCCTCCTGGCTCGGGTCGCACAAGAAGGTCATCGCCCTGGTGGAACGGACGGGGGCGTGGCTGGTGCCCGTGGTCTTCATGGTCATCGGCGCCGTCATCGTGGCGGAGTCGATATTTAGATAAATATCGACAAATCGCCCGAATCTAGGGCAAACGTACGGGGAAATTACGTACCATGCGAGACCATTTGCGCTTCTACCAGCATCGATGGTTCAAGGCGTGGATCGCCCTGATCGCTCTGTCCTTCTCGCTCATCGCCATGATGCAGGCGGCCGGTAACCAGGCGCTCCTGCCCGCGGCCTTCTTCTACGGGGCCGCGGCCGGGCCCCTCGCCCTCCTGCTCGCCATCCAGGACCGTATCCACATCGCCACCAGCGTGCCGCCCATGACGCTGATGGGCATGTTCCTGTTCGGCGGGGGCGTCGCCCTCCTGCTGGGCGGCTACTTCGACGCGCTCTTCATCTCCGGGAAGGACAGCACCTCGATCCTGCGGGTCGGCTGGATCGAGGAACCCGCGAAACTCGTCCCGCCCCTCGCGGTCGCGCTCACCGGCCGTCACCTCACCAAGGCCGCGGGGGTCGCGCTCGGCCTCTCCTGCGCGACCGGATTCGCGATCATGGAGTCGATGGCGTACGCCTGGAAGAGCCTCGCCAACCACGACGGCGCCATGGGCGCGGGCACGGTCCTTCTCCTGCGCGGCCTCAGCACCCCCTTCAGCCACCTCGTCTGGACCGGCCTGGTCTGCGCGGTGGCCTTCGGGGCCTGGCAGGTCAGGGGACGCGCGGTCGTGACCCTGCCCGTGGTCGCCGCCTTCGTCGTGGCGGCCACGCTCCACTCGCTCAGCGACGGCCTGCTCGTCCTGGACATCCCCGGGCCGGTCAGGCTGCTCTTCCTCGCGGTCGCCGTGGCGAGCTACTGGCTGTTCCACCGGGCCACCCGAGACCTGAAACCGGTGCCGACCCCGGCACCGGAGCCGTCCCACGCCTGACCTCCCACCCTCCCGGGCGCCGGGGTTACTCCGTGCCTCACCTCCCACGCTCGCGGGCCGTCCCGCGCCTGACTCCCGGGCACCGGGGTCGCTCCGCGCATGCCCTCACGCGCTCACGGGCCGTCCCACGCTTGACCCTCGAGAACCGGGGCTACTCCGTGCGTGACCCGCGCCCGACCCCCGGGCACCGGAGCCGTCCCCGGAACGTCACAGCCGCGCCAGCAGCCACCGGGGCCCGGTGACCTCGGCGCCCAGTGCCGTGACCCGCTCGCGCAGCCCCCGGTCGGCGGTGACGACCAGGACGCGCTCCCAGGGCCGGGCGTCCCGTACGGCCTGGACGACGGCGTCGTCCCCGCTCCCCGGCGCGGCGATCACGGAGACGCCGGGCGCGGGGGCGGTGTCGCGGGCGGCGCCCTCGACGACCGCGGTCAGCCGGGGGAACCAGCGGGCCAGCACCGGGGCGCGGCCGGGCGGGGTCAACAGGCCGTCGGCGGCACGCGCGCCGGCCTCGGAGAGCAGTTTGGCCGCGGCCCCCGCGCGGTCCCGCCACCAGCCGTGCTCGGCGCGGGCGCCCACGATGTTGGCGACGTCGAGGACGACGAGGGAGGGGGCGAGCGCGAGGCCGACGACCGGCCAGGTCGCGGCGAAACCGGGGTGGAGGGTCCTGGCGGTGATCTCCTCGGCGGGGATCCAGCGCAGGTCGTCGCTCTCGGCGTTGGCGGGGATCGCGCGCAGCAGCTCGGCGGCCTCGGCGATCACGGTCTCGAAGGACCAGCCGCCGTGGTCGTCGAGGTAGACCCCCTGGACCCGCAGGCCGGTGCCGTCCAGCGCGGCCTCCTCGAAGGCCTCGCGCAGGGCGGTGCCGACCGCGTCCTCGTGGCTGTCGCGGGCACCGCCCGGCAGTCCCCAGGTGCCGCCGTGGTGGCTCCACACGGCGCGCTTCTGCATCAGGACGCGGGGGCCGTCCGTGGCGTCGTGGTGGACGGCGAGCAGGCCGGCCGCGCCGTACACGCCCCAGTGCCGGTGCCCGAGATCGCACCGAGCCCACCCGTCCCCGTCCCCGGCCGTCATGGACCAATGATGCACCAGGCCACGGCCGCGCACTCCCCGCCCCCGGCCACCGGGGAGAGGCCGGTGAGAGAGGAGATGACCGGCGGGCCTCTCTCAGTTCCCGCCCTTGCTGAAGTGCTGGTAGTCCTTGATGCCGGACCAGTAGCCGCCCCACTCCCAGCCCCTCTGCTGGAAGGCCTTGACCACGCGGTCGCCCGCGTTGATCACTCCGGGAGCCCGGACGGGGCGCTTGAAGAACTTGCTCGCGTTCTTGTGGGACCCCGTGCCGTTGGCGTAGATGTACGGGTTCTCGCGCGGGTTGATGTCGACGGCCAGGCCGTAGGCGTGCTTGGACCAGCTGCTCGACCCCTCCGCGGGGCGGCAGTTGAAGGCCGAGGTGTTGTCCGCGTCGATCGAGGCGTAGTCGTCGGCCTTGTAGGCGTCGACGAGCCGCATCTTGTAGATCGGCCAGCGCCAGTCGTACAGGCGGCGGAAGACGGAGACGATGTCGTCGGTCACGGCCTTGTTCACGACCAGCTCGCCGGTGTGCGGCTTGTCGTCGAAGCCCCAGTAGGTCATCGTGATCAGCCGCAGGCCGCTCACCGGGACCGGGCATCCGGGCCGCCACGAGTGTTGGAGCCGTTCGCGGGGGACCCGGGAGACCTTCGCGGAGAACTCCGGCGGGCCCGCCGGGGTCGGCGACGCGGTGGTGGACGGCCCGGTGGTGGGCGGCCCGGTCGTCGGCGTCACGACGGTCGGCTCCGGTGCGGCCACCTCCGTGGCGGGCTCGGGGGCGGCCACGTCGGTGGCGGGCTCGGGGGCGGGCGAGGGCGCCGAGATCGGTGCCGAGGTGGCCGGGGGCGCGGCCGGGGCGGGCTGGGAGGCGGCCGTGCCGCACGAGGCCGCCGCCAGGCAGCCGACGGCCGTCGCGAGCGCGGCCCGCGTACGGATCATGAATCTGGAACCTGACACGTGCCGCCTCCTCAGAAAAACGGATCCCCAGAAAAACGGACAAAAGCGACAAAAGTATTGTAGGTGGTCGGCTATCCGAGGTGGGTGGCGGCCGCCGCGGCGATCCACTCGTGGGCGATCACGGACTCCGGCGGCCAGGGCGTGCCGTTGACCACGGCCACCAGCTCCCAGTATCGCCCGGCGCGCGGGTCGTGCTCCGCGTAGCCCCGTACGACCGACTCCGGGGTGCGCCTCTGCGCCGAGGCCAGGGCCGTGACGAGCTCGGCCACGAGGGGCGCGGCGGCCTCCGACCCCGGGGGCACCCCGTCCCGCGCCGCGGCCAGCGCCCTCTCCGTGACCAGGGCGTTGGTCTCGCGCCAGGCCGCCATGTCGATCCGGTCGGCGTTCTCCCAGAAGTCGTCGCTCGTCGCGCGCAGCGAGGCGCGGAAGCCCTCGTCGGCGAGCAGCTCGGTCAGCTCCAGCCAGGCGTCGAGCTGCTCGATGCCCGGCTCGTCGGGCAGGTCGGGCACCATCGCCGCGCGCAGGCCGCCGAGCCACTCCTTCCTGGCGGCGTTCTCGCCGGCGACCTCGTCGACGAACTCGTTCACCAGCGCCGCCGTCTCCGCCGCGCCGAGCCGCCCGAGGGCGTTGAGCCGCCGCAGGTCGTCGTCGGCGGGCTCGTCCCGCTCCAGGGTGGCCCTGAGCACCGCCCGGGTCCGCTGCAGCGCCCTGATCTGCGTCTCCACCGTACGGAGGTGCAGGGACAGCACCTCGCCCAGGTCGCGGTCGCCGAGCGATCTGATGGTCGCGAGGTCGACGCCGATCTCGCGCAGCGTCCTGACGAGCTCCAGCCGCCCGCGGTCCTCGTCGCCGTAGAGGCGGTAGCCGCTCCGGGTGCGGCCGCGCTCGGGGAGCACCCCGATGTCGGAGTAGAAGCGGATCGTCTTCACCGGCAGCCCGGAGAGCCGGGCGAGCTGTCCGATCGTGTAGCTCATGGCCCCGATTATTCCGTTGAGTCTCCAGTAACAGGAGACTTTAGCTTGGCGGGCATGTCGAACGTGTCGAAGAAGAAGATCAGCCGGGTCGCGAAACTGCAGCTCCAGGCCGGTGAGGCCGGTCCCGCCACCGTGGGCAAGGATCTGGGCCCGCTGGGCCTGAACCTCATGGAGTTCTGCCGTCAGTACAACGCGGCCACCCAGGACCGGCGGGGGTTCGTCGTCCCCGTCGTCGTCACCGTGTTCGAGGACCGCTCGTTCGAGCTGACGATCAAAATGCCCACCACGGCCTCGCTGATCCGCCGGGTCGTCGGCCTGGAGGGGGGCAGCCCCCGGCCGGGACACCAGGCGGCGGGCGTGATCACCCGCGCGCAGCTGAGGGAGGTCGCCAGGACCAAGCTGCCCGACCTCAACACCACCGACCTGGACCAGGCGGAGAGGATCGTCGCCGGCACCGCCCGCTCGATGGGACTGACCGTCCGGGACTGAGCCCTATGTCCCCGTACGTCTCCATGAGGCTTACCGCCTGGTTCGTACATTCCTTGGGGAGGCTTTTCATCGAAACGTATCGCGCCTGTGTTCGAACCCGCGCTACAGTCATGGGCACGGGATCGAACACGGGTTCGGGCTGACGTTCTCGCAGGTGAGGGGTGTGTCATGGCGATGCTCGCGGTGCCGCCGACGGTGCGCCCCCCGTCGTCCGGGTCTCCGGCGGAGCGCGGCGCGACACGCCGTAGCACTTTCTACGGAATTCTAAGCCGGCCGCTATATCCCGTCATAAAGTCCGAGAGCGTGGACCCCGTGCGCAATCCCTACGCTCCCGGTGCCGGACAGCGCCCCCCAGAGCTCGCCGGCCGCGACCGCGAGCTGCAGCAGTTCGAGATCGTTCTCGAACGAGTGGCCCGTGGGCGCCCCGAGCGCAGCATGGTGGTCACCGGCCTGCGCGGCGTGGGCAAGACCGTCCTGCTCAACACCTTCAAGTCGATGGCGATGCAGCGGCTGTGGGGCACCGGCAAGATCGAGGCCAGGCCCGACCAGTCGATCCGGCGGCCGGTGGCCGCCGCCCTGCACATGGCGGTCAGGGAGCTGGCCCCGAGGCACCGGGCGCCCGAGCGCATCGAGGAGTTCCTCGGCGTGCTCAAGGCGTTCGCGATGCGCGACCCGTCCGCGGCCAAGGGCACCTCGCACTGGTCGCCCGCGATCGACGTGCCCGCGGGCCGGGGGCGCGCCGACTCGGGAGACCTGGAGATCGACCTCACCGAGCTGTTCGTCGACGCCGCCGCGGTCGCCACCGACCTGGGGGTCGGCATCGCGCTGTTCATCGACGAGATGCAGGACGTGCAGGCCCCCGACGTCTCGGCGCTCTGCGCGGCCTGCCACGAGCTCTCCCAGAGCGGCGGCCCGCTGATCGTGGTCGGCGCGGGGCTGCCGCACCTGCCCAGCGTGCTGTCGGCGAGCAAGAGCTACTCCGAGCGGCTCTTCCGCTACGCCAGGATCGACCGTCTCGACCGCGAGGCGGCGGACCTTGCGCTCATCGCCCCGGCCGAGAGCGAGGGCGTGGAGTTCACCCAGGACGCCCTCGACGCCCTCTACGTCGCCGCCGACGGCTACCCCTATTTCGTCCAGGCGTACGGCAAGGTCGCCTGGGACCTGGCGCTGCGCAGCCCGATCACCGCCGACGACATCAGGGTCTCCGCGCCGGAGGCCGAGGAGGAGCTCGCGGTCGGCTTCTTCGGCAGCCGCTACGAGCGGGCCACTCCCGCCGAGCGCGACTACATGCACGCCATGGCCGCCATCGGCGACGAGCCCGTCGCCACCGCCGAGGTGGCCGAGGGGCTCGGCCGCAAGCCGTCGAGCCTCTCCCCGGCTCGCGACAGCCTCATCAAGAAGGGCCTGATCTACAGCGCCGAACGCGGGCTGATCGCGTTCACCGTGCCGCACTTCGGAAAGTTCCTGCGTTCACAACCGGTCTGACTGAACATTTGTTCGATATGATGCGGGGGAGCCCCTAGCCCTCTATATGGCTCTCTAGTGGGGAAGCTAGAGAGCCATATAGAGCTCAATCATGCTGCCCTGGAGAACCCTAGGGAAATCTAGGGTTCTCTAGTGTCCAGCCGATATCGGCAGAGATTCGGCAACAGCCCCGGTCTCCACCGGCTGCCCGTCCGAGCCGACCATCGCGACCCGCACCGCCGGGTGCCGCCCGCTCAGATAGACCGCGAAGACCACGTCGACCGGGTCGCCCGCGTGGCTGCTGCCCGGATAGACGAAGAACCGCCAGCACAGCTCCCGCCAGCTGTCGACCGGCTCCCTGCTCGACAACATTCCCTCGTGCGAGCGCCAGACCGTGCTCGACCGCAGCCGCCCGAGCGCGGTGGCCGGGTCGAGGCGGCGCTGCTCGCAGGGAGCCCGATAGCGGAGCCTCGCGACCGTCTCCTCGATCTCCGGCGAGAGCGTGGCGAGCACCAGCAGTCCCGCGAGCACGGCCGGCGCGTGCGTCCAGGTCAGGTCCGCCATCGCCGCCCAGCCGGGAACCGCCGGGGTCCAGACCAGTCCCAGGGACATCGCCGTCAGCACCATGGTGCGGCCCAGCGACCGCCGGCCCACCGGGAGCGCGCTCACCTCGCCGAAGCAGCCGCAGCCCGCGTCCGGGCGACGGCGCCGCAGCTCCCACAGGACGTAGGTGGAGACCGCGAAGAACCCGCCGATCCCCCACCGGAAGAACGGATGGCCGGTCAGCAGCAGCCCGCTCGCCAGGAACAGCTCCCCGAGCGCGCAGCCCACCATCGCGGGCCCGCGCCAGCGCTCGGGCACCAGCACGGCCGGTCCCAGCCTGCTCAGCATGCCCGGTTCGGTCTCGCGCGCGGCCGTCCAGATCTTCGCGACCGTACCCGCGGCCAGCAGCAGGAACACGACCGGCAACTGCGCGGCGGCGATCGTCGTCAGCATCTGCGTCACCCCATTCCAAGCCGGGCGTTGAAGCACCCGGTGGTCAGGTCTCCGCCGAGTTCCACGAAGGAGCTCGGGGACAGTTCAAGGATCCGGCCGCGCGGCGAGGTGCCGCACTCCAGGCACCGGTCGCAGAAGCGCCCGGCCAGGCAGCCGCACGCCACGATCGGCAGGACCGAGGTGCGCCCGGCGCACACGTTGCGCACGTTGAGCATCGACCCCAGCGCCAGGTAGGGCAGACCGGCGCAGGACACCCCGGTGTCGTCGCACGCCGTGTCGGCCCGTTCCAGCATGGGGTACGCCACCCCCTGCTCCCCGCAGTCGAAGGTGTCCGACCAGGTGGCCGTGCCCGAGATCCGCGACTGAACGCCGACGTAGCCGGGGGGCGGCGGCGGCACGGCCGTCCACCGGTAGGGCGGCTGCGAGGTCGCCGGTAGCCGCGCCAGTGCCGTGCCGTCCTCGCGGACCCCGATGGCGTCGAACAGGTAGCCGGGCTCGAACTGCGGGTGCCTGACCCGCAGCCGCCCGGAGGACCGGTAGGGGATGACGATCGTGCGCCGCCCGCGGTGCGGCCCGCAGTACAGCTCCACGACGTGGTCCTTGCCCTCGGAGCCGATCGACTGGATCACCCCGGTGATCCTGGTGATGTCCGCCCAGATCCGGTCCACGACCCGGCCGGCCCGCAGCGCCTTGATGATCACGTTGGACCCGCGGGGGAGGTCGGCGGGGTTGACGGCCTCCCCGCGCCAGGCGGTCGCCCAGGGGGCGATGACGAGCCGTTCCTCGTCGCCGGTCGGGGTGTCGATGACGATCAGGTGCGGGCTGACGTCGAGGATCGTGCCGCTGACCGCGTGGAAGGGCTCGCCTTCGGCGGGGAGGGGGCCCGGCTCCTGGACGGTCCGGCCAAGCGCGGCGGCCGCCAGCGTACGGCGGCGATCGGCGCTGCGATAGGGCATCGTCGCTCCCCAATTCTGCGAGGTGTCGCAGCCAGCGTCACACGCTTCGCGGAATCCCGCTGTCCGCTCCACCAATAATCACGGCAGGTGTCCAACCGGGTACTAAAGTTCCCCTCCCTGGTAGAACGCATTGGTGTCCGCCCGATGACAAACCGCTATCTAATGCTTCTTGCTGGCCTCATCGCCCATCGAAGCTGATCTTTACCGTTGATGGGATGAAATATAGATTTCGGTTCAGCCGCAGTATGGGTTCCGGCTGCGATTCTGACGACCATACGCACCTGGAGCTCAGGCTGGTGATCACGGTGGCCGGCGGAACCGACGAGGAGTTCCGCGAGTATGTCGTTGCTCGCGGCCCCGCGCTGCTGCGTGCCGCCCACCGGCTCACCGGGCACCCGAGCGACGCCGAGGACCTGTTGCAGGCGGCGCTGGTGAAGACCTACCTCGCCTGGGACCGCATCCAGGACCGCACCGCCCTGGACTGCTACGTACGCCGGGCGATGGTCAATATCAACATCTCCTGGTGGCGGCGGCGCAAGCTGGAGGAGTATCCGTCGGGCGAACTCCCCGAGCCGGTCGTCGCGGGCGCCCAGCACCTTCCCGAGCGCGTCGAGCAGGCCCTCGACCGGCTGCCCGTCCGGATGCGGACCGCCGTCGTCCTGCGCTACTACGAGGACATGACCGAGCCGGAGATCGCCAAGGCCCTGGGCATCAGCGTCGGGACGGTCAAGAGCACGGTCTCCCGGGGAATGGCCAAACTCCGGGGCGACCTCACCTCTGAGCCGCGACACCTGGAACCGCAGGTCTGACGCGGTGGCCGGGCCCTCGCCCGCTCACCGGCTTTGTGGCTGTTCCCCTGCGGGGAACCTCTTGCTGGTTCGCCCGTACGGAACCTCTGCCGGTTCGCCCGTACGGAGAGCCCCTGTCGGCCGTCCCCGAGTCTCAACAAAACCCGCGTATTCGCGGGGAACATGAGGGGAGATGAGGGGATATGAGAGGACTTGCGCGGAACTCGTATGGGACTCCCGCGGAACTTGTCGCGGACCTCGTACCGGATGGATGGCCGCGTCACTCGGACGGGATGAGCGCGCTCTCCTCCGGACGGAGGCTCTCCGCCCCCGCGGTGGCGCACGGTCGCACGGCGTCGCGGATGGTCCTCAGGGTGCCGAGGAAGGTGTCGAGCTCCGCGGGAGGCAGCAGCCCGGTGAACCAGGTGTCGATGTCGATCAGGTGCTGCGGGAGGACGCCGCCGAGCCGGTCGGTGCCGGCGTCGGTGATCACCGCGTAGGAGGCCCGCCGGTCGGTGGGGCACGCCTGCCTCGTGACCAGCCCCTCGCGCTCCAGCCGGTCGACGACCCGGGTCGTCCCGCTCGTGGACAGACCCGTCTGCGCGGCCAGGTCGCTCATCCGCAGCCGCCCCTGTGGCGAGCGCGCGAGCCTTATCAACGTCTCGAAGTCGATCTCTGAGAGCTTCGCGGCGGCGAAGGACTCGTGCGTCTTCGCTGAGATACCGGCGTAGACCTCGGCAAGGAGGCCCATCGCCGTCAGCCGGGAGTCGTCGAAGTGGTTCACGCTCACACCCTACCCGACAGTAGTTGACGAGAGGAATATTCCTCGTGTAGAAATCTGTTGACGCAAGCATCCACTCAGCAAGCATCTCTTCGGGAGCAGAAAATGACCACTCGGACCTGGGAGAACCTTCAGATCCCCGCCCCGGGCACCTACGCTCTGGACGTCGCCCACACCCAGATCGGCTTCGTCGTCAAGCACATGATGGTGAGCAAGGTCCGCGGTCACTTCAACGAGTTCGCCGGTACCGTCACCATCGCCGAGAACCCCCTGGACTCCTCCGCGCAGCTCTCGATCAAGGCCGCGAGCATCACCACCGGCGCTCCCGACCGCGACGGCCACCTGCGCAGCGACGACTTCCTCTCCGCCGACAAGTTCCCGGAGCTGACCTTCCGCAGCACCCGCGTCGTCGGCCACTCCGGTGACGAGTTCACCCTCGTCGGTGACCTCACCATCCGCGACGTCACCAAGCCGGTCGAGCTCACCGTCGAGTACGGCGGCGCCGGCACCAACCCGTGGGGCCAGGACGTCTGGGGCTACTCGATCAAGGCCGAGATCGACCGCGAGGAGTTCGGCCTGACCTGGAACCAGGCGCTGGAGACCGGCGGCGTCCTGGTCGGCAAGAAGATCAAGATTGAGATCGAGGGCGAGGCCAACCCGGCCGCCTGATCTCCGTGACCACCCGAGGTCTCTCCCGTCCCGCCGGGCGGCGAGGGGCCTCAATGGTGTTCACTCGTTGAGATGTAGCGTCTCGCAAACTGGGAATCCACAGGATTTCCACCGTGCTCATCTGCGGACTTCTCGGTTTGTCCACAGGGTCGGGGAGAGTTATCCACCACTTGTGGATAACTCTCCCCCAACTCTTGCCCGAGACGCGATCGTCAACCGCTTTGCCGCCTTGCCTGATGGCCGGTACTCTGTGCTGAGCCGAACGGCAACCAGGAGGCTTCGCCTAGTCAGGTCTATGGCGCCGCACTGCTAATGCGGTTTGGGTTTACCGCCCATCCGGGGTTCAAATCCCCGAGCCTCCGCAGGTCAGAGGCCCTCTCCCGAGATACGGGGAGAGGGCCTTTTTGATCTCTAAGTGCCTCATAGTTGCAGTCCTAGTTGCAACGAGGGTTCAGGACTCCCCCCAGAGCGCCGAGGCCAGGCGCTCGCCGGCGTCGCGCATGAGCGGTGTGGACACATGTGCATAACGCTCGGTCGTGGTCACCCTCGTGTGGCCCAGGACCTCCTGAACGACCCGGATGTTCACCCCTTGCTCGATGAGCAGCGTCGCGGTGGTGTGGCGAGCGTCGTGCACCCGGACGTCCCGAACCCCGGCCTGCTTGAGGATGGTTTTCCACACCTTCCAGTCTTCGGTGCGCTCGATCGGACCGCCATGGCGGGTGGCGAACACGAGATCGTGATCCTCCCAGCGTTCCCCCGCCTTGAGACGCTCCGCAGTCTGGATCTTGCGGTGTGCCTTGAGGAGCGCGAGCAACTCGGGAGGGCATTGAAGGGTGAGCTTGCTCTTGCCTTTTCGCTGGCGGAAGACGATGCCCCCGCCCGTGCGTTTCGGGCACCTGTCGGCGTGGCTCGTACAGTCCTTGAGACAGGTCCTCTTGAAACAGGTGTGCCCCTGCTTCTTGCAACCCTCCTTGCAGCCGGGGTTGTGTCCGTGATCACTGCACTTCTTTTTGCAGGGCCAGCGATGCCACTTCTCCCCGCATTTATGGGGATCGGCGCACCCGTGTTGCCATTCGGTGCGCTGGATCTGGAACCACGCCCTGATCACTCCGGTCTCCAGGTCGACGTACTGCCAGCGGAGTCCGAGCGCCTCGCCCTGGCGGATGCCGAGAGCCAGAGCGACCGACCAGCGCGCCCCGTTCCGCCGGGTGCCGGCCACGTCGAGGATGTCGCGGGCCTCTTCGCGGCTCAGCGGTTCGATCTCGGTGGAGGCTGCCGAGGGGGCGTCGACCAGAGTCGCGACGTTCCGTGTGAGCTTGTTGCGGCGCACCGCGATGGTCAGCGCCCGCGACAGGATGCGATGAACCTTGAGAACGGTGCTGGTCGAGAGGTTCTTCTCAAGCATCGTGGTGTAAGCCGTGTCGAGGTGTTCGGGAGCGAGCCGGTTGAGCCGATGCCGTCCGAGCAGCGGAATGATCCAGTGACGCGTCTTGGACCGGTAGTCCGTCAGCGTGCGCGGCGCCATCTTGCCGGAGATCACGAGCCGCTCACAGATCACGTCGAGATACTCGGTCATCCACTCGGCGACGGTGGGCGCACGGCCGGGCTTGGTGACCTGTCCGGATTCCCGGTTGTTCTCCAGCTCCCGCACCTTGCGGGTCACTTCGGCCTCAGTCGTGGCCATCCGGTGACGACGGTCGAGGGAGCCGTCCGGCTTGATGCCCAAAGTGACCCAGCCGTGCCAGTAGCCGTCGTTGCCGAAGTAGATCGAGGACCGGCCATCCGGCTTCTTCGCCATCACGCCGCCTCGTCCTGGGAGAGCCCCGCCTTGGCCTCCAGTGCATGGGCGAACTCGTGGAGCGCCCACCGGGGGACCAGCCGGTATCCCTCGTCTTTGATCGACTTCAGTTCGCCGGATTTGATCAGTCGGAAGACGGCAGTACGGCTCATGCCGAGCATCACGGCGGCATCCTTGGGCCGGTAGAACAGTGGTTCCATGTCAGGCCGCCTCTCCGATTGCCGAAAGATCCTCGATCGGTCGTCCGTCTGCTCTGGCTTGGAGTTCGATCAGGCGTGCGCGGGTGCGCTGGCGGTTGGCGACCTCGCACAGCAGCCGTTTGGCCAGCGGGGTGCGGTTCGGGTCCTTGGAGGAGACCGGCCGCCAGACGTAGCGGTGCGGGTCGGTAACGGTGTCGTCGGGCAGGCCGAGCATGTCGAGCACCCAGGCCCGGCGATCGGCCTTGTGTTCACGCAGAGTCTTGTTCGACCACTTGCGGGAGACCAGGATGCGACGGCCCGCGTAGCCGAGGTGTTCGGCCTTGTGTGCCTTGCCGCGGCATCGGCCTGGCAGCATGCCCGCCTTGGCGCCCTTGGGCTGGATGCCGTAGCGCAGCCAGTTCGCGCACGCCGGGGAGCAGGGTTCATAGCGCAGCGCTTCAACCATGCGGGTGGCGTGGTCACGGCGAGCCTGGTTGGCGACGTCGTCAGGGTCGAGGGGGTCGCCGAGGCTCTTGGTCAGGTACTTCGACAAGTAGATGAGGCACTGGTCGGCATCCGGCGATCCGGCCAGTACGCCCTGAACATCGGCCTGAGCACCGAAGCGGACCACGTGCAGCGGTTCGGCCGCCTTGTTGGCGCCGAGCTGGTCGAGTGCCTCATCCCAGGTAGGCAGTACTTCCCCGGTGGCAGGGTCGAGGTAGTCGCCGGCCTGCCCGTCCGGGTAGGGCTCAGCGCGTTCAGCCCGTGGTGCCCAGATGGGCAGGTGGTCACCGTCGAAGCGGACCTCGTCGACCGATGGCCACCATACCTGGTGGTAGGTGGCGGCAGCGATGGCCTTGACCTCCGCGCGGGGCATGGTGCCGCGGATGGCCATGTGCAGGTGCGGGGCGAGGCGCTTTTGGGGTTCGACGGAGGCGAAGTACTGCACGTCATAGCCCGCCACCCGCCGGAGGTTCTGCACGAACCGGTCCACCAGCTTGGAGAAGTGCAGCGCGTCGCGTGCCGCGCGAGCGTAGTCGTAGGTGGCCGGGTTGACCGGGACGCCGTTGTTGACGCGCCCGTAGGAGGGAAGCGTCAGCGTGACGAACAGAGACGGTCGGTAGACCTTGCCATCAGAGGCGATGAAGGTCCGCCCCAGGGTGGTGTTCTGCTTGGCCCGCTTGGGCAGGTCGGGGGCATCCTGGCGCCGCCTCGTCGAGCGGGAACGCTTCGGGGTTGCCCGGCCGCCCAGGACATTGCCGCGCATCCCCGCGGCGTTGATTTCGGCGTCGATGCCCGCGATGGCCTCGTCCCAGTCGAGGGTGTCTTCCCCGTCCCTCTCTGCCTCGTCGCGCTTGGCTTGGACGTCGGCCCGAAACTCGATCAGCCATTGCTGGCCGTCGGTGGAGGGGTGAGGTTCGGCGACCGGTTCGTGGTCGAGGTGCCAGCCCTCGCGACACTGAGCCTTACGCAGCTGCTTGTTGCGGGTGGCGCATGGCGGGCATTTGGCTTCCTGGGTGGCGCCGCAGGGGATGTTGAACGACTCGGTCATACCGGTGTGGGTGTCGAGGCGCCGCAGCTCGATCGGCCGGATGCACACACCGTTGTTCTTGGTGACCTCCACCGCGACGTCCAGGGCGAAGGGCAGGGTGTCGCGGATGAGGCGGGGAAGGGTGCGGTTGGAGCCGTCCGGCGAGGGGGTGGGGGTGTCGGTCACATGTCCTCCTCTCGGGCTAGCACGTCGGCGGTGAAGCGGTAGGAAGCGCTGTAGGGGTCACGGCGCAGTCGAATGTTGATCAGGTCGGAGAGCACCAGCTCAAAGCGCGGCGGGGAGTCGGACAGGTTGCCCAGGAGGCGGAAGGGGACGGTGTCGATTTCGGCGAGGGTGCCCTGAATGATGATCTTCACTGGTGTGCCTCCTCGGCGAAGTCGGCGACCATGGCGCGGATATCGGCGTCAGAGACGTAGCCGGCACGGGCGCGGATCGGGTCGGGGGAGGTCTCCAGGCGGACGTAGCCGATGCCCGCGCCCTGCTCGGGGATCGGGGAGATGTGATCGGCCAGTGCTCCGCGGTCGCGTGCGCCGTCGCCGAGGACCATGTCCACCTGCTCGGACTCATCCAGGCGAAGGGCGATCTTGTCGGGGAACAGGTTGCGGACGTTCATGACCTCTTTTCGCGGGTCCTGGAGGGCGGCCATCACGCCGAAGCCGACCGCGCGGCCCTGGGTGGTGAGCGTCGCCAGGGCGGCGGAGATGCGCAGCTTGAGGCCCTTGTCGGATTGGTAGGCGGTCAAGAAGGCAACCTCGTCGACGACCACCAGGACGAACGGGTCATCGACGGTGGGGGTGTGGGAGCGCTGGAGTCCGGCGAACCGGTCGGCCCGCTCCTGCATGACCTTTACGGCTGCCTCCAGCAGATCGGCGCAGTCGGCCGGGTTCGCGGCGTAGCGGTCACCGAACAGGGCACGGCCGAAGGACAGTTCCATCCGCTTGGGATCCAGCGCCCACACCTGCGCCAGGCCCGCCCGCACCGCAGGCAGGAGGCCACGGATGGTGGACCAGATGACCGACCCCTTGCCCGCTCCGGTGGCGCCGGCCACCAGGACATGGGTGCCGTGAACTTTGAGCCGCCACGGGGTACCGTCCTCGCATCGGCCGATCTCGACCGGCTCGACCGACACCACCTCGGGGATCGGTAGCGCGGGTAAGGGGGTGGCCAGCGGGTCACGCCGGGGAAAGGCCAGCAGCAACCGGCCCGACCGGGCCACCGTGACTCGACACGAGGTGGCACCGAACCCATGGGCCAGGTGCTCGATGCGGTTGGTCCAGTCCTTGCCCGCCTGTCCGCTGATCATCTTCACCGTGACCAGGTCCGCCCACGAGGTGCAGGTGACGCGCACGATGTGAGGCAGGTAGTCCCGGCTGTGCAGGTTCCGGCCGAGCCCGGAGACGATCATCACCGGTTGCCAGTGCCGCCGGTAGATCCACACCAGCCGCCACCAGGCCAGCAGCCGCCAACCCATCCAGCGGTTGAACGAGGACCTGTCGAAGAACGGCCACGGCGCCAGCAGCGAGAGCGGAACGGTGACGACGACCACGGCGAGCTGCCAGCCGTACAGGACACCGAGCACCGTAGGAACGGCGAGCACGGCCACCGCGATCGGGTGACGCCAGATGAGCCGGACGAGTCCGGCCAGCAGCCGCCACAGGAAGATCGTGATGGTGAAGATGGCCGGGGTACGCACCACGGCCGGGCGGAAGACGACGGCGGTATCGGGGGTCGTGGTGACGAGGGTACGAGCCTCGTCACCGGGCAGCTTTTTGAACATTAGGCTTGAGCCCTCTCTTGATTCGCGTCTGGGGAGAACCGAGGGGCCGCCGGAATGCCAGTTCCAGCGGCCCCGCTTCATGTCAGGCCGCGATGTCCTTACCGGCCGATGCCTTGGCCGGGGACGCCGCGGTGCGGGGAGGACGCATCGTGGTTGCTCGGATGGACCAGGCCAGGCGTCCGGTGTTCTGGTTGACGTAGGCGGTGGCGGTCATGCCGTCGAACTCCACCGGTACGAACGGCAGGCCCGGCAGCGCAGCGGGAACGGTCGGCTGGATGGGGGACAGGATCTTGACCGAGACCGTCTTCTGGCCGGCCTTGACGGTGGGGTCGGCGTCCATGACCGCGACCTGCCAGACCAGCTCTCCGGTGTTCTTGTCCTTGGCGTAGACGGTGCGGCCCTTGGACGAGGCGTCGAAGTCCTTGACCTGCTCGACCTCACCGACGATGAAGCAGCCGTGCGGGAAGACCTGCCCGAAGTGGACGGGGATGGGGCCTTGGATGGCCATGGGCTCTACCTTTCGTCTATCCCCCTAGACAGTGACAGGTGTTCTGTCGGGGCGAATTGTCTAGGGGGCTATGCGGGGAACTCTAGGCTTTCTCTCCCCAACTGTCTAGGGGGGTAAACAAGAGTCGTGCGCTTTAAGTCGGAACCCTTTGCGGAGCAAGGTCGTTTTTCGCCGTGGTGACCACTACGCGTTGGCCCTGAAGGACGGATCCCTGTGCCGAAAGCCATGAATAACAGCGAGGTTCAGCAGATCGTCGAAGATGCCCGGCTCGCGCGTGCGGAAGGCCGCATGATCTTCACAGCCATTGCGATGATCGATTTCCGTAAAGAGGCTTACACGGCTTGGGACATCTCCGAGTTGATCGAAGGCGTGGAGCGTCAGGGATGGTTGCTGGCCCACACGTCCGAGATGTACGTCGGGATCGCGACCGGCCACCTACGTATGACCTCTGTCTTCCGCCGACACGACTGGTAGCACAGCGTGCCGCTTACGGCATCAGGTGATCCTGCCGTAGGCGGCCGTGGCATCGTCGAATATCTTTCCTCGCGTCCAGCGGGAGCCGTTCAGATCGGAGCGTTCTGCCTCGCGGACCTGGCGAATCAACTCGGCCGGGCCGTCGTGGTCGAGGAGGTCGAGGAGTTGCCGCCAGGTGGCCAGGCCGAATCGGTCGACGAGCCGGGACGCCCCGTCACTCAGGACCGCAACGGCCCGTACCCGGTCGACCGGCACCGTTCCGGTCAGCGCCTGTTCCGCGGCCAGGGGATCGACCGCGGCGACCCAGAATCCGCCGTCGACATTGCGGTGTGCGCGCATGGCCTCCATGTAGTGGCTCAGGGCAAGGAGGTGTTCCGGGCTTCCCCCGGTAGCGGCGTTCATCGGGCCCCGGTAGCGATTACCGGTCAAGGCTTCCCGCTCGTCGCAGATGACCATGGGGTTGGCATCGAGGACGTCGAGGACGAGTACGGAGTCGGCCAGTACGAGCCAGTCCAGGGTGTCGGTGCTGCGGCGGAGCATGACCACGGTGGCCGAGGGGGAGCCGGGGTGGGAGAGGTCGCAGCAGAAGTCGTGTATCGAGGCCGTGGCTTTGATTCCTGCGGCGAGGATCGTGGTCAGGGAGTCGGCGCTTTGGGTTACACCGGCCAGAAGGGTCGAGCCGAGGGTGTGTGAATACCAGGCGACGCCATGGGAGCAGCCCGATTCCAGATCCGCGGGGGTGCCGGCACCGTCTAGGAGAACAATGGCGTCAGGGGTAGCGCCGATGAAATCTTCGTTGGGCCGGTCGGGGTAAGCGGGTTCGGTGGCGAGAGTGAGCCGCATGTCAGTCGTCCTCGTGTCGATAGAGCGGACTGGCAAGTTTGGTTCGGGTCGGTTCTCCGCTGTCGGGGTCGTACTCCACGCTGACCACGGTGGAGAAGCGCTGGTCTCCGACCTGTCCCCAGATCGTCGCGATCTCCGAGGTGAGCAGGTCCACCACGCCGAGGGAGCCGTTGGTACGGATTCCGGCGATGGCTAGGAAGGTGCCGTTGCCGTCCGGCCGGGAGAGACGGCCGAGGTACGCCGAATCGGTTGGCTGCTCCGGGACGACCTGGGTGCCCGACCGGTAGGCGACGTCGGTGCGGGTGTCGCGCAACAGCCAGCCGAGGTCGTCGCGTTCCCAGCGGATGACGGGATCGGTGTCGTAGGCCGTCTGCATCGCCTCGGACATGCGGGGACCGCAGACGACCACGAGATTGGGCCGGTTGAGGTCGATCTGACCGTCGATGGTGACGTTGTCTGAAGCGATGGCGAGCCCAAAGGATTTGGCGAGCTCTTCCAAGCGCTGGCCCGAGCGCATGTCGTCCAAGGCGAGGACGGGCCGCTTCTTCTCCGGGTCGAGCCGCAGGGGAGTGACCACGGTTACCAGGCCCGTGCCGAGGAACGCGCCTTCCGGGGCTGGTCCGGTGTGTTTGATCTGGTGAATGCGCCCGCGTGACAGCCCGGCTTGTTCGGCGATCTGGGCGTAGGAGACACCTTGGGCGTGTAGCTCCTGAATCACCCGGCGCCGTAGCCGGGCCAGTTCGGTGACCTCCTGTTGAGCGGCGCTGAGCCGTTCGGTCGCGGTTCGGATCAACAGGTACGGGTCGTCGATGGCGGCGATCCGATCAAGGTCACTCGGCGGCACGGTGGTTCCCCTTCGGTGGTGCTCCGCCGAGTCTAGACCCCTAGACGAAATGCCGTCTATCCCCCTTGACAGTACGGATTTAAGCGTTTCACCCGTTTTTAGACTTACTGCCCGGATCGCTGAACGACGCTTCGGTACACCCCTGGTCATCGAGCGCGACCCGTCAGCATCGCCGCCCACAGCTCCTGACCTTCGGCCATGCGCGTCCGGCTGGTCTCCTGGACGGTGCGCGGTGTTCCCTGCACGGTCCGGCGGAGGAAGACCTGACCGCCCGAGGCGCACAGCTCGTAGACGACCGAACGGCAGTGGCAGGTCCAGGCGAGCACCCGGAACCGCTCACCGGGCCGCGGATCCATCCAGGTAAGCCGGGCATGATCGGCTTGGGGGATCGGAACGTGAGCAGCCAGGCAGCTCACTGCCGTACCGCCGGCTGGGGGAGCAGTTCCAGGACGGCCCACACGATGCGCCCTTTGTCGTCCCCGGTCACACCCCAACTCGCTGCGAGTTCGGTGACCAGCATCAGCCCTCGTCCGTCTTCCCCATCCTCGTGATGTGGGAAGGCCCGAGGAGAGCGAGGGCCGCCTTCGTCCAGGACGCCGATCCAGAGCCGATCGGCTTCCGTATGGATCGACACCGTGAACCGGCCTCCGAATCGGCCGCTCTCGGAATGCCGGACCGCATTGGTGGCCAGCTCGCTGACGATCAGTTCGGCATCTTCGGCTTCCGGCCAGCCGCTCAGCATGGCGGTGACGAACCGGCGAGCTTCGACGATGGATCGGGGAGAGTCGAGGAAGGTGCGGGAGATGCGGAAGAGCGACATGGTGGGCTCCGACGTCTAGGGGGCTATACATCCATCCCGTCAGAGTATGAGCGAACCCGGAAACTACTCAAGGTATTCGACGCATAAATACGTCAGTTATTCGAGGTGGGCCATCAACTTCTGATACTCCGCCCCGATCTGCGCCAAAAGATCCCGCAGCCCATCGCCATAAACAGCCGCCGCCGCGAACGCCTCGAAGGTATCCCCGTGCGCCGCGATCTCTCCCGGTTCGCTCAGCGTGAGATCACCGGTGAGGCTCTCCACCACGCTCACCGACCCGTCATAGATCGTGAACCCATGCAGCGGGAACCCCGGAGCCTCCACCGACCACGGCACTATCCCAAGCCCCACATGGGGAAGCGTCGAGACCTGAAGCAATCGATCAAGTTGCGCCCGCATCAACGCCGGCGACCCCGGCCACGTCCGAACCGCCCCCTCCGTCAACACGAAGGAGAACTCACGCCCCGACTCGAACAGAACAGCTTGCGCCTCCACCCGAACCGCCGCAGCCTTCGCCGCATCCTCCTCGTCGACGTCCCGGCCGAAGGCCAAAGCGAGCCGCGCGTACTCCGCCGTCTGAAGCAACGCCGGGATCATTGCCGATTGAAACGACACCACCCGCTGAGCCGATCGCAGCCGGGCAGCATTGGCCGCCTCCCGGCCGGCAAGCCCACCCTTGAGACGGGAGACCTCATCACGAAGCCGTACGAGCAGAGCATCCAACTCCCCGCGGCCCACGTCGTCCAGGTCCAGCGCTTCGACAAGCCGATCGACCGTCTCCGGAACCGGAAGAAGCTGCCCCGTCTCAATCCGCGAGATCGTCGGCTGAGCCACCCCAGCCCGCAACGCCAGATCCTTACCGGTCAGTTCAGCATCTTTACGCAGCCGACGCAGCAACTCACCCAACGCCCGAAGCCGATCCCGTCGATCCTCCACACCCAGCGTTCTACCAGCCGCTCACGCATCGAGCGTCGCCCATCCCGGATCACTGCCGAATTGTTCTCATAGGTATCAAGGCGGCGGCGCGGCGCGCCGCCGCACGGCCCTCCACCCGCCCGCCGTCCGGGCGTGCGGCGTGGGCGCCGGTCCCGAACGGCGGCGGAAATCGGGCCGCCCACCGCACCACCTGCCCACCGCACCTACCCATGGCCACCGTACCGAGGCCGCGCCACCGCCCGAGGATAGATCAACGGGTTAGTGGATGGTCCTTTCAGAGGTTTCAGACGGTTGCACCCGACGATCGCCTGATGACAGTTAATGTTGGCTCAGGGCTGGGGGCGATCGACGAGTCGGGACTTCGTTCCTCAGTACCGACTCACCGAGTGCTCTGCTAGCTCTCCGTACCGTTCTATGTTTCAGAGCTAGTCACCCAGTTCTGAGGCGAGGCAGTTGCAGAACCCGTGTGACGATCCTCGCTCGACATATGCGCAGGTGAATGACTATCTTTCCATGATCCTAGTGGGCTGTAGCGCTTAACCGTTCCTGAACGCGAACATCTAAGCTAGTTCTACTTCATTTCTTCGATGTGAGTGTTAAGATTCATCGTTCATGGTGCCAATAGAAGCGCAGGATGAAGTGATCGAACTTACTACAGTCGTGAAAGCACTCCGCTCGCAACTCACTAAGGCAGTCGATGAGGCCCCACACGAAGAGATTCGGTTTGAGCTAGGACCAATCGAGCTTGAGTTTTCCGTAGTAGTGACCCAAGAAGATAATGTCGGCGGAAAAATTCATTTTTGGATACTAGGCGTAGATGGTAGCTCAAAAGAGACGGCATCTTCTACACAACGAATAAAATTAACTCTACAGCCTAAGAGTGCGAATTCGACCGCTACCCCTTGGATCTCTGGCCCGTCTGGGGAGAAAGAGCGTTAATGATCGATGGATCATGATGATTTTGATCTTTATGAGTCGTTTGAGTTGGAGGTGTCATCTGCCGACTCTGAAATCGAAAATGCATCTGATTCAGGCTTAGACCCCGATCGAGTTGCCGAAATTATAGTTATCCTGATTGATGGATCGAGAGAGCGAGGATCGGGTTATCTTGTATGTGCCGACAGAGTAATTACATGTGCACATGTAATTAAGAACGCAATCAGCGTCCATGTCAGATTCAATGCCGATAGCGAAGATGAATGGACAGGCGAATCCTCCATCGATTTTGTTTCCTCGAAATGCGATACCGCCGTACTCTCTATACAGTATCGCAATAACGATGATCTAGTTAAGTTGGAATTTGGCCGTATTGGCAGGAAAAATGCAGTTCTTTCATGCTCTGCCGTTGGATATCCCAGATTTAAACTGCGCGATGATCACGAAAGAAAACTTCCCGACGGGACTCCATCACAATATCGTGATAGCTTTCATCTAAATGGTAGCGTTCCGCTGCTTTCCAATCAGAAACAGAACAGCCTGGAAGTAAGCATAAGTAACCCGCCATCTCCTGCCTACAATGATGGATCACCATGGGAGGGGATGTCCGGTGCTGCACTTTTTTCAGGAAATTTAGTCATTGGCTTGATCAGCCTGCATTACTCCACGGAGGGGTTCGCTCGCCTAGCGGCTGTAAGGGTTGACTCGTGGTATCGCTTACTAGATGAGCATGAGTTGGAGCTGCTGATACAGCTCCTAGATCTCCCAGGTGTAGAAACACAGTTAGCCGATGCTCTTTCGCCAACTGCAACACCCTTGATCGAATCTAGTTATTTAGCACGAGTTCGTAGCTTAGCACCAAGTGAGCTAATCGATCGTGAGGATGATATAGCTGATTTGGTTAAATTTTGCGCCAGTACTGAAGGCTATCTTTTAGTGCATGCTCCACCATGGGCAGGCAAAACCGCCTTGACTGCCTGGTTTGTTCTTAACCCGCCGGCTGGCGTTCGCATAGCTTCCTTCTTCATAACGCTTCGGGCTGCTAGCGAAGCAAGTAGCCAAGCTTTTCTTATATCGATGATTGACCAGCTTTCTTTTATAGCTGGCGTACCAAGAAAAATCGCCACAGAGAATAGCAAGCGTGTTGAGCAGTTTCATCACTTGATTGAAACTGCCGCTAAAAGAGTGCATGAGCATGAGGAAGATAAACTTCTGCTAATTATCGATGGTTTGGATGAGGATAGTGGCGGCCGGCCAAGTATTGCGGCACTCCTACCTCGTAATTTACCATTTAACGTTCTTGTTCTGGTCACAAGCCGTGTTCATCCCGACCTTCCTGTCGATGTTCCAGGACAACACCCACTACGAAGTTGTGAACAGCGTCCACTTATCTCTTCACCGCATGCTACGAACCTTGAAATCGAAGCTGAAAATGAACTGCTCCTTCAATTAGAGAGTGAATCGGGGAACATAGATATAATTGGCTACCTAGCTGCATGCCAAGATAGTCTGTCCTGTAAAAACCTAGCCGAACTCACCGGTCAACCACATTATGAAATTAGAAAAAAAGTAAGGGCCTCTTTTGGTCGAACTTTGCGAACAAGCATAAAAGATCGAAATGATGAGACTTACGTATTTGCTCACGACACTCTTCGAGTAATGGCTAGAGACCTTCTTTCTGGAGACTTAGAGCGTTACCGAGAAGGCATTCACGAATGGGCTGAAGATTACAGAACTAAGGGCTGGCCACAGAGTACTCCAAGATATCTTCTGCACCCGTATGGGAAAATGTTATTAGACACCGACGACTTCGTTCGTTATAGCAAAATTGCAGCAGATACTCAACGACATAATCTCATGCTGTCCGAGGAAATGTTGGCCGCAGGGGCTATTAGTGAAATCATCACAGCTCAAGATATTATTGGCAAGCACGATTTCAACGTAACCCTATTGACAATGCTTGCTATTGAGCGGGAACGAGTGCTTAACAGGAGAAAGGTATTGGATACTCTCTATCGGAAATTGGTGAAGCATGACGGCAGCTATATCATGAACGATAAGTATTCAATTCAAGAAAATATCCCTAATCAAGTCAAAGTGTTAACTGCAATTTCGTCGAAGATATCTAATTATGACCGCGGTCGGGCACTTGCAATAGCTGTAAGCTCAAAAAATCTTGCGCTATCCATCACTAACCCGCTACGGCAGGCGGGCCCGCTCATAGATGTAGCAGTAGCGTTGGCACACGCGGAGCAATGGGAATCATCTCGGTTAACAGCACTAGAAATTGACGACGTCGAACACCGAGGTAACGCACTGAGGAACATTGCGATTGTTATGGCGGAGGCTGGGCGAGGAGAGCTATCGAATTATGTAGCGGAATCTATTGATGTTCACACGTGGCGCATTGAAACGAAACTGCATCTAGCCGCAACTCTGGTTGAAAAATCACCTAAACAAGCGTTAGCCATAATCAATCCCATTAAAGATGGCTTAAGCTTCGGTGAGAGCTTGCGGAGAGAGAGAGCTTTAATTAAATTAGCCAGCATTTTAAGTAAAGCTGGTAATACGGAGCGGGCCGAACGCCTTGCGCAGACAGCAAGAGATAAGCGCACAAAGAAAGCTATACTAGCTGACGCTTCTATAGAGCTGGCGCGCTCTGGCCAGGCGAAACTCGCTGAACGGATGCTCAATGGCGTGCCGCGCTCTTGGTTGCGAGATAAGACAACGGCTGAAAATTCAATTACGATAGCCCAAACTGGTAATTGGAAAGTCGCCGAGAAGATGGCCCGTACTATCCCTGATTCCCAAGAACGAGCGAGGGCGTTGGGGTATCTTGGCGCCTTGCTTTTAGAGAGCGACCCGAAACGAGGGAGGGGTGTTGTTGCTGAAGCGCAGATGCTCGCTTCATCGTTAAGTCCCTCTTCTAAGTCGCATGCTTTGCTGGATCTCGGATCAGCATTAATGGAATCTGGCCACTTTAGTTATGCCGAGAAGGTGATGCGTGACATCCCTGATTCCCAAAAGCGAGCGAGGGCGTTGGGGTATCTTGGCGCCTTGCTTTTAGAGAGCGACCCGAAACGAGGGAGGGGTGTTGTTGCTGAAGCGCAGATGCTCGCTTCA